>JAKLKD010000190.1 GCA_023150845.1 Myxococcota bacterium | reverse complement strand
CCAGCGCCATGGTGCAGGCGCTCCTGCGCGGCGGCGAGCGCGTCGCGGCCCTGGAGGTTGGTGAGCGCGGCCAGGTGATCGTGAGCGAGACGCCGTTCTACGCCGAGTCCGGCGGTCAGGTCGGCGATCACGGCGAGATCCAGTTTGAGGGCGGCCGGTTTGAGGTCATCGACACCCAGAAGACCCACGGAGACCTCATCGTGCACATCGGCCAGGTCGTCGAGGGCACGCTGCGGGAGTCCCAGAAGGTGCGCCTCGTCGTCGACAGCGAGCGCCGCGACCGCACCCGGCTCAACCACACCGCGACCCACCTGCTCCACGCCGCCTTGCGCCATGTGCTCGGCGACCACGTCATGCAGAAGGGCTCCTTGGTGGACCCCAACCGCCTGCGCTTCGACTTCTCCCACCACAAGCCCATGACCCCCCATGAGCTGCAAGAGGTCGAGGAGATCGTCTACCGCAACATCCTCGCCAACGACGCCGTGAGCGCCGACGTCATGCCCATCGACGAGGCCCGGGCGCTGGGCGCCATGGCGCTGTTCGGCGAGAAGTACGGCGACAACGTGCGTGTCATCCGCGTCGGCGACCACTCCAAGGAGCTCTGCGGCGGCACCCACGCCCGCCGCAGCGGCGACATCGGCCTCTTCCGGGTGCTCTCCGAGTCTGGCGTCGCCGCCGGGGTGCGCCGCGTCGAGGCCGTCACCGGCGTCGAGGCCCTGCGGGTCACCCGCGAGCGTGACGCCGGGGCGATGGCCGCGGCGGACCGCCTGCGGGTGCCGGTGCAGCAGCTCGATGACGCCATCGAGCGCCTCCAGGCCGATCGTCGGCGCCTAGAGAAGGAGCTTGAGGCCGCGCGCCGCGAGCTGGCGCGGGCCACGGCGGGGGACGTGCTCTCCCGGGCGAAGGACATCAACGGCGTCAAGGTGCTGGCGATGGAGATCCCCGGCGACACGAACACCCTGCGTGACGAGGCCGATCGCCTCCGTGAGCAGCTCGGCAGCGGCCTCGTGGTGCTGGGCTCCCGCTCGACGGGCTCGGTGCTGCTCATCGCCGCGACCACCAAGGACCTCGCGGGCAAGCGGGTTCACGCCGGGAACATCGTGCGTGACCTGGCCAAGATGGTCGGCGGTGGCGGCGGCGGGCGGCCCGACATGGCCCAGGCTGGTGGCCCGAACGTCGCGGCCTTGCCCGAGGCGCTTGAGCGCGTCTACTCCCTGATTCAGGGCTGAGGGGCGCGCCCGCCGGGCTCAGCTCCGGCGGGCGAGGTCGCCGAGCTTGACGCTCTTCGCCGCGGTCGTGTCCAAGAGCGCGGCGAGGCGGCCGAGGTCCACGCGGAGGGCGTCGATCTCGGCGCTGAGCGTGGGGTCGCCGCCCGCCGCCGCGAGCAGGCTGGCGGCGCTCTGCCCCGCGAGGCTGTCGATGGTCTGGGTGAGGAGCGGGCCGAGGCGGGCGTGGTTGACGTAGACCGCCAAGATCTCGCTGACCTCGTCCCGGGCGGTGATGAGCTTGGCGCGGTCGCTCGCGGTGAGGCCCGGGTCGCCGCGCTCCAGCTCCGCGAGGGGCACGAGGAGCAGCTCGGCGAGGGTGTTCGCCCCGAAGGCGGAGATGGCCCGGGCGGCGAGGGTCGGCGTGACCGAGCGCAGGTCCACGAGGGGCCGGGCCTCGATGACCCGGGGGCCAGGGCCCGTCGCGCCGCGCACGTCGGCGTCGAGGCGGACGCCCTCGATGATCCCTTGGGGATCCGGCGAGCCGTAGGCGACGGTCAGCTCGATGGCGCCGCGGAGGCTCAAGGTCACCTGAGACGAGTAGAGCGGCGTCGTCGTGGCGCCGAGCGGCGCGACGGCGCGGCTGGCGCCCTCCAAGAGCGCGACGGCGCGGCTCAGGCGCAGGCGGGTCCCGGCGCCGGGGGGCAGGCTCGTGCGGAAGCTCAGCTCCTCGGAGTCGACGACGCCGAGGTCATCCAAGGCCGGCAAGAGCGCGGCGAGGGCCTTGCCCGTGAGGCGGTCGGCGTCGGCGAGGCTCGTCGCCCAGGTCGTGAGGGTCAGGGCGATCCGGCCCTTGCGGCGGTCGGTGAAGCCCCGGGCGGCGTCCCCAGTGAGCGTCACCCGGGCGGCCCCGGCCTGGGCCTGGTAAAAACGCACCATCCAGTCGCCGCTGGGGCTGTGCAGCTCGGTGAGGTAGTCGTCCCCCGGCTGGCGCAGCACCCCGGCGGGGCTCTCGACCTCGGTCAGCGTGAGGCCGACGCTGCTGTTGAGGCGCAGGTCTTTGCCGCCGCTCGACGGGGTCCGGGTGAGGGTGGCGCTGAGCCGGGCGTCGCCTCGGCCTGAGCTGGGGTCGTCCCCTTCGGGGGGATCCAGGCTGAGGGTCTGGGCCCAGAGCGACACGAGCTTCGCCCCGGCGGACGTCGGCGGGAGCGCGGGGCCCTGCTGAACGGTCAGCCCAGACTCGGCGCCTAAGGCGGCGGACACGGCGGGGATGAGACGGGTCTCCAGAGCGCGGAGCATGGGGGCCTCAGTAGATCAGGCGGGGGCGACGACGGCCCGGAGGCCGCGGAGCGTGAGCTGGGCCCGGGAGGTAGGCGTGACGCGAAGGCTCAACAGGCGCACCGGGGACTGGTTGAGCAGCGCGAGCTCGCTCTGGCGGAGGGTGACGGGGCCGGGGCAAGGCAGGCTCACGGACTGCAGGCCCCGGCGCAGCTCCAGGACCGGGGGCTCCGGCGCCTCAGACGGCGGGCCGTGCAGGCGCAGCGGCAGCCAGCCCGCGGCGCCAGGGGTCCAGGGGCCGCCGCTCGTGCGGCTGGCGATGCCGCCGAGCTCAGGGTTGGCGTTCGGCTCAAAGGCCCAGCTCAGCTCCCCGTCGGTCACCACGATCACGAGCCAGACCCTTGACGTGTCAAAAGTGGGCGCGGGGCTCAGGGGCACGCTGACCCAGCGGGTGTCGAGGCCGGGGTCCGTCGATTCGACACGCAGGGGCCAGATCGCGCTGGCGACGCCGCTGGGGCGGCCGAGCACGTCGGGGTGCAGCTCGACGCGGCCCTCGACGAGGGCGGTGAGGGGACGCAGGGCGAGGTCGAGCTCGGTGACGGCGCCGCGCAGGCCGGTGAGCGCCTGCGCCTGGGCGGTGTTGGTGTCAATCGCCCGGCCGCGGCGCAGGCTCGTCACCGCCCGGGGCATGTCGAGCAGAGTGGGGCGTGGCCCGGGGCCCAAGGCTGTGGTGAGCGTGAGCTCGGTGAGCACGCCGTCTTCGCCGAGCTCCAGCACCCGGCTCACCGCGCCGTCGGTGGGGTCGAGCTCCTGCACCCAGACGGGGTCCTCGGCGGTGAGCGTAGCCGTGGCGTCGTCGTCGCTGTCGTTCGTGCGGCGCTGGAGCGCGGTGTGCACCCGCACAAAGTCGAGCGTCGCCGAGATGAGCTTCACCCGGCCGGGCCGCGACGCGATGAGCGCGAGGCTGGGCGCCTCTCCGGCCCGCAGGCGGCGGTTGATCGCCTCCACCCAGCCCGGATCGCTGAGCGTGACCTGCTCGTCCGCGCGGGTCGGGCCGACCTTCAGGCCGTAGGTGCCGCCGTCTGCGCGTAAGGCGAGGCTCTCGGGCTGGTCGCTGAGCCGCAGGTGCAGCTCGGCGAGGCGGGCGCCGCTGGGCTCACCGTCGGAGAGCAGCTCAATCTTGGCGCGGCTGGCGAGCAGGCTCGGCAGGCTGTGGGCCTCTCCAGACGCCAGCTCGGCCTCGCCGCTGGGGAACCAGGGGCCGCCGACGGACAACGAAAGGCGGCAATCCCGGCGGGGCGCCGCGGTGCCGTAGCTGTCCGGAGTAGACGCGCCGCTCGCCCAGTCTTCATCGGCGGTCACCCACTCAAGGAGCTCCTCGTCGCCGAAGATCTCTTTGTCGACCTCCATCTCGGCGACCTCGGCGCCTCGGGCCGCCATCTTGTGGTCGAGCTCATCGGCTAAGGCGCTGTCCTCACGCTCGATGGGCGTGTTCTTGCGGGCCGAGGCCAGCTTGACGGCGACGCCGCGGAGCGCGCGCAGCTCGGACCAGTCCGCGGTGAGCCACTCCGTCGCGACGGCGTCGTCGCCGGACTCCAGCGCCAAGGTGAACCCGCTGGGCTGAGCGACCGAGGCGACCGCCGAGCGCCGGGACTCCCCGAGCCAGCTCAATGTGAGGTCCGCCGAGGTGACCTTGAGCACGACCGTCGCGCTCCGCAGCTCGTAGCCCTCGGCGCCCTCCAGTCGTAAGGTCGCGCCCTTGGGGCCGACGGAGATCCATCCGCTCGAGTCGGCGTCAGGGGCGAGCAGGCGGGGCCCGGAGGTGGACATCAGAACACCAGCTCCCAGCCGACGGTCAAGGAGAGGCGCTCGGTCTTGGTGATCGGCTCAAAGACGGCGCGGTTGAACAGCGTGCGCTCGGCGGCGTTGGGGCCGGTGAGCAGCACGATCCCAGCCTCACGGAGGGTGTGCTCGGCGCTGCCGGCCCCGCCGGGGAAGGTGGCGGTGAGGCGCACGACGATCTCGGGCACGGCGCCGCTGTTCTCGACGACGGAGGGGGCCTCGACGATCGGCGCCTCAAGCGCCCAGCGTGACTCGTCGAGCTCCACAGCCTCTTGGCCAGGGGCCTTGTCCACGAGGTCGGTGAGCGCCGGGGTGACGGCGGAGGTGCCGAGCACCATGCTCATGTCGACGTTCGTGGCGCCGAGCCCGGCGAAGGAGCGCGCCAAGAAGGCCCGGCCCTTGAGGGTGATGAGGTTCTTCACCCGACGCTCCTCGACCACGCGGCCCTCGGGGTCGGTCAAGGTGAGGGTGAGGCGCCCAGCGATGGGCATCCGATCAGAGAAGGACATGAGGACTCCTCGGCGCGACGCTAGGAGAGGTCGAGGTTGAGCGAGAGGGAGATGGGGGCCCCGGTGATCGGGCGGACCGTGGCCTGCACGACCACGACGCCGGGGATGTTCGTCGTGAGGGCGCGCACGGTGACGACCTCAGCGACGCGGGGAACTTGGAGGAGGCACTTGCGCACATAGCGTCGAAGGAGCTCGACGTTGGCGCGGTCCAGGGGCTCGCCGATGAGCTCGCGGAGGCGGCTCCCGTACCGGGGGTGGGACAGCTCGGTCAGCTCGCCGCGCTCGGTCAAGAGGCGCAGAGACAAGGCCTGGACGAGGTTGTCCCGGCCGCTGACCCGCTCCAGCTCGTCAGTCTGGAGGTCGAGGTCGGCCTGGCCGTGCGGGGTGAACACCACGCGGAGGTCGGTGAGCAGGGGATCTTTGGGCGTCGTGGCCATTACATGAGCCTCCCCGGCGCGGCGGTGGCGGCCGGCGTGCAGGCCACCCCCGGCGCCATCATCGCCATCGACATCAGCTGGGAGAGGGCGCCGCCGATGAGCTCCCCGAAGGCCCCGGCGGTGTCCCCGATGGCCTCACCTTGGAGGCCCTGGGCGGCGAGGAAGCCCTTGGCGAGGGACTCCACCGTCGAGGCGTCCGGCGCGGCGCCCATGAGCATACCCGGCGCGACGGTGACCATGCCCGCGACGGCGACCCCTGGCGCCACCTGCACCTGGGCGGTGAACAGCGTGAGCGCCTGGCCGAGGGTCTGCCCGAAGGCGTCCCCGAGCTTCGGCGCGTCCTCGCCGATGAGCCCGGCCCCGGCGATGGCCCCTTTGGCGAGCCCGGACAGCGTGGAGGCGTCGGGGCCCCCGGCGGGCGGTGGCATGAGCATCCCCGGCCCGGCCGTCGCCCCGGAGGTGCTCACCGGGTCCACCACCGCCGCGGTGCCGGGGGCGACCATCGCCATGCTCATGAAGAGCTGGAGCCCCTGGGCTGTCGCGTCCCCGAGGGCGTTCGCGAGGTCCGGCGCCTTCTCACCCTCAATCTTCCGGGCGCGCAGGGCGCCTGAAGCGAGGTTCTGCAGGAGCGGGGCGGGCGGGGAGGGCATCGGTCAGCCCTTCGCCGTGACGGTCTGGGAGCCCACCAGCGGCGCCCCGGTGTAAAAACACTTGTGGCTCGTCGTCGTGATCACGCCGCCGCCGCCTTCGCCGAGGCTGATGTTCCCCGAGGCCTTGATGGTGGCGTCGACACACTCGATCTCGACGTTGCCTGAGACCTTCACCTTGAGGTCCTCTTTGCCCTCGATCTCGACGCTGCCGTCCTTCTTGAGGGTGATCTTGGTGTCGCCCGCGGCGGCGATGACGCTGGCGTCCTTGTCGATGGCGATCTCGGTCTTCTCGCCCAAGGGGACCTGCACCCGCCACTCCTTCTCTTCGTGGAGCGGCGGTCGAAACTCGTCGGAGTACAGGCGCCCCACGACGATGGGGCGGCTGGGGTCTCCGCCGACGTAGCTCAACAGCACCAGCTCGCCGACCTGGGGCGCGCTGATGACGCCCAGGTGCGGCGCGCAGATGGGCACCTTCTTCAGCTCGATGTCCTGATCCCGCAGCTTCACGTCGCAGGTGTGGTTGTGGGCGTCACCGTCGCCGGTGTGGGGCTCGTTCTTGGAGACGACCCCCACGTCGCCGAGGCGCAGGGCCCGCAGCTCATCCTGGATGATGGCGCGCAGGAGCGGGATCAGCTCAGACATGAGGCTTAGTTCCCCACCTTACGGACGTCCCAACGAACCCGGACGTTGTCGAAGTAGGCGTCGACGTCTACGCCGGACTGGGGCTGGGCCTCCAGCACGATGAGTGCGGCGTTGACCTTCTTGGCGTTCTTCGCCGGGTCGGGCTGGGTGTTCGGGTTCTCGGCGTACCCGCCCACGGTCGGCAGGAGCCGGATCGCGCGGGAGCTCTGCAGCCACCAGGTCCACCAGGGGCGCACCTGATCGATGGTGAGCGTGTTGGTGTTCCCGTCTTGGGCCGGGAGCCAATCGGAGAGCGCGTACATCGAGAGCTTGGGCGGGCCGCCGAGGGGGCGCACGGCGGAGTAGGGGTCGGGGCCCTTGAACAGGTCCTCGTCGTAGAGCTCCAGCGAGATTCGGCCTTGATCCGGCATGTTGAACATCCCGGCCCGGTCGCGGTAGAGGGAGCGCCGCAGCACGAAGGCCTGCAGCCAGAGCTCATACCCGGCGCCCAAGGAGGCGAGGTGGGTCTGGAGCTTCGAGAGGTCAATCCACTGCACCATGCGGATGCGCCGACCCGCGGGCACGGCGGCGCCGTTGTGCAGGGCCGGGGCGGCCAGGGGCGCCGTGGTGTTGGTGCGCCCCGCCGCCCAAGGCGTGAGGTGCCGCGCGGCCCAGAACATGTCGCCGCTCGACGCCTCACCCTCGGTGAGGATGTCGCCTTCGAACGAGATCATCTCTTGGGTGTTGGCGCTGTCGATGCGGCGGGACTGGATCGCGACGAAGCCCGGGGCGGAGAGCGCGTCATCGACGGTGCGCCAGCCTTGCCGGGTGGTCGAGGCCACGGGGAGGTAGCGGTAGCCGGGCTGGTCCCGGATGAACTCCAGGGGCTCGGTGTTGGAGTCCTGCTCCTCGTTGGGGTGGTCGGCGTCGGCGTTCAAGAGGGGCAAGAAGCCGCCCTTGACCTTGTCGTCGAAGGGGTCCGGCGCCTTGTTGGAGGTGTTGCCGCCGACCAGGGGCGCCGGGTCCATCGCCGGGATGTAGGGGATGGCGCGGGTGAGGGTCTTCGCGCCGTAGTCGAGGTGAAGCAGGCGGTTGATGGTGTCGTTGTCGGGCCAGCCGGTGACGGGAAGGCCGTTGAGCACCTGGAACTTACGGACCAGCGCCGTGAGCGCCGCGGTGTACTTCGCCGTGCCCGGGGCCCGGTCGGCGCTGCCTTGGGGCACGGCGTCGTCGCGGTAGCCGTGCTTGTCGAGGAGGTCCCAGAGCTCCACGATGTCTTGGCGGGTGTCCTGGTGGGGCTTGGCCGCCGGCGCCTGGGTGATGGTGTGGTCGAAGTCGAAGTTGAAGATCGTCTCGGTGCGCGCGCCGAAGGTGAACTGCCCGATGGAGCGCTGGGGCAGGTTGGCCTCGGTGGTCTCCCAGAGGCGGCGGACGCCGAGGCGGTAGAGGTCCTGGGAGAGGTCCTCGTTGTCGCCCAGGCCGCGGGTGGTGGTCTTCGCGTCCAGCGCCCAGTTGATCAGGCGGATCTTGCCGGTGTTCGCCACATCAACGTGATCTTGGGTGTCGGGGCGGATCTCGGTGAGGTCGAAGGTCACCCCGTCAGCGCCGTAGGGCACCTGACGCTGCACGACGCACAGGAGCCGGTAGAGCTCGTGGGACATGCGGTTCACGTCGTCGGGCTCAGGGATGTAGGTGAGGATGTTCTCGATGTCCCCGAGCACCCCATCGACGCTCTGGGCGATGGACTGCAGCTCCGCGACCGCTGAGGCCGGGAGGATGTTCTTGAGGCCGTTGACGAACTCCGGCGAGTTCGCCGTGCGCAGGAGCCGCAGGGCGGCCTCGGCGGTGGCCTTCGCGGCGTCGGTCGTGATGAGCAGCTCGCGCAGGTCCAGGGTGGCCTCGGCCATCCAGTTGAGCGAGGTGGTGAAGGCCTTGACCACAGAGGCCACCCCGTTCGCCATGACGGGCGGGTTCGGCGCGGTGACCTGGGGGCCTAAACGAGCCATACGCAGCCAGCGAGGGGGCTGGCCCGCCTGCTCGATGTCCTCCAGGCCGCGACGCACGCGGAACAAGAGGTAGGCGAGGAGGTTGAACGGGTTCCTGGTGGGCGGCATCTTGACTCCTCTGAGGATGGGCGAGGCGGGAGGACTTACGCGGGGAGCGCCGCGACGAGGCGCTGGAGATCACGAGGACGGCTGCCGAGGAGCGGCTCAGGGGTGCGGCCGAGGATCTGCTCCAGCTCGGCGCGCGCGAGGTTGATGTCGTCGGGGGTGGGCAGCACCCCGAGCTTGTCGGTGAAGTCGGTGAGCAGGTCGCCGGCTTGGCTCGCGAGCTGGGTGGCCTCAGTGAGCGGGCCGACCACCGCCGAGAGCTCCGGCGGGAAGTCTTGGGCGCGCAGGCCGCCCATGCCCTTGAGCGTGATCCCGGCGGTCTCTAAGGTGGCGATCATGCCGTCCGTGAGCACGGCGAGCTCGGCGAGCTTCACGAGGGCCTGCTCCAGCCAGACGAGGGCGTCGAGCACGGCCTTGAGCACGGTGAGGATGAGGTCTCGCAGCGGGTTGTCGGCCTGGGGCAGCGCCGCGAGCTTGGCCCCGGCGTCGCCCTGGAGCTCAGCCTTGAACGCGGCGAGGCCCTGCGCCAAGGTCGGGAAGAGCGCGCCGTCGCTCATGACGTCACCTTGTAGCCGCTGAGCGTGTCGCCGAGCTCACCGAAACGCGCCACGAGGTCGAGCACCTGCTGGGCGCTCGGCGGCTGGGCGTCGAGCCAGCCCCCGGCGGCACGAACGGCGGTGTCGGCCTTGTCCATGGCGGTCTTGAGGGCGTCGCCGACGTTGAGGTCGGGCAGGCCGAGGTCCTTGAGGTCGCCTTCAGCGGCGGCCATGACCTCGCCGAGGGTGTCGAGGAGCGGCGCCATGAGCCGAGTGAGCCCGGAGAGCGCCTCCACAAACCGTAGCGGGATCTCCAGCTTGGCGATGTTCTCGGCGATGGTGGAGAGCGCGTCGAGGATGGCGTCGATGACGGCGTTGATCTGATCGCCGACCTTGAGCGCCTCGGCGACCTCCTTCACGAGATCCTTGAGGCCCGCGGTGGCGAGCAGCTCATCAACGGCGTCGATGAGCTCCAGCACACGATCGATGATCTGGCGCGCCGTGGTGCTCACGCGCCACCTCCGACGGGCAGGCCCGCGAGGGGGTCAAAGTCGCCGAGGTCCTTCACGAGCCCCTCAGCGGCCTTCTGCACACGCTGGAAGCGCGCGATGATGTCGGTGCCTTGGGAGAAGACCGTCACCAGGGCCTCGATGGCGCCCAGATCGACGCCGGTGAGGTCCTCCAGCAGGTCCAGGCCCTCCTCGGCGTACTTCATCAAGAAGTCGCCGAGGCTGTCCGCGTCTTGAATCGCCTGGATGAGCTCGATGACCTTCTGGGGGTCGATGCTCTTGATCGCCTTGAGCAGGCCGCTGAGGTCGGCGCCGGTGATCTCCTCCAGCTTGCCGACGATGGCCGAGGCGAGGTCGCCCATGTTCAGGGCGTCGAGCAGGCCGGGGTTGTTGAGCAAGGCCCCGGCGAGGCCCGCGGGGTTCTGGAGGTTCGCGGCCACGTCCCCGGCCAGGGCCGCCCAGGCCCCGGCGTCCTCAAGGATCCCGGCGTCTACGGCGGGCACCCCGGCGTCGAGGGGGGAGGGCGGCTCGACGTGCTCCCGCAGGCGTAAGGTGAAGGTGTAGCGGTTCACCGCCCCGGCGGTCTGCACACACCGAAAGTCCTCGACCAAGACCTCGGTGATCTCCGTGCCCGTGGCGATGTCGGCGGCGAAAGAGAGGGGCTCGGCCTTGGCCTGGGCGCCGCGCAGCACCTCCATGGCCTCAAGCGCCGCGTCACCGAGCAGCAGGCCCTCGACGTGCAGGGTCGTCGGGCCCCGGCCGAGGTCCTGGAACACCGCCCCGGCCTGGCCAGGCGCCCGCTGCTCGATGAGCGCCCGGGCCTCCTCGCTGCGTAAGGACTGCACGGCGCGCAGCTCAACCTTTCCGACACGCACCGACATCAGAGCACCACCCGGGTCGTGAACCCGCGCTGGAGGTCGAAGCGGTGGGTGACGCGGCGGATACGCGCCCCGGCGGCGGGGAAGACGCCGCTCGCGGGGTGCTGCCGCGGCAGGCCCATGACGGTGAGGGTGTCCCCGGGCTCGACCTTGGGATCGCCGAGGAGCTCGACCCAGCCGAGCACGCCGCGCTGGGCGAGCCAGCGGGCCTGGCCCAAGGCGGCGGTCTTGGCGTCGGCGGCGGCCCGGAGCGCCCCGAGGCCGCTGTGGCGGGGGCCATCCCCCGCGCTGCCCGGCGTGGCCTGCCCGGCGGCGGCGACCTTCGCGGCGCCTTGGTTCGGGGTGAGGTCGGCGACGAGCCAGTGGGCTTTGTCCGCGCCTTGGGCGCCCGCGGCGCCTTCAGCGTAGACCTCGGCGCCGTCTTGGCGCGGCGTCGTGGCCTGCACCTGCAAGGCGAGGAGCGTCTTGCCCCACTCGGCGAGCACGGCGCCGCCGGGGGTGCCGGGGCCTGCGAAGCAGACCTTGCCGTCGCCCCGGGTCCACACGTCACAGCCGGTCAAGGCGCCGAGGCGCTCGATCTGCCGCAGGGCGCGGGGGCCGCGCAGGACGACGTAGCCGGTGAGGTTGGGGCCGTCCTCGACGTCGCCCGGGCTGAGCCCCGCGGCGCTGATCAGGTCCTTCACGATGCCCCCGGCGGTCTTGTCGTCCCAGACCTTGGCGAGCTCGGTGCGGCCCAAGGTGGCGAGGCCGTCCGTCGCGACGACACGCAGGCCGTCCGCCCGGGCCTGGACCGAGAAGACCTCGCCGGTGAACACGTCCGCGTCCCCGGCGCCGCCGTTGAGGCGCAGGGCGACCGGATCCCCCGGGGAAGGGGCCCCGCCGTCTGCGCTCACGACCATGTCCAGCACCGCGCGCCCGACGCCGCCCATGCCACGGTCGACGTGGAGCGCGCGGGCCTGGGCGCTGTCGCCGCGTCCGTCGCTGCTCGCGCGGAGACCGCCGAGGGTGAGGCTGTAGGCGAGGGCGCCCGCGGGACCGGCCATGCTCAGACCTCCAGGCCGTGCTGGCGCGCGGCGTCCCGAAGCACCTCGGTCATGGCCTCCTCCAGGGCGTCGCGGTCGAGGCCCGCGGCGGCCGGAGGGTTGACCTGGGGCACCGGGGGCGCTGCGGGCAGGCCGGGCGAGGGGACGGCGGCCGGGCGCGCCGTCGCCGGGGGGCGAGGGCTCGTGGAGGGGGCGTCGTCGTCAGGGGCGGGCGCGGCGGCGGGG
>JAKLKD010000189.1 GCA_023150845.1 Myxococcota bacterium | reverse complement strand
CACTCGACGCCCCGAGCATCCGCCAGCTCCCCGGCGGCTGGCCCCTCGTCGGGCACAACCTGCGGCGGCTGTTCTGGCCGATGTCGTTCTTTGAGGATCTGCGGGCGCTCTCCGGTGACCTGGCCTGGGTGAACATGGGCCGCGGGCGCTGGAGCATCTACGCGCTGAACGCCGATCTCTACGACGTGCTCAAGGACAAGTCCTGCTCGGTGCGGCACTACTTTGAGCTGGCCCCGACGCTCTTGGGCGACAGCCTGCTCACCCAAGACGGCGAGCCCCACAAGAGCGGCCGCAGCGCGATGAACAAGCCGTTCACGCCCAACGGCCTGAGCGCGCAGGGCACGAGCGAGATCATGAAGGAGGTCATCGAGCGGCAGGTCGGCGTGATGCTCGACACGCCCGCGCCCCTGGCCCTCATCGAGATGCGCACCTTGGCGCTGGACATCATCTTCCGCATCTTGGGTATCCCGCATGACGAGCTCGACGGCTGGCGGGAGCACTACGAGGAGGTGATGCTCACCTTGTCCCCGGTGAAGCTGCGTTTCCCCGGCAGCCCCGAGTGGCGGGCGGAGCGCGCCCGGGCCTGGCTCACCGAGCGCCTGTCCGCCCGGATTGAGGCGATCCGGAAGGACCCGTCCATCACGGGCCTGCTCGCGGAGATGGTGCGGGGCTGGGACGCCCAGGAGCTCCGCGCCGATGACCGCGGCCTCATCGACAACGTGCTGCTCCTCGCCTTGGCGGGCCACGAGACGACGGCCTCGACGATGACCTGGATGGCCTGCCACCTCGCCCAGGATCCAGCGCTCTGGGCGCGGGTCGTCGCCGAGGCCCAGGCCTTCGGCAGCGTGCCCCAGCACCCCAAAGACCTCGCCCAGCTCCCCTTGATCGAGGGCCTGTTCCGCGAGTGCCTGCGCCTCTACCCGCCGGTCACCGCGATCAGCCGCCGCCTCCTGCAGCCCGTCGAGGTCGCTGGGGTGATGCTCCCCGCGGGCCTTGAGCTCACCTGCCCGATCCTCGTCTGGAACCGCGACGCCCGGCACTACCCCGACCCCGAGCGCTTCAACCCCGACCGCTGGGTCGGCCGTGAGCGCCGCCCCTCGCCCCTGGAGACCATCGGGTTCTCCTACGGCCCCCACTTCTGCCTCGGTTACCACGTCGCCTGGACCGAGTCTGTGCAGCTCGGCGCGGCCTTGGCGCTCCAGGCGAGCGCCCGGGGCCTGCGCCCGGTCATGGCCGACGGCGTCTTGCCCAAGGCCCGCTACGTCGGGCTCTGCACCCCGGAGAAACAAGGCACACGGCTGGGGTGGGTGAAGGCCTGAGCTGCGCGGCGACGACCTGCGGGGATCCACCTCGGGTCGTCGATCCCAGCGCCGCGCACCTCCGACGCGGCCCACCCTGTCCTCGCTCATCGCGCCGATGACCTGCGGCGCGACGATCGAGCCCGCCGATCGCCGCGCCGCGGGCCTTCGTGGCGTCGATCTTGGCCGCCGATCGCCGCGCCGGTGGTCTTCAGCGCGGCCCTCGACGCCGCGCGGAGGAGCGTCGCCGAGCTGCGGCGCGCCGATCGGCGACCCTGATCCCTACGCCGCAGGCGTGCAGGGTGATGATCGTGTCCACCACACTACCTCCGTGCTATAGTCGCCCCGTGGCCCTTCGAGGTCGGGGGGCGCGCTCACGAACAAACCGAGGTGGTCCGATGGTGCTCGCGGAAGTGGCGTCGTATGCGGAGGCGCGGCGTTGGCTCAGAGTCTTGGTCTTACGTCTGGCCGGGCGTCCCGAGGCTGAAGAGATCCGGCGCGATGTGAACGCCGCCCTCACCGCGCTCATCACCGATGAGTCTCTGCTCCAAGACCTGCGCGACGAGCTGGTCGCGCTCACCGCCGAGGTGAACTACCTCGACGGCCAGGTCGATGCCGCCGTGGCCGACCTCTCGCGGCGCCTGCTGGTGCACGTCTCCGGCGACCGCGGCTCCCCGACCTACCTCGCCGTGTTCCCCACCGCGCCGAGCGCCGCGGTAAAAAACGTCGCGACCGACAGCCAGTCGGAGTACGTGCACGCCGCCATCCGCGCCGTCTCCGCCGACCCATCCCTCGTCAGCATCGACATCGGCGCCCTCACGAGCGCCCAGGCCGCATTGGAGGACGGCCTCGCGCGCCGCGCGACCCGGCGGGCCGAGCTGCGCGTCGCCCGGGCCAAACGTGACGCTACGCTGAGCGCGGCGATCCTCTGCCACAACCAGGCCGCGCTCCGCCTCCAGCTCCTCTACCCCGGCGAGAAAGCCCTCGTGAAGAGCTTCTTCTACGAGCGCCCCAGCCGCGCGGACCAGGTCGAGGACGGCGAGCTCTGAGCGGCGCTCAGCGCGTCAGCCGCCGGTAGAGCGCCGGGAGGCGCGCGGGCAGGCTCGCCACGTCCTCGATGACGACGTAGCCGACCTCGCCGTAGAGCGCCTCCAGGTAGCTCTCGCCCCGGGGGTCTACGGTGATGCAGAAGGGGTGGATGTTGAGCTTCCGCGCCTCCCGCAGGGCCGCCCGGGTGTCGGCCTGGGCGTAGGAGTCGAAGTACTGGTCGCAGCCGCAGTCCAGAGGGCGGCCGTCGCTCAGCAGGATGAGCAGGCGGGTGCGGGCGGGCTGCCGGGCGAGCTTCATCGTCGCGTGGCGGATCGCCGCGCCGTCGCGGTTCTCCATCTTCCAGCTCATGCGCCCGATGCGCTCCTTCACCCGGCTGTCGTAGGCGTCGTCAAACTCCTTGGCGATGTAGAACGCGACGTGCTCGCGGCTGTAGCCCGAAAATCCCCAGATGGCGCAGGCGTCGCCGATGGCGTCTACGGCCTCGGCGATGAGCACCAGGGCCTCCTTCTCCACCTGGATGATACGTTTGCCGCCTTCTGCGGCGACCTCGTTCGTGGAGCTCGACATGTCGAGCAAAAACGCCACGGCGACGTCGCGCTGGTCGCGGAGCTGGCGGGTGTAGAGGCGCTCGCTGGGGCTGCCGCCGCTCCGCGCGGTGATGCGGGCGTCGATGGCGCGGTCGAGCTCCAAGATGTCGCCGTCGACGAGGCCCTTCACCCGGCGCAGGGCCTCGGGGCGGAGCGCCTGGAACCGTTTGCGCAGGCCGCGTAAGGTGGGGCCGTGCTCCTCCAGCACGCCGGTCACGAAGTCGCGGCTGCCGGGGGCGAGGATGTGCTCCCGCACCCGGGTCCACTGGGGCTTCACGTCGCCGATGCCCTGGTCCCACTCGGGGTAGAGGGTGCTCGGCGCGGCGGGGTCGTGGTCGGGGTCGAGCGCCGCGCCCAAGGGGCCGGGCAAGGGGGCGGGCCGAGACGGGGTCTCGCTGTCCTCGACGATGGCGCCTTCAGGGGCGGCGTTTCGCTCCAAGAACGCGACCATCTCGTCGTAGCTGCGGTCGTTGAGGGGCTCCTGCTGGCGCAGGGCCCGGCGGATCTCCGAGAGGGCGGCGTCGAGGCCCTCTTCAGTCATCGCCGCGCGCAGCTCCCGGGCGGCCTCGTCCTCCGCGCGGTCCTCCGCCGAGAGCGCCTCGGGGCGGAGCGCCGTGCCCAACATCGGCTCCTCCAGGCCCCGGTAGCCCTCCCGGGCCTCTCCGGCGTCGTCCTCGCGGCCCTCCCCTCCCCGGCCCAGGTCCGGCGTCTCGACGCGCTCCCGGCGCCCGGAGCCGCCTTGGCCCGCGCCGTCGTTGGGGCGCAGGTCGCCGTCCTCGACGAAGGTCATGAGGCGGTAGGCCAAGGGGAAGGCGCTCTGCACCGCCGCGGCGACGTCCTCCACACCCCGCACAGACTCCGGGCGCAGGAGGCTCCAGGCGGTCTCGGCGGCGGCGCGCACCCGGTCGGGGAGCTCCTCGGGGAAGGGCGCGCCCCAGGAGCGGCGCAGGAGCGCCTCGACGAGCTGCTCCGCCGGGGCGAGGTCGCCGATCTCCGGGCGCA
The DNA here is from genome assembly GCA_023150845.1 of Myxococcota bacterium. GTDB lineage: Bacteria > Myxococcota_A > UBA796 > UBA796 > CAJQPC01 > JADKFE01. Next base: position 7,982 of record JAKLKD010000189.1, on the reverse strand, counting down.
GGGCCAGCTCATCGGGGCGGAGCACGGCGAGGTCTCGGGCGATGCCGGGGTACTCGGCGATGACCCGGGCCTCGACTCGGGCGTCTTCAGCGAGGCGGAAGAGGTCACGGGCGAGGCTCTTGTTGGGGAAGGCCCGCAAAAAACGCTCAAGGTCGCCCTCGCCGGGGTGCGCCGTGGGCCACTCGCCGGGCACCCGCTGGAGGTGCAGATCGAAGGTGCCGAACTCCAGGTAGCCCGCGGTGCGCGCGGTGAGCACGCGGTAGATGAGGAAGTCGCGCTCGTCGCCGTAACGGTCCACCCGCTCGGGCAGGTGGATGTGGCGGCCTTCAGACCAGGCGGGCTGGGCGCTCGACGCGCCGGGGTCGGCCCGCACCTGCACGTCCTCGCCGCAGTGGGCCCGGGCGTAGAGCGCCAAGGCGCGGCTCACCTCCTTCAAGGGCAGGCCGAGGGTCAGGCGCTCCAGCTCTTGTTGGCCCCGCTCGGACTCCCGCTTGAGGAAGCTCTCGGCGACCCGCTCGCTGCCCTCATGTAAGCTCAGGCCCTCGCTCAGAAAACGCCGCAGCGCCGGGCCGGAGAGGCGCTCCATGAGCTCGGGCAAGGTGCGGGCGACGAGGCCCAAGGCGTTCGGGCGGGTGGTGAGCACGAGCTCCAGGAGCTCGAAGTAGTCCCGCTGGCGCTCCGGGCGCACCCGGGCGAGCTGGTCGGGCAAGGTCAAGGCGACGAGGCGCCCGGTGCGGCCCTCAATCTTCACCGCGCGCAGCACGAGGCGGGTGTAGCCGTCTTCAGCCTGGGGCCCGAGGCTCGCGTGAATCGGCCCCAAGAAGCGCATCCAGGCGCGCAGCGTGCCCCGGTCGGCCAAGGCGAGCTCGGCGGCGGGCCGGGCGTGGCGTGCGAGCTGTGCCGCGCGCCCCACCACGCCGGGCTGGGCCTCCAGGCGCTCACGCAGGCCCGTGGCGAGGCGCAGGAGCCGCCGGGGGATCATGCGGCGCGGCCGGGGCTAAAAGTAGTCATTGACGACCTCCCGCACGGAGCGGCGGAGGTCGGGGTCGTCGGTGAGCGTGCGGGCGAAGGCGACGTCGCAGGCCCGGCGCTCGGGCACCCCGCGGGCGATGAGCCGCCCGGCGTAGATGAGCAGGCGGGTGGAGACGCCCTCCTCCAGGCCCCGGTCGGTGAGGTTTCGCACCTTCTGGGCGACCTTCACGAGCCGCGCGGCGACCTCCGCGCTGCAGCCCGCCTCCTTGGCGACGACCTGCTGCTCTACGTCGGGCTTGGGGTAGGTGAAGTCAAGGGAGATGAAACGTTGGCGTGTGGACTGCTTCATCTCCTTGAGCACGGACTGGTAGCCCGGGTTGTACGACACCACGAGCATGAAGTTGTCCGGTGCGTGGAGCACCTGGCCCAGCTTCTCGATGGGCAGCATTCGGCGATCGTCGGTGAGCGGGTGGATCACGACCATCGTGTCGTTTCGGGCCTCGACGACCTCGTCCAGGTACACGATCGCCCCGTGGCGCACGGCGATCGTGAGCGGGCCGTCCACCCAGACCGTCTCGTCGCCGAGCAGCAAGAAGCGGCCCAGGAGATCCGAGGCGGTCAGATCCTCGTGGCAGGCCACGGTCACCAAGGGGCGCCCGAGGCGCGCGGCCATGTGGGAGACGAAGCGGGTCTTGCCGCAGCCCGTCGGGCCCTTGAGGAGCACGGGGAGCTTCGAGGCGTGGGCGTGCTCAAACAGGCTTACCTCATCCTCGACGGGCACATACCAAGGCGGATCGCGGAGGAGGAAGTCGTCGGCGGGGGGGGTGATGACGCGCATGACCGAGAGCCTACCGGGCCAAGCGCCGGGGCCGCAAGCGGGCCCAGACGCTTTGTTCACCACCCCCAGGCCGCGCTGCGCGTTAACCACCCTGTCGAGGGAGTGATCCATGACGAAAGCCGAGCAGCTCAACGAGATCCTGAGACGAGACGCCCCCGCCGCCGCCACCAGCCTCTCGCGCTTCGGCCGCGCCTTGGCGTTTCCCCAGGGGATCCCCAGCCAGACCGCTGAAGCCGCGGGCTGTGAGCTCAAGGCGACCATCGGCCAGCTCACCGACGGCCGCGGCCACGCCATGGCTGTGGAGGCGCTCTCCTCTCACCTCATCGGCGTGGAGCCCGAGCAGGCCCTGCTCTACGGCCACGCCGCGGGCCTGCGGCCCTTGCGGGAGCTGTGGCGCCAACGTCAGGCGCGGGAGGGCCGGGGCGTCGAGACGAGCCTCCCGGCGGTGGTCTGCGGCCTCACCCACGGCCTGTCCATCGCCGCCGATCTCTTCATGGAGCCGGGCGTCGATGTGATCGTGCCCACGCCTTATTGGGGCAACTACCGCCTGCTCTTTGAGGCCCGCCACGGCGCGCGTATCGTCGGCTACCCCTTCTTCGACGCCCAGCAGCGCTTCAACACCGCCGGGCTCGCGGACGCCCTCGCCGGGGTCCAGGGCCGCGCCGTCGTGCTGCTCAACTTCCCCTCAAACCCCCAGGGCTTCTCGCCCCGCCTCGACGAGGTCGACGCCCTCGTCGAGCTGCTCGTGAGCCACCCCGGCCCCCTCGTCGTGGTGCTCGACGACGCCTACCACGGCATCGTCTTTGAGGAGGGCGCCCTGCGGGAGTCCTTGTTCTGGGCGCTGGCCCGCCGGGCCGACCCCGCCCGCCTGCTCGTGGTGAAGGTGGACGGCTGCACGAAGGAGCTGCTCTTCTTCGGCGGCCGCGTCGGCTTCCTCACCTTCTCCGCAGCCGGAGAGGCCGGTGAGGCCCTGGTGGACAAAGTGATGGCCTCGACGCGCAGCACGGTGAGCATCCCGCCGGGCCCGTCCCAGGCCCTCGCCTTGGCGGCGCTGCGCCACCCCGACATCGACGCGCAGATCCAAGAGCGCCTGCTCATGCTCCGCGGCCGCTGGGAGGCCATGCAGCGGGCCCTGGCGAGCCTGCCCGCCGAGGGCCGCCTCAAGGCCCTGCCGAACAACGCCGGGTTCTTCGGCCTCGTCGCCGTCGATCCCGACATCGACGTGCAGGAGCTGCGCCTCTCCCTCATCCGTGACTACAGCGTAGGTGTCATCTCGATTCCGGAGATCAACGCCTTACGCCTCGCCTTCTGCTCCACCCGCGCTGAAGATATGCCCGAGCTGATCCGCCGGATACAGCTCGCCGTGAGCGGCCTCTGACCCCACCCCGCACCACACCGAGGAACTGATGGAAGCCATCGACGCCCGCGTGCGCGCCCTCGACCCCCGCCTCGACCTGCACGACGAGCTCGCTCGCCTGCGTCGGGAGCGAAAGGCGGTGATCCTCGCCCACTACTACCAAGACGACGAGATCCAAGACCTCGCCGACTTCACCGGCGACTCCTTGCAGCTCGCCCAGGCCGCCCGGGACACCGACGCCGAGGTGATCCTCTTCTGCGGCGTTCACTTCATGGCCGAGACGGCGAAGATCCTCAACCCCAGCCGCACCGTCGTCCTGCCCGATCTGCGCGCCGGATGCTCTTTGGCCGACTCCTGCCCGCCGCAGAAGCTCGCCGCGCTCAAGGCCGCCCACCCCGACCACGTCGTCGTCTCCTACATCAACTGCACCGCGGAGACGAAGGCGCTCTCGGACTGGATCTGCACGAGCTCCAACGCCCGCCGGGTGATCAACGCGATCCCCGCTGATCAGAAGATCATCTTCGCCCCCGACCGCAACCTCGGCGCCTGGCTGATGCGCGAGACGGGCCGGGAGATGCTCCTGTGGCAAGGGAGCTGCATCGTGCACGAGACCTTCTCCGAGCGGAAGCTCATCGAGCTCAAGAGCCAGCACAAAGACGCCGTCGTGCTCGCCCACCCCGAGTGTGAGCCCGAGGTGCTCCAGCACGCCGACATCATCGGCTCGACCTTCGCCTTGCTCCGCGCCACCCAGACGAACCCCGCCCAGCGCTTCATCGTGGCCACCGAGCCCGGCATCATCCACCAGATGCGAAAGGTGAACCCCCAGAAGGAGTACATCCCCCTGCCCGGCCGGGACACGACCTGCGCCTGCAACGAGTGCCCCTTCATGCGCCTCAACACCCTGGAGAAGATGGTGCTGGCGCTGCGGGATCTCGAGCCGCGCATCGAGATGGACGAGGGGCTGCGCCTCGCGGCGCTCAAGCCCCTGGAGCGGATGTTGGCCCTGGGCTGAGCCCCGGCGGCTCAGATGCCGACGGTGAAGCTCACCGACTGAATCACGCCCGTCGAGATGGTGCGCTCCCGCCAGGTGAGCGCGAAGCTGAACACGTCGGTGTCGATGACGCCGCCGACGTACCACTCAAACTCGTGGCCGAAGCCGAAGCGGTCGGTGCGCTCCCAATCGACGCGGCGGTCGGGGCTCAGCAAGATCGCCGGGCTCACCCCGCCGAGCACGTAGACCTGATCCGGCCCCAAGGTGGCGCGCACGACCATGTCCATGCCGGGGCTCGGCGGCAAGAAGCTGAGGTTTCCTTCGATGTAGCGGTTGTAGAAGAAGTCGGGACCGGCCTGCACCGACCAGTACTTGCCCGCGGGGCCCAAGAAGCTGCCCACCCGGGCGTCTACGCCGAGGCCGCCGCCCAGAAGCGCCGAGGCCGCGACCCGGGTGCGGCCCACAAGCGGGCTCTCCCGGTCGTCGTAGCGCACGCCGACCATGGCGCCGACGAGGAAGACCGAGGTGCCGAAGCGCCCGGCGTTGTAGATCTGGTACCCGGCGATGGGCTCCCAGTACGGCGCCCAGTCGAGGCGCTCCAGGAGCGGGATCTCGGCGGCGAGGCCACCTTCGGGGGGCAGCGGCGGGAGCTCGGCGTCTTCGCCCTCGGCGGGCGTGGGCTCCCCTACGGGGGTGTCGCCGTCGGCGGGGATCCGCACGACGGGGGCGTCGGCGGGCTTCTCCGCGGGCGCCTCGGCGGGATCCTCAGCGGGGGCTGGGTCCTGGGCGAAGGCCACGAGGCTGCCGAGCAGGGCGAGCAGGCTCATTCGGCTTGCTCCTCCTGCACACGGGTCACGCTCCCACGGCGGTTGATGTTGCGGATGACCGAGGCCACGAGCGACTCCACGGAGAACTCCAGGTACCACGGCGGAGGCTGGGGGTGCTGGATGGACGTAGCCCCGACGACGGTGAAGCGCCAGCCCTCGGCCTCGGCCTCGGCGGCGACGTCGCCCAGACGCTCCCAGGCGGGCGGCGAGAGCACCGGGTGGGTGCAGGCCGCGGTGATGTTTTTCGCCCCGTTCTGCCGGAGCTCCCGGACGGCGGCGACGACGGAGCCCGCTGTGTCGATGATGTCATCGACGAGGAGCACGTCCCGACCGGCCACGTCGCCGATGAGGTTCGCCCGGAGCACGGTGTTGGGCCGGGCGTAGTCCCGCTCCTTGGAGATCGCCGCCAAGGACGCCGAGAGCTCCAGGGCGTAACGCCGCGCCCGCTCCATGCCGCCGACGTCCGGGGCCACGACCACGTCGCCGCAGAGCCCGCGGGTGCGCAGAAACGCCGCGAGGGGCCGGGTGAGGTAGAGGTTCTCGAGCATACAGAAGCGGGGGTCAAACATCCCGGCGATGGCGTCGTTGTGCACCTCGATGGAGACGACCCGCCGCACCCCCGCGGCCTTGAGCATCCGGGCGACCAAGGAGGCCGAGATGCCCTCTCGGGTGCGCCCCTTCCGTTTGTCTTGCCGGGCGCCGGGGTAGTACGGCAGGACGGCCGTGACCCACTGGGCGTCGGAGAGGCACGCGGCGTCGGCGGCGTGGAGCAGCATCATCAGGCGATCGTAGGGGCTGCGCGGGTCGCTGGGGCTGATGAGGTTCTGGAAGATGTAGACGTCGTGCCCCCGGACGTTCTCTTCGATCTCGACCTTCGCCTCGCCGCAGGCGAACCAGGTCTCGTGACTGGCGAGGAGCGGACGCCCAAGCAACGACGCCACGCGCCCGGCGAGATCTCGCGCCCCCTCACAGCTCAAGAGCGCCATTGGCGCCCGAACATCATCCGTCATTCGCGCTCCTCCGTGAGCAGACCCAGATATGGTACTCTAGCAGCCAACGCGCCGCCCGCGACCCCTCACGGAGCCTTGTGGAGACGAGCCCCCAGCCGAGCCCCCAGACGGGCCCGTTCCGCTGCCTGCAGCTCTTGAGCGCGGGCGCTGGCGGCATGGTCTGGCGCGCCGAGGGGCCCAATGGGCTCGTCGCCCTCAAGGTGGCCCAGAGCGAACACCAGCAGGCGGCGCTTCGGCACGAGACGGCGATCCTCGACTGGGTGGACCACCCGAACGTCATCCGGAAGGTGCAGGCCCACCCCAGCGGCGCGTGGCTCGCCTTGGAGTACGTCGAGGGCGCCGGCCTCAAGGAGTGGTCCCGGGGCAAAGGGGTCGCGCGGGTGGTGGAGGTCGCCGCTCGGCTCGCCGAGGGCCTCGCGCACCTGCACGGCAACGGCATCGCGCACGGCGACCTCAAGCCCTCAAACGTGGTCATCGATGATCAAGATCGCCCCCGGATCATCGATCTCGGCATCGCGCGCCTGGTCGAGGACGAGCCCCCGCCCGCGGGCTTCCGGGGCACCTTGGGCTTCGCCGCGCCGGAGGTGCTCGCGGGGCGCCCGCCGGGCTTCGCCACGGACCTCTGGTCGTTCGGCGCCTTGGTCTACGCGATGTTGACCGGGCACCCGCCCTTCGCCGACCGCGACCCCGCCGCCCTGACCTACCTCCCGCTCTCCAGCCTGCCCGAGCCCGTCTCGGCGCTCTCGCCGGGGCTGCCTCGGGCCTTGGACGAGCTCATCATGGGCCTCCTCGCCCGCCAGCCCGACGCCCGGCCCGGCCCGGCGAGCCTGCTCCCCGAGGCGCTCCGCCAGTCCTTACGCAGCCCTCCACAGCCCATCCTCGTCGGCATGCGCCGGGAGCGTGAGGCGCTGCGGGGGCTCATCGTCGCGGTGCAGCAGGGCGAAGGCGCCGTGGTCGTGCTGCACGGCCCCGAGGGCTGCGGGCGGCGCACCTTGGCCGCGGAGATTCAGGCCGCCGCCCGGCGTGAGGGCTTCGTGCGCCTGAGCCTCGGCGAGCGCGCCCGGGAGCTCCTGCCCGAGCTGCGCGCGGCCACCCAGCCTACCCTCGTCGTCACCGAGAGCCGCGACCGCGGGGTCATCGAGCTGGCGAGCCGGGTGCTCGCCGAGCGCCTGCGGTGCCTCGTCATCATCGTCACCGACCGCCCGATGGTCACCTTAGGCAAGCTCGGCGCCCAGCACATCTCGCCCCCCGCGCTGCAGCTCGATCAGGTGCGGCAGCTCCTCTCGGCGATGCACCGGCCCATGGACCAGGCCGAGGGCCTGCTCGGCGCGTCCAAGGGCAACCCCGGCGCCTTGGCCGCGCTCTTGAGCGACCCGGTGCGGGAGATCGTCGGCCTCAGCGACGACGAGCGGGCGCTGTTGCAGCTCACCGCCCGGGGCCCCATGACCGTCGAGGCCCTCGCCGAGCGCCTCACCCTGGGGGAGCACGCGCTCATCGACCTCGCCGAGCCCCTGCTCGACCGGGGCCTGCTCGTTGAGCTCGACGACGGGGAGCGGCTCGCGGCGACCCTGCCGCGCTGAGCGCCGGGCTCAGATCTTGCCGATGTCCTTCACGATAACCTTGAGGCCGTCGTCGTGGGCGCCGCCGCGCTCGCCGCTGGACTCGCTGACCTTACGGCCGATGAGGATCGAGCCGCCCTCCTCCTTCACGGCGAAGCAGGCCACGGCGCGGTCCGTCGCCGACAAGCAGCGGCCGTCGCGGACGTCGTAGCGCCAGTCGTGGTAGGGGCAGCTCACGACGTGGCCCTCAAGCTTACCTTCGCCCAAGGGGCCGTCCTCGTGTACGCAGGTCTGGTCGATGGCGTAGAGGCGGCCCTTCACCCGGAACACGGCGATGGCGTCCTCGCCGATGACGTAGGTGCCCGCCTTGCCCTCGCCCACCTGATCCGAGCGGGCGACCTTCACGAAGGGGCCGTCGTCTTTGGGAG
>JAKLKD010000188.1 GCA_023150845.1 Myxococcota bacterium | reverse complement strand
CGACGACCCGCCGCCGCCGCCGCCGAGCGCGCCGACCTTCACCTTGGAGCCCGCGCCCCTCGCCTTGCCCGAGGGCCGCTTTGAGCTTGAGCTACGCCGCTCCACCCAGGCGAGCCGAAAGGCCGCCCGGCGCAGCGCCCGAGCGGGCAAGACGAGCGCGCGCTACGCCGCCGAGGTGATGAACAAGCTGCTCACCCAGTGGGGCCTGCCCAAGCTCCCCGATGAGTGGACCTCGGACGTTGCCGAGCTCACCGACGCCGAGCTCCTCGCCCGCGGCGTGGCGCTCAAGGCGGGGCTGCCCATGGACGCCCTGCTCGTGAGCCCCGTGCTCGACCAGCGTAAGTTCCGCCTCGTCTCCGGCGTGAGCGAAGACACCGTCGACAACCTCGCGGCCCTGGCCGAGAGCCGGGGTTTCGCCACGAAGAAGCGCCGCCGGGCGGATGACGAGGACAGCCGCCTCAACAACGTCATGCGCTCCTTGCCGAACCTGCTCGGGCCGATGTGGGTGCTCTGGGCCATCGCCGTGGGGTTGACCTTCGGCTCGGCCATGGCGGCGCTGCCCGTGATGATCCTCATCACCGTCGTCGTCTCGGTGACCGCGGGCTACGCCGGGCGCGGCGCCGAGCGGGTGCCCCTCGCCTATGGCCGCGACCTGCGCCCCCACGTCACCCCGGAGCGCCTGCCGGAGCTGCTCGCGACGCGCCCCCAGGTGCGTGTGGAGCGCGCCGCCGCCGCTGGCGCCGCCCCCGCCGCTTCAACCACGGCCGCGCCCGCCGCCCCGCCGCCGCCCGCCCCCAAGACCCGCGGTGGCCAGCTCCTCTCCCGCGTCGAGGAGGCCCTCGCCGCGCTGGAGCTCGCGATCGGCCAGGCCGAGCTGCCGACCCCCGCCGAGGCCGACCTCCGTCGCACCGTCCAGGATCTGCGCGCCGAGGCCGCAGACCTCGCCGCCGAGGCCGACCGCTTGGACGGCCGCCTCAAGGAGATGCGCCCCGAGTCCATCGCCCAGGACCTCGCCCAGATCGAGGCCCGCCTGCGCCGGGTCGAGACGATGGAGCAGGCCGGTCAGCGCCTCGACCCCACGGAGCGCCCGGAGCTCCTCGCCGCGAAGGCCGACCGCGAGGCCACCCTAGAGGAGCACGCCCGCTGGGAGTCGCGGCTCACGGCGACGGCGGCGCGGCTCCTGGACATCGGCGGCGCGGCACGAAAGGCCCGCCAGGAGCTTGTCGGCGAGCAGGATCGGGTCTCGGCGGCGGGGGAGGCCCTGCGCCGCCTGGAGGAGGAGGTGCGCGCCGCCCGCAGCGCCGAGGGCGAGTCCGATCGCCTGCGCCGCGCCCGCGGGGCCCAGCGCGTCTGACCGGCGGCCGAGGCGTTGGTTATAGTGACGGCCATGCCCACCGAGCCCGACGCCGACCTTGTCCTCACCCTCCGGGTCAACGGCGACCGAAAGCGCCTGTTGATCCCGGCGAACCGCACGCTGCTCAACCTCCTGCGCCAAGACCTCGGCCTCACCGGCTCGAAGCACGGCTGCGACGTGGGCGACTGCGGCGCCTGCACCGTGCTCATGAACGGGGCGCCGCGCCTCTCCTGCGTCACCTTGGCCGCAGACGCCGAGGGCGCGGAGCTGCTCACCGTCGAGGGCGTGTCCGTCGGCGGCGCGCTCCACCCGCTCCAGGCGGCCTTCCACGAGCAGGTCGCCGCGCAGTGCGGGTACTGCACCCCGGGCTTCATCATGGCGCTCAAGGCGCTCTTTGATGAGCGCCCGGACCCGAGCGACGAGGAGCTCAACGAGGTGCTCGGCGCGAACATCTGCCGCTGCACGGGCTACACGAAGATCCTCGCCGCCGCCCGTCAGGCCCGCGAGCGGATGAACGGGAGGTCCGCGTGAGCGAGCACGAAAAGCCCAGCGGGGAGCCCGTCCCGGTCGGCCGCCGCGGCGGCAAGATCGACGGCCTGCCCAAGATCACCGGGGCCGCCCGCTTCACCGACGACCTCACCCTGCCGGGCATGCTCCACGGCGCGTTCTTGCGGTCGCCCCACGCCCACGCCCGCATCCTCTCCATCGACGTGAGCGCCGCCGCGGCCCTGCCGGGCGTCTACGCCGTGCTCACCGGGGCCGATCTCCCCACGCCCTACGGCGTCATCCCCGTCGCCCAGGACGAGCACGCCTTGGCCGTCGGCAAGGTGCTGTTCATCGGGGACGAGGTCGCCGCCGTCGCCGCCGTCGATCAAGAGACGGCCCGCCGCGCCGCCGCCCTCATTCGCGTGGAGTACGAGCCCCTGGAGGGCGTCTTCACCATCGAGGACGCCCTGAACCCCGACAAGCCGCTCCTGCACGACGAGCGCCGCCGCAAAGGCGACACGAACGTGCTGCGCCGGGTCTTCCAGAAGTACGGCGACCCCGAGGCGGGCTTCGCCGAGGCCGACGTGATCCTGGAGTCGAGCTACGACTACCCCGGCTCGACCCACGTCCCCCTGGAGACCCAGGTCGCCCTCGCCCAGCCCCACCCCGACGGCAAGCTCACCCTCTGGTCGTCTACGCAGATCCCGCACTACCTGCACCGCATCGTCGCGAAGGTGCTGGGCATGCGGGAGCAGGACGTGCGGGTGATCAAGCCCGACGTCGGCGCGGGCTACGGCGGCAAGTCCGATCCCTTCGCCAACGAGCTCTGCGCCGCGGCCTTGGCCAGAAAGACCGGCCGCCCGGTGAAGTTCATCCTCGACCGCGAGGAGGTCTTCTACGCCCACCGCGGCCGTCACCCCACCCGCATGACGCTGAAGATGGGCGTCACCAAGGACGGGCGCATCACCGCCGCGGACTTTAAGGCCTGGGCCGCGGGCGGCGCCTACGCGAGCTACGGCGTGGTGACGGCGTACTACTTCGGCGTGTTCTTGCCCCTGCCGTACAAGCTCGATCACTGGCAGTTTGAGAGCCACCGCTGCTACACGAACCACCCGCCCTGCGGCCCCAAGCGCGGCCACGGCGCGATCCAGCCGCGTTTTGCCCTGGAGCTGCACCTCGACAAGCTCGCCCACGCCATCGGCATGAGCCCCGAGGCCCTGCGCCTCAAGAACACCGTGGAGCCCGACACCGAGACCTCCAACGGCCTGCGCATCACCTCCGTCGCGCTCAAGGAGTGTGTGGACAAGGTCGTCGCCGCCTCGGGCTACTTAGAGAAGCGCGGTAAGCTCGGCCCCAACCGCGGCATCGGCCTCGCCACCTCGGCCTACATGTGCGGCGCCTTGCACCCCATCGTGCAGTCCGAGATGCCCCAGAGCGCCGTGCAGATCTGCGCCGACCGCTCGGGCCGGGTGTCGATCCTCTCGGGCACCGCCGACATCGGCCAGGGCTCAAACCACATGCTGGCCGCCATCGTCGCCGGTCGTCTGGGCATCCCCGAGACGGACTGTGTGGTGCTGGAGTCCGACACCGGGCTCACCCCGGTCGATCTCGGCTCGTACTCCTCCCGGGTGACCTTCTTCGCCGGGAACGCCGCGAAGATGGCCGCGGAGCAGCTCTACGCCGTGATCCGCGCCGCCGCCGCGGAGAAGCTCGGCGGGGACGACGTGGTCATGGCGGGCGGCAAGGTGTTCCGGGCCTCAGCGCCGGAGAAGGCCCTTGAGTTCGCCGACGCCGTGCAGCTCGCCGAGGAGCGCCACGGCACCTTGGGCTTCGTCGGGCACTACAAGCCGCCGAAGATCGGCAGCCGCTTCCGCCGCCAGTCCGTGGGGCCGTCTCCGGCTTACTCCTTCACCGCCCAGGTCGCCGAGGTCGTCGTAGACCCCGAGACGGGCTTCGTCACCGTCGAGCGCATCTGGGCGGCGCATGACTGCGGCAAGGCCCTGAACCCCACCATCGTCGAGGGCCAGATCGAGGGCTGCGTCTACATGGGCGTCGGCGAGGCTCTGGGCGAGGAGCAGTCCTACACGAAGACCGGCCTGCACCGGGCGCCGTCGATCTTGGAGTACAAGATCCCCACGGTGTTTGAGACCCCGGAGATCACGACGATCATCGTGGAGTCCAACGACAAGGAGGGCCCCTACGGCGCCAAAGAGGCCGGGGAGGGCCCCCAGCTCTCGACGGTGCCCGCCATCGCCAACGCCATCTTTGACGCCTGCGGCGTGTGGATGAACGAGGCGCCCTTCACCCCCGACCGTGTGCTCAAGGCCATCGAGCGCCGCGACCGCGAGGCGCGCCGCGCCGCCGCCGAAGAAGGAGCCTGAGCCATGCTGCCCCTGCCGACCTTCTCTGTGCTCTCCCCTCGCTCTGTCGCCGACGCCGTCGGCATGCTCACGGACCACCCCGAGGCCCGGCTCATCGCCGGGGGCACCGATCTATTGCCGTCGATGAAGTACGGCCTGTTTAGCCCGCCCGCCCTCATCCGCCTCGGCGGCGTCGCCGCGCTGCAAGACATCACCACCACCGAGGAGGGCGGCCTGCGCATCGGCTCCGGGGCCACCCTGCGCGCTGTGGGCCGGGACCCGCGCGTGCAGCGCCTCTACCCCGCCTTGGCCGCCGCCACCCGCACCGTGGCCACCTCGACCATTCAGGCGATGGGCACCTTGGGCGGCAACCTCATGCTCGACACCCGCTGCGCCTGGTACAACCAGTCGAGCTTCTGGCGTGGGGCCCTGGGCGGCTGCCTCAAGTGCCACAGCGGCCCTGAAGGCGCCATCTGCCACGTCGCGCCCAAAGGCAAAGGCTGCTACGCCGCGCACTCCGCGGATACCGCGCCGGGGCTCCTGCTCTACGGCGCCGAGGTTGAGCTCGTCTCCTCCCGAGGCGCCCGCCAGGTGGCCGTGTCAGCGCTCTACGGGGAGGACGGCCGGGACTGGATCCGCCGCGCCCCGGATGAGCTGCTCACCGCCGTGATCTTGCCGCCGCCGCCCCCTGGCGCCGTCGTGCACCGCAAGCTGCGCGCCCGGGCGAGCATCGACTACCCGCTCCTGCTCACCGCCGCGGCCTTTGACCCCGAGGGTGGCCCGCGGGTCGTCGTCTCCGCCGTCGGGCCGCGCCCGATCCTGCTGAGCGGCCTCGCCGAGGCCTTTCGTGACGGCGGCGTCGAGGCCGTGGCCGAGGCGGGCTACAAGCAGGTGAGCCCGCTCTCCACCCACGTCTGACCCGCGACCTGGCGCAAGAAGATGGTGCGGGTTGAGGTGCGGCGGGCCCTTGAGGCGGCGATCAGCGCGGCTTAGAGCGACTCTTCGCCGACGCTCGACTGAATTAGCGGGCCGTCGAGGGTGGTGCCGTAGGTGCGCGCCGGGGGCGGGCGGTCCAAGGTGGCGGTGACGACCTTGCCCGCGACCCGGGTGGTGTAGCGCAGCAGGTGACCGTCGGGGCCGTAGTCCAGGCGGACCTCACCGTCGGGCAAGGTCCAGATGTACTCGTCGCAGGTGATCATCTGGCCGCCGAGCTTGATCTGCACGTCGGCGGCCTGGCGGAGCGGGCCCTCCATGACGCCGCCGGTCTCGGCGACGAGGACCTTGAGGGTGCTGCGCCCGGCGAGGCTCTCGGCGACGGCGGGGTCGTGCAGGGACAAGGAGGTGAGGTCAAAGGCCGCGGGGCCCAAGGCGTAGACCTCGGCGGTCTTGCCCTCGGCGACGGTGACCGTCCAGCCCAGGCTAGAGCGCACGGCCTGGACCTCACGGCCCGTGCCGTTGTCGCTGATCGCCGAGCTGAAGTTGCCGTCGCCCATGCCGCCGAGGCGCTGCTTGTAGGTGTAGGGCTGCCCGGCGATGGAGAAGGTCAGCTCGGTGAAGGACTCCATGAGCCGAAGCTCGCCCGACTCCGAGGGCAGGTAGCGGATCTTGAGGTCGCGGTGGCCGATGACCTCGCCGTCTACGGCGAGCAGGTAGCGGAGCGACACAGACTCCGCGGCCTCAGCGGGGGCCACACCCAAGAGCAGCACGGCGAGGGACGACAGCATAGGGAGAATCCTCACAGGAGCGGGCGCGCGGGCTCGAACCTTCATAACCTGTACATCCCCCTTCGCAGAGAGTCTATGCCCTCGAAGCACAACGAGCCGATCGTCGAGCGCCTCGGGCGAGAGCGTGGGCCGGGCTTCACCCCGGGCCAGGCGCGCGTGGCCTTGCTCTACCCCTCGCCGTACCGCGCGGGCATGTCGTCGTTGGGCTTCCAGTGGATTCATGAGCTGCTCTCCCGGGCGGGCTTCGCCGTCGAGCGCGCGTTTTTGCCCGACGACGTCGAGGCCTGGCGCCGCTCCCGCCAGCCCTTGTGCACCTACGAGACCCAGACCCCGCTGCGGGAGTTCCCGATCGTCGGGGTGTCCTTGGCGTATGAGCTGGAGCTCGCCGGGATGCTCACGGCCTTTGAGCTCGCGGGCATCCCCGCCCGGCGCGAGGACCGCACGGGCTACGACCCCCTCGTGCTCCTCGGCGGCCCGCTGACCTTCTCGAACCCGCTCCCCGCGGCGCCCTTCGTCGACGCCATGCTCTTGGGCGAGGCCGAAGAGACGGTGGTGCCCGCAGTGGAGGCCGCCCTTGAGGGGGGCCTCGACGGCCTGCGCGCCGCCGTCGCCGCGCTCCCCGGCGGGTACCTGCCCGACCGCGACGGCGATCGCCTGCCGCCCATCGCCAAGGCCTCGGACACCCTGCTCCCGGCGCGCAGCCGTGTGGTCACCCCCGACGCCGAGCTCTCCGATATGTTCTTGCTGGAGGGCGAGCGCGGCTGCCACCGCCAGTGCACCTTCTGCGTGATGCGGCGCAGCACCAACGGCGGGATGCGCCTCGTCACCGCCGAGCGTGTGCTCTCCTTTGTGCCCGAGTACGCCCCGCGGGTGGGCCTCGTCGGCGCGGCGATCTCCGACCACCCCGAGCTCGTCCCCATCCTGGAGGCGCTGATCGCCGCCGGGAAGGGCGTGGGCATCAGCTCGCTCCGCGCCGACCGCGTGGCCCGAAAGCCCCGCATCGCCGAGCTTCTGCGCCAAGGCGGCTACAGCACCCTCACCGTGGCGTCTGACGCCGCGAGCCAGCGCCTGCGCCGGGAGATGTCCAAAGGCACCACCGAGCAGCACCTCCTCGACTGCGCGCGCCTGGCCGCCGAGCACCGCTACAAGGTGCTCAAGGTCTACATGATGATCGGCGTGCCCGGCGAGACCGACGAGGACCTGGACGAGCTCGTGCGCTTCTCTTTGGAGCTCGGCGCGATTCACCCCGTCGCCATCGGCATGGCGCCCTTCGTGCCCAAGCTCAACACGCCGATGCTCAACGACGGCTTCGTGGGCCTCAAGGTGGTCGAGTCGCGGCTCAAGCGCCTGGAGGCGGCGTTTAAGCCCAGCCGAGGCCGGGTGGAGCTCCGCGCGACCTCAGCCCGCTGGGCCTGGATCGAGGCGGTCTTGGCCCAAGGCGACGCCCAGACCGGCCTCGCCGTGATGCACGCCGTGCGGGCGGGTGGCACCTTCGCCGACTACAAGCGGGCGTTCGCGGAGTTTGCGCCGCACTCCGTGGCCCGGGCGGCGCGTGGGGAGGAGTCGTTACGACCGGCGCTGACGGCGGCGGCGGCGCCGGCTTAAGGCGCGTGTGGGGCGCACTGTGTGGGGTCTGCGTGGGGTCTGCGTGGTGACGTTGGGGTGGTCAGCTCTCGAACCCGGGTCAAGGCGCGTTATGCTCTCAAGAGACCTCTCGGTTTGGATCCACGATGCGCCTCTTCGTCTCTCTCGCGCTCCTGCTGTCCGCCTGTGGTGGGCAAGACAAGACGTCACGGCCGCGTGAGGACGAGACGGACGACACCGAGGGCGACACCGGCCTCGCCCTCGACGAGGACGGTGACGGCTTCACCCGCGCGGAGGACTGCGACGATGGTGATCCGCTCAAGTGGTTGATGCCGGATGAGCTTGAGGCAGACCTCGACTGGTCCACCGTGGATTTTTGCGAGCGTTATTGTGAGCGGGGCCTGACCGGCGACCTCGTGATCAGCGGCTCCAGCGTGGGCGACCTCAACAACTTTCGCTGCCTGACCCTCGTCGGCGGGGCGGTTTATGTCACCGAGGTGCCTGGGCTCACGAACCTCGCCGGTTTGGAGCGCCTCAGCGAGGTCGTGCGGGGTGTGGTCATCGAGAACAATGACGCCCTCACGAGCCTCGCGGGGCTGGACGGCCTCAGCTACGTCGCCGGGCCCCTGCGGATCCAGCAGAACCCCGCCCTGGTGGACATCTCGGCGCTATCAAACCTCGCCACCGTACACAGCTCTCTGTCGATATCCGGTACAGAAGGGCTCACGAGCCTCAAAGGGCTAGGGAGCGTCACAAGGGTCGGCGGTGATCTCGTGCTCGAAGGCCTCCCGGCGCTCACGAGCCTCGCAGGCCTCTCGGGGCTCACTGAGGTCGCGGGAGAGCTCAGCCTCTCCAACAACGCTGCGCTCACGAGCCTCGACGGGCTAGACCACCTCTTCAAGGTGGAGGGTGGGCTGGAGATTCGTGACAACCCCGGGCTCACGAGCCTCTCGGGCCTCTCCGGCCTAAAGTACGCCCGGGACGGGCTCTTCATCGAGGACAACCCCAGGCTCACGAGCGTCGCGGGCCTCCAGGGCCTCCGCGAGGTCGGCTGGGATCTCGTCATCGCGCGCAACGAGGCGCTGCTGAGCCTTAAGGGCCTGGAGGCGCTCGAGTCCGTGATTGGGACCGTCTACGTCGGCGAGAGCCCGCTGCTCGTCGACCTCTCGGGGCTCGACGGCCTGTACATCGCCCACGGCGGGCTCGTGGTCTACAAAAACGCCGCGTTGACCAGCCTCGCTGGCGTGGAGGCGCTCAGGATCCTGGGGGATTTTGTGTACATCGCCGACAACCCCGCGCTGACGGATCTCTCCGCGTTCAGCGGGATCACGTCGTTGGAGGCGAGCCTGATCCTGGAGAACAACGCCGCGCTGACGAGCCTCACGGGCCTCGACGGCCTGAAGGAGATCGACGGGGATCTCATCATCGAGGGCAACGGCGCGCTCACAGAGCTCACCGGCCTCAACACGCTCAGACACGTTTATTACTCGGTGGAGGTCGTGAACAACGACGCCCTGACGAGCCTGCAGGGCTTCGAGGGGCTCCGCGCCGTCGGGTATGACCTCGACGTAAGCGACAACGACGCGCTGTGTGAGGACGACGTAGACGCCCTCCTCGACCAGCTCCCCTCGTTCGACGGCCACTTGACGAACACCGGCAACACCGGCACCTGCCCGAGCCCCTGACCCTAGCCCCCAAACCCACACCGAAACCCCATCCCTGAGTAGAAGAAGTCCGGCTCGTGGAACGTGCGGTTCCGGTTGCGGTAGTCCTCCTCGCTCCCGATCCCGCCGCCGCGCAGCACCCGGAACGTGCCCACGGGCTCCTCCCAGGCGATGGAGGTGGTGGGCGCCCCGGTGTAGTCGTCGTGGAACCAGTCTTGGGTCCACTCGAAGGCGTTGCCGCTTAAGTCACACAGACCTTGGGCGGTGTTGCCCGCCCTCAGCGAAGCCCCGACGCTCCGAGGTGACAGGCGCCCCGACCGGAGGGCGCCCGCCACGCGCGGCGTGGGCCGCTCAGTCGCCCAGCTCAGCGGCCTCGTCTTCAGCCTGCTCGGCCTTGGAGGGCTTCTCGTAGAAGAAGCTGCGCACCAGGGCCTTCTCGCCAGGGTAGAGGAGCTGGAGCCGGAGCGCGGCCTGGTTGTGGACGAGGATGGCCGCGGCCAAGGAGGCGTCCCGTTTGGCCCGGGCGACGCGCAGCTCGGCGCGTTTGGTGGCGCGGCGGGCGAGGCCGTCCTCTAAGGCGGCCTGGGCCGCGACGAGGCGGGTGACATCGACGCCGCTCAGCTCCGGCTGGGCGGCCACCGCCCGAATCACGGCGTGAACATACTCCGACTGTTTGTCGCTCCCCATCGGGCGGAGGGCCTCGCTGGGGGCGCTGGGGAAGACCGCGAGGTAGAGCGGCGACTTGCGGTCACCGCTCGTGATCACCAAAATCTGCCGCGACACGTCCATGGTCGCCGCGTCGACGTTGCCGTCGAGGTAACGACTCTCGGCGGTGAGCGCGACCACCTCGTCGCGTAGGCCCTGGAGGTGGTCCTCATCGGCGGTGACCGCGGCCAGCGACGCGCTCATCTCAGCGCGGATCTCCTCAGCCTCGGGCCGCCCCGCCAGGCGCAGGGTCAAGACCCGCGCGGACCTCCTCAGCTCCGAGTAAAACGCCGCATCGGAAAGGACCATCTTCACCTCCATGACGTCATTTGAGCGTAAGCCTCAGCCCCTCTGAGGCCCACCGAGTATACCACGACGCCTCATGGGGCGCCGTCGTGAGGCCCTGGCGCCGCAGATCAGACCTGTACCGCTCCACCCGACCCGCCTGAGGTGCGCGAACCAGGTCTGTAGAGCGCACCTGAGCCCGCCCGAGGTGCGCCGTACAGGTCTGTAGAGCGGATCTAGGCGGGGCTGAGGCGCGCGGTGCAGGCCTGTAGAGCGCACCTGAGCCCGCCCGAGGCGCGTCCTACAGGTCTGTCGCGCGCACCTGAGCCCGCCCGAGGTGCGCCGTACAGGTCTGTCGCGCGGAGGTGGAGCCGCCCGGGGTGTCTGGATCAGGTCTGTGGGGCGCAGCTGCGGGTCGCCGAGCGGCGTGACGCCGCCGCTCAGCCCTCGTCGATCTCCGCCAGCGCCGCCCCCAGCCGCTCCCGCGCCCCTGCGAGGGCTTGGGGCAGCCCGTCCAGGCGCGCGAAGATCGCCCGCAGCGGCGCCACCTCGTCTTCGTTGACCGGGCGCTGGCTCGCGGCGAGGGCGAGCGACCCCAGCGCCGCCGTCAGCTCCTTTGCCAGGGTCACGAGCCGCGCCCTCGGCACCGCCCGCCGCAGCGTCGCCGCAGCGTCGGACAGCGTCGGCAGGGCCTTCAGCACGCGCTCGGGGGCGACCAGCCGAGGCAAGGTCACGAAGGGCCCGCTCTCCACGGCGAGCGCCTTGGCGCCCCGACGAAGCCGATCGGAGAGGCGTCGGCTGGTGTCAAAGTCCGCGGCCGCGGTCTCGCTGGCGGCGAGCAGCTCGCCGAGGTCGACCGCCTCGCCGCGAAGCTGCCGTTGAAAGCTGTCCTCGATCTGCACAAGCAGCGCCTCGGCGCGCTCGGTGTTCGTGTCAGCGCGGTCGCGTAAGGCCACCGCCAGGCCGTGAAGGGTGAAGAGGGTGAGGGTGGGGTCTTGAGCTTGAGACATAGGAGGTCCGTTCTCCCGCCAGGGAGGGGTAAAGGTTGACTGTTCTGGGCAGAGCTTGGCCCGACGCGCGCCACGACCCGCCGCCGACTTGGGAGACGGGGGAGGATCGTGGGCGCGCGGGGCGACGCCGCAGGAGATCGTGGGATCTCGGGCGGCGAGGTGGACGCTAAGTGACCGTCAACAGCGGCTTAGGCGGTGGACCCGAGGCGTAGGGGCCAGCGCGGGGGCTCGGCGGGGAGCGGAGGACGGTTATGAAGAGAGAGCCCGGCACATACTCCGGGCGCGGGGTTCCGATGGTTAGACATCGAGGATCCTGCGGGCGCTCCAGTGGTGGAACACTGGGGCGCCCTCGTGTTTTTTGGGCGTTGAGAGAGACCGGGGCTTGAGGGCGCCGGGTGCGGAGATCCGCACAACGGGAGCATGGCTCATGCGGTGATAAGACGCAAGAGGGGGAGGCGAAAAAAGTTGGGCGTGTTGGATGCGGGGGCGCAGATCTGAGAGTGAGACGTTGGTGGTGAGGCGCGGCGGCGATGTTTGTCTCGCGCCAAGCCGCGAAGCCGCGAAGAGCTCACCTCAAGCGCGGTCGTCCTCCACATCCAGACTGTTGGCCGGGGCACGGGACGCCCAGGTGAACGAGGCGCGCGGTCGGCTCAAGGCCAAGAAGCTCGCGGCCGTCGCCGCCCACAACCTCGCCAAGCCGCGCCTGCTCACGCTGTTCAACAACAACAAGCGGCGGGTGGAGAGCTTCTTCTATCGCCGGG
>JAKLKD010000187.1 GCA_023150845.1 Myxococcota bacterium | reverse complement strand
CAGGGAAGGGCGCCTCGCCGCGGATCGCCGCCATGAAGGCGTCGTGCAGGGCGGTGATGCTGTCTCCGGGAGGCACCTCGATGGGCTGGGCGTCGAGATCCCCCTGCCCCCAGGGCACCCGCTCGGCCCGGCGGGCGTTGAGGTCGAGGCTGAAGTACTCCCCGTCGTTCACCACCCGCAGGCGACGGGCGGCGGCGCGGCTCACCCGCGAGGCGGTCAATGTGGCGGTGAAGCCACCTTCGAGCTCAATCCAGGCCTCGGCGATGTCCAGGGCGCCGCCGCGCACCGACACCCCGACGGCCTGAAGCGCCCGCACCGGGGCGCCGCCGCCGAGCCAGAGGGCGAGGTCGATGTCGTGGATCATGAGGTCGAGGATCACGTCGACGTCGAGGCCTCGCGCCCGGGGCGGCGCGAGGCGCTCGGCCCGGAGGTAGCGCGGGGGCGTCCCCTGGGGCAAGGCCCGCAGCGTGGGGTTGTAGCGCTCTAAATGTGACACCGAGAGCCGGGGCGCGCCGACCAGCCGCGCGGCCTCGGCGGCGCTGGGCGTGAGCGGCTTCTCGACGAGAACGGCGAGGCCACGGTCCAAGAGCGCCTCGGCCAGGGGCGCGTGGGCCGCGGAGGGCGCGGCGACGATGGCGAAGTGAAGCGGGCCGAGCTCCCCCAAGGCGTCGAGGCTCGGCCCCCAGAGGACGTCCTCACCCTCGGGCCGCAGAGGGTCGATGACCCCGGCCAGGACAGCGTCGGCACGCTCGCGCAGGCGCCTGCCGTGCAGCCGACCCATGTGCCCATACCCGACGATCACCCCGCGCAGGGGCGGCGGCGTCTGGGGCATCAGTCGGCGTCTTCGTGCGCGCTCGTCGCCCGGCAGACCCCGCGGGTGGAGCCCAAGATGAAGGTGGCGAGCTCGACCACCTCGGGCACGTCGCGGTAGGCCTCACGGAACCGCTCGGCGGACATGCGCAGCGGCGAGGAGCCGCCGAACAGCTCCCGCCAGACCGAGCGCAGCAGCTCGATACGCGCGGTGTCGAAGCCCGCCCGGCGCAGGCCGATGATGTTGACGCCGAACAGCCGGGCGCGGTCGCCTTGGGCGATGGTGAAGGGCGGGATGTCGAGGCTCGCCATGGTGCCCGCGCCGATCATCGCGAGGCGGCCCACCCGGGCGTGCTGGTGCACCCCGCTGAGCCCACCGAGCACGGAGTTGTCCTGCACGACGACGTGCCCGGCGATGGCCGCGGAGTTCGCGAACACGCACTTGCTGCCCACCTGGGCGTCGTGGGCGACGTGCACCTGGGCCATGAAGAGGTTGTCGTCGCCGACCCGGGTGACGCCGCCGCCTTGGGCCGTGCCCCGGTTGAGCGTGACGTACTCGCGGATGGTGTTTCGTGCGCCGATCTCCAAGGAGGTGCGCTCACCCTTGTACTTGAGGTCTTGGGGATCGCCGCCGACGCAGGCGAAGGAGAAGATCTTGGTCCCGGGCCCGACGCGGGTGGGGCCTGTCACGACGGCGTGAGCGTGGACGACGACACCATCGGCGAGCTCCACATCGGGGCCGATGATGGCGTAGGGGCCAACCTCGACGTCCCCGAGGGTGGCCTTGGCGTCGACGATGGCGGTGGGGTGGATCGGCATTCAGGCTCCCAGATCAGCGAACACCCGCCAGCATAACCCGAGCCGGGCGGGATCTGGCGGGTCGAGCCCGGCCCATACCGCCCACACCCGGCGTTATCATAAGGAGCGACCCAGGTTCTCCGCCGCCGAGGCCGTATGCGACTCCACCGTCGATCCTCCCCGCTCTTGCACTTGCTCCTCCTCGGCGCCTGCACCAGCGCCGGGATTGAGGGCGGCCTGGAGGAGGCCGAGTGCAGCGACGGCATCGACAACGACGACGACGGCCTGGTGGACTGTGAGGCGCCGACCTGCGCGGCGTCTTTGTCCTGCGCTCCCTCCAGCGACGAGAAGCCCGTCGTGCCCGTCGAGGTCAAGCTCACCGCGCTCAGCCATGAGTGTGAGGTGGCCTTCGACGAATTTCATGTTGTGCAAGCGAGCTTTGACAACCTCGGCCTCTCCTTACGCCTGCGCATGATGCTCAACGAGCAGCTCCTGGGCAACTCAGAGATTGAGGAGCACCCCTTCCCCGCGCTCCCGTCCTTCGTCGATCCCGCCGCGGGGCGAGAGGAGCACACGCTCACCTTGCCTGTCGGGGGTGCGGAGAGCAACTACCGCCCCGGCGAGTGGACCGCGATGGACTGCAGGCGGGCCAACGCGGTCGCCTACGCGCTGCTCGTGGACGCCGACGGCGGGGCGACCCCCGACTGTTTTGTTTGGGGGACGGCGACACGTTTTTTGGAGGTGGACCTCGGCCGAGACTGCATCACCGTCTCGCCCTGACGGCGCCACTTTCCGAGTCCTGTGGTATGGTGGCGCCGCGAGATGACTCGCGCTTCTAAAAGGTTGCCCATGACCAAGACTCGATTGGCCCTGCTCCCCGTCTGCGTGACCGCGCTCTTCACCCTGGCCTGCATCGGCGGCAAAGACGTCGAAGGCGACGAGGCCGGGGAGTGTAACGACGGCGTAGACAACGACCTTAACGACGTGTTTGACTGCGACGAGGAGGCCTGCGTAGGCTCGCCGCTGTGTGAGGATCCCGCGGGCGGTGACGACACCGGCGGCGGCGGTGGTGACGACACCGGCGGCGGCGGCCCCACGGATGAGGTGACGCTGCTCTCGGCGGTGGCGGACTGTGACTCCGTCGGCTACTTCTTCGATGTCAATCAAACAGGGTCGGGTGACGCCCCCGAGCTCTACATCTATGAGACGGGCAGCTCAAACCCCTGGAATGAGGTTCACCCCTTCCCCTCCGAGCCCTTCGACTCTGCGCCCAACGGGTCTTGGGTGCTCTACTACATGGAGCTCGACTCCGTGGACTCCATCAGCGCCGTGAGGGAGGGTGAGACGACCTTGTTTGACTGTAACATGATGGACAACCTCACCTTCCTGGTGGTCGTCTATGACGCGAACGGCGTCGGCACGGACTGCGGCGCCTGGGGCGAAGACGTGCAGAAGGCCAACAAGTACTGGGGCACGAGCTGCCCGGCGATCTGAGCCCAACGAGCTGACCCCGCCAGCCTCAGCCGCCCGCGACCTCCGCGTAGAGCGCCTCAAGCCGCGCGGAGAGCCGCTCCTCCGAGAGCCGATCCGACACAAACTCACGCCCCGCCTCGCCCAGCCGCGCGGCGAGGGCGTCGTCGTGGTGGAGCGCTTGGATGGCCTCGATCCACGCCGTGGGGTCCTCCGGCGCCACGAGGATCACCCCGGCCTGAGCCCAGTCCCCTACCCCGCCGCGCTGGGTGGCGATGACCGGGCGCCCCTCAGCGAGGGCCTCGACGCCGAGAATGCCGAAGGGCTCCTGCCAGCGGGTCGGGAACAACAAGGCGCGGGCCTCGGCCAAGGTCTTCCGTAAGGCGGCGCGGTGAAGCCAGCCCAGAGCCTCGGCGCCGACGAGCTGCGCCGCCAAAGGCCCGTCCCCGGCGATCCACAAGGGCGCGTCTACCCCGGAGGCTCGCCAGGCGGACCAGGCCGAGACGGGGTCCTTGTGGGACACGATGCGCCCACCCAGCACAAACGCGCGCCCCAAGGGCCGGGGGTCGGGGCGAACCTTCACCCAAGGCGGGATGACCGCCGCGCCGGGGCGCCCCAGCCGCGCGAGCTCCGAGGCCATATACGTCGAGAGCACCACCAACCGCGCCCCCTCCATCGCCTCCCAGCGCGCGTTGGTCACCCCGCACAGTCGCTCGCGGTAGCTAGGCTCGGTGAGGCAGCCCGTGCAGGCCGCCGGGCTCGGCGCGCGGTCACAGGCGAGGCCGTCGGGTAAGGTGCGACCGGGGCCAGGGCAGAAGACGCGGTGGTCTTGCAGAGTGATGACCGCCCGGCCCGAGGCCACGGCGAGGCGCAAGGCCGCGGGGTTCATCACGTTGTGCAGGTGCACGACGTCGGCGTCCGCGATGGGCTGGCGTAAGGCGTCGAGCCCCCTCTCCCGCTCCTCCGCCGCGGACAAGATCGGCGCGCGCCCCAAGGTGACGCCGTCCGGCGCCTGGAGCCCCGGCTCGACGCGCCCCACGAGCAGGGTGACCTCATGCCGCGAGGCCTGCCGCTCCAGCACGTCACGGAGGTGGTGGTCGGCGCCGCCGCGGGTCGAGAGGCGGTCGGCGAGGTGCAGGACCCGCAAGCTCAGCGACCGCGGGACCCGCCGTTGTTCCCACCCCGGCGTTTGCCCTTCTTTTTGGGCGGGGTGAAGTCGCCGAAGTAGACCGTGGCCTCAAGCCCCACGCTGCCGTAGCGGCTGCCTTTGCCTTTGATCGACTCGGTCTGCCCGCCGCTCGGCGTGTAGCGGTGCTCTAGGGGCAGGTGGTACTGCGCGAGCAGCCCGACCTCATAGGCCTGGTTCTTGTTGCGGTAGAGCCCGGAGAGCTGGGTGCGCATCAGGGCGTAGTTGAGCTGGAGGAGGTCTTCAGAGCTGTCGGTGAACGATCCCGCCCCGAGCCCCAGGCCGATGCCGCCGAGCATGTGCAGCTTGCCATCGGTCAACATCACGCGCTCATACTCGGCGTCGATGTAACGGTTGGACCAGCCGCCGCCGCCGCCGAGCCCCGCGCGCAGCCCCAGGCGGGAGTCGCCGTCGAGGTAGAGCACCGCGTGGCCGCCGACGTTCACGTCCAGGCGGGCGCCGTCGAAGTCGAAGCTGCTCGGCACCGCCGTGGGGAGCTTCCCGGGGTAAGTCACCGGGAACACCAAGGTCGAGACCGTCGGCCCGACGCCCCACATGTACGGGTCGGCCTGGGCCGTGGTCGTCAGGGCGGCGAAGAGCAGGGCGATGGAGAGCACGGCGAACCTCCGGGGGCGAGCGGGGCCGCTTGGACGGCGGGCGGGCCCCAACATTCGGCGGGAGCGGCGGGTTTATCGGCGGCGGCGACCGGTGGGCTCGGGGGCGAGATCGAGGACGATGGGCTCCGCCCCGGGCGTCACCTCGATGGGCGCGCCGTTGACGCGGTAGGTCCCCGCCGGGAGCAGGCCCTCGAAGCGGGCGCTCTCGGCGAGGTGGCGCTGGGCGGTCTCGATGCAGGCGCGCTGCTCGGGGAGCAGGGGCGGGGCGTCGGCGGTGAGCGTCGGCGGGGCGCTGGGGTCGCCGATGACCGTCACGCGGCCATAGCCGGTGTCGATGGCCCAGAGCCAATCGACGATCTCCCGGCGGCCGTCGAGCTTCGCCGCGGCGAGGAGCCGCTCATACACGAGGCCCATCTCGCCGAGCTGCCGCGCGGTGAGCGCCCCCGCGTAGAGCTCATCGACGCCGAGCGGCAGGCCGAGGGCCTCCAGCTCCGCGTAGGTGCGCGCCGCCCCGGCCCAGGCCTGGCGGCGCACGAGCTTCTCCAGCTCGTCGCTGAGCCGCTTGGCCTCGGCTTTTCGATAGGCCTCGTCCCGGGCGCTCACCGCGGGCGCGCCCTCCTCTGCGGCGGAGGCGACGGGGATCACGAACAGCAGGAGGGTGAGCAGCGGCCCGGTCATGAGGTCAGGATAACCCACGAGGCGCGGGGGCAGGATAGAATGCCGCGCTGTGACGGAGCGCCACATGTCGAAGCTCATCCTCTCCGCGGACGTCGGGGCGACCAACTGTCGCCTCGCCCTGTGGCGTGGCGGCGACCTCATCGCCCAGTCCACGAGCCTCACCGCCGCCGAGCCGCCCGCCGCCGCCGCCGCACGTTTCGTCGCCGGGCGCGCCATCGACGCCGCCTGCTTCGCCGTCGCCGGGCCCGTCGTAGACGGCGTCGCGGAGTTGACGAACGCGGGCTGGATCATCCGTGAAGACGCCCTCACCGAGGCGCTCGGCTGCCCGGCCCTCGTCGTGAACGACTTCGTCGGCGCGGCCCGAGGCGTCACGGCCCTGGGCCCCGAGGGCTTCGTGCAGCTCCACGGCCCGGCGCCGCGCCGGGGGCTCATCGGGGTGCTCGGCGCGGGCACCGGGCTCGGGCAGGCCCTGCTCAGCCCCGTCGGCGAGTCAGACTGGCAGGTCTGGCCGTCCCAAGGTGGGCACGTCGACCTCGCCCCGACGGACCCCGAGTCGCTGGAGCTCCTGCGCTTCTTGATGGAGCGCCACCCCGAGCACGTCAGCGCCGAGCGGGCGCTCTCCGGCGAGGGCCTGCTCGCCCTGCAGAGCTTCTACCGGGCCCAGGGCCTCGCCGGGGCGCCTCTTGAGGATCCCGCCGAGGTGAGCGCCGGGGCGGACGAGGCGAGCCGCGCCGCGATCCGCCGCTTCTGCCAGCTCTTGGGCGCCGCCGCGGGCAACCTCGCGATGAGCCTCTTGCCCCTGGGCGGCATCTACCTCGCAGGCGGCCTGCCTCCACGTTTTGACCTCGTGGGCATGGGCCTCGTCGAGTCCTTCTTGGCCAAGGGCCGGATGCGCTCGCTCCTCATGGACGTACCGCTGCGCCTCGTCACCGACCCCCTCCTCGGCCTCCGCGGCGCAGCGCTCCTCGCCGCCGAGCGGTCCGCCCCTCGCCCCTCGGAGCCGCGCCCGTGAGTAAACCTTTCGGAACCGCCTTCACCGACGCGCTGCCCTTCGGCGTGCTCACGGCGGTCCACCTCCCGGACTCCAGGGATCCTGTCCCGCAAGGCATCCTTGACCAGCTCCCTCCTCAGGAGCGGGATCACGCGGTGACCTTGGGCGGTTACCGCCAGGTCGACTTCGTCGGGGGGCGCCTCGCCTTGCACCGGGCGATCCGCAGCATGGGGCGTAAGGCCGGCGCCGTGCTCGCCGGGCCTCGGGGTGAGCCCATCCTGCCCGACGGCGTGGCGGCGTCGATCTCCCACAAACGCACCCTCGCCGTGGCCTTGGCCGCGCGCTCGGGGCACGGCACCTTAGGCGTCGATCTGGAGGACCAGGGCCCGCCGCGGATGATCGTGGCGCCGAAGGTGCTCACCCCCGAGGAGCTCAGCGCCGTCAACGGCCTGCCCGACGAGCGCCGCTGGATGGGGGTGCTCCTGCGCTTCTCGATCAAGGAGGCGATCTACAAGGCGCTCTACCCCTACGTGAACCGCTACGTCGACTTCTCCGAGGCGATGGTCACCCCGGATCCCGACGGCCAGGCCGAGGTCACCCTGCGGCTCACCCGGGGAGAGGGGCCGTTTCGGGTGGAGGCTCGGTACTACTGGCTCGACGGCCGGGTGCTCTCGACGGTGCGTATCCGGCCGCTCAACCTGCCCGCGGCGCCAGACGACGGCGAAGACGAGGGGCCGGGCTGAGGCCGCCGCTCAGGGGCGGTCCTCGAGCACACGCCAGCCCATGACGCGGATGACGTTTGGGCCCTCGACGAAGCCGATGATCATGACCACGTCGCCGTTGAAGGCGGCCAAGGGCGCGGCGCTCTCGGGGCTCAGCACCAAGGTGGAGCCTGTCTGCCGGTCATGCAGCAGGGTGTTCGACCCGCGCAGCTCCACGCGGCCGACGAAGGGCGCCGAGCCGTCGGCGGCGGTGAGCACCTCCCACTCCCGGGCCCAGACCCCGCGGCCGACCTTGGGGCCGGTGACGGCGACGGTGCAGGACTCAAGCTCGGTGAGCGCGGCGCTCGTCGGCGTGAGGTGAACCCGGGTGGAGTCACCCTCGGGCTCGACGAGGCGGAGCTGGCCATCGTCGTCGGCGAGGAGCACCCCTTGCAGCCGGGCGGCGCAGCCCCAGGCGAAGACGAGGCAGAGCAGCGGGCTGAGGCGGCTCATCCGAGCCAGCGGAAGCCGGGCATCCCGTCGAGGCCCCGGGGCTCCGTCGGCAGGCGCTTGAGGTCGGCGCGGAGCTCGGGGGGCGCGGTGCGGGCCAAGGCGCGGCGCTGGCCGAGGAGGGCCTCGACGGCGCCGTGGGCCTCGACGATGCGCGCGTCGTCTCGGGCGCCGCCCGCGGCCTCGATCAGCTCGGAGAGGTAAGGCCGGGCGGCCCAGGCCAAGGCGCGGGCCGAGGGCTCGTCACCCTGATCCCGGAGCGCGGTGAGGGACTCACGCACCCGGCGGTCGCCGTGTACGCCGGACCACCAGACCGCCGACTGCCAGAGCTCGTTCTGGCGGCTCACCCGGTCGATGAGCCGGGAGAAGCGGTGGCCGAGGCTCGCCGAGGCGTCGAGCAGCTCAGACTCGACCCGGGCGAGCTGGTGGAGGAGGTCGTCCGGGGCGGCGCTGGCGCTGGGGAAGTGCTGGCCGCGGAGCACCCGCATCACCTCGGAGTCGGGGATGTTGAGGCTGTTGCGGTAACGCTCCACCATCGGCGCCGGGGCCGCGGGGGGGTCGGGATCTTCGGTCCAGGAGAAGTCCTCGACGGCGAAGTCGGTGTGCTCGTCGGACTCCTCCAAAGGCGCGAGGGGCGTCGAGGGGGCCGTGGACTCGGGCAGGGGCGTCGGCGCGACGAGGGGCGCGGCGTCCTCGGGGATCTCTTCGGTCTCCAGCTCCAGATCATCAAGATCGTCGAGCATGTCGGGCACCAGCGTCGGCGCCGAGGAGTGGGACATCGACGGGGCGCCCGCGGGGCGGGCCGCGGGGCGGGCCTTGGCCTGCTCGGGGCTCCAGGCCTGGGCCTGCTTTCGCGGCGGCGGGGCCTTCGCGGCGGTGCGGGTGCGCGCGAGGTCCTGGTGGGAGAAGAGCTCCTCGTCGTAGGTGACCGGGTCCTCGTCGGCGTCGCGGGTCATCGGCGAGGGCTCAAGCCGCGGGCGGAAGGTGGTCACGGCGCTGGGGGCGATCAGGTCGTCGTCGTCGTCCTCATCGTCCTCGTCGAGATCCTCATCGTCGAGCTCAACGTTCGCCTGCTGGGGCGCGGGCGGCGCGGCGGCGGCGCCCAAGGCCCGGGCGTAGATGCCGACGTCGAGCTCGCCGCTGTCGAAGGCGCCCGCGTCTTCGTCCTCAGCGTAGTCGTTCGTGATGACCCGGGCCGCCGGGGCGTCGTCGATGTAGTCGGCGAAGGTGGCGCGGTCCTCGTCGTGGTCGTCGGGGAGCACTGGGCGGTGGGCCGTCGAGATGCCCGCGGCGCGGGAGGTGCCGAAGACGTCGACGTCCGTGGCGGGCTCGTCCTGGAAGTCCACGACCTGATCGATGACGGTGGGGCGGTTGTCTTCGTCTTCGTCGTCGTAGGCCGCCGTCGGCATCATCAAGGAGGATGGGGGGCGATGCCGCCCGCGGGGGTCGAGGTCGTCCTGGAGCCCGCCGCCCAAGGCCGCGGCGAAGGCCGGGTTTCGTTTGGCGCGGCCCACCTCAAGCTCGGTGAGCTCGTTGTCTTCCCGCTCGGCGGGGCTCTGGCGGCCCGGGGCGGTGGCCGTGGGGCGCGGGCCAGGCTGGGGCGACCAGCGCGGGGAGCTGGGCGCGCTCGGCGCGGCGACGACGGGGGGCGTCAGGGGCGGGCGCTCCTCCTCATCTTCGAGCTCAAGCTCCAGCTCATCCCCCCCGGCCTGGGCGGCCGGCGGCTCGTCATCGTCGTCGTCCTCGACCTCAACGGCCATCGTGGCGGCCTGGGGGCTCACCGCGCCGACACCCGCGTCCGCCGGGGCCGCGGGCGGCGTCGACGGCTCAACGGCCGGCCCGGGGGCGACGGGCGGCGCAGCGCCGGGGGCGTCGCCGCCGAAGACGCGGCGTAAGGTCTGGGTGACGGAGGACCAGAAGCTCATAGAGTGCAGAGTTATCCCCGCCGCGGAACACGGCGTCAAGCGAAGTTCGTGGGGTTTCCGCGGTTGACCTTGACCGAGCCCAGCCGGGAGGGTTGACCTAAGTGGTTTTGCGCAGGTAGGATCAACAACCTGCATGACGATCCTCCTCTCTTCACGCATGGGCGGTGAATGCTCTTGCTCCCAACGGTGATCGGATCGTGGACGCTGGCGCGTAGGCTGGGGTCGGACGGGCTCGTCGAGCGGCTGGACGCCCGCTCAAGTGAAGGAAAGCCCGCGCTGGCGCGCCGTCTCGATGGTGAGGTGCTCCGCGATCCGGGTCGTCGCGCGGCGGCCGCCGCCCGAGCCCGCGACATCCTCGGCGTGCGCCACCCGTCGGTCATCCCCGCCTTGGATCTGCTCCAGGACGGATCCTCCATCGTGCTCGTGGAGGAGGCCCCCGACGCCGTGAGCCTCGACCGGGTGCTCGCGTACCAGCGCGCCCTCGGCGAGCCGCTGCCAGCGCACCTCTTTTTGCACATCGCCACCCAGATCTGCAACGCCCTGGAGGCCCTCCACGGCCGCCCCTCCCCCGCCGCCGGGGCCGATCAGCTCTTGCATCTTGGCCTGCGCCCCTCAGCGGTGCTGGTGAGCCGCGAAGGCCGGGTACGGCTCGGTCGCCTCGCCTTGGTCCCGGGCCTCGGCCAGCTCCCCGATCTCGACGACGGGGACGCCTTGCTGGAGTACCTCGCCCCGGAGCAGACCCACCCCGACCAGCGGCTCTCCCCGGCCACCGACGTCTTCGCCCTGGGCTCCTTGCTCACCGAGCTCCTGACCCTGCAGCCCCTGTTCCGCGACCTCACGCCGATGAAGACCGTGCAGCGGGTGCGCCGCGCGGAGATCGACGAGGCCATGGCGGCGGCCCAAGAGATGTTGCCCGGGGTGGAGGTCGCGCTCTTTCGTGCCTTGGCCCTCAACCCGCGCCACCGCTACCAGCGCGCCTTCGTGCTCCGTGAGGATCTTCGTGGCCTCATGGCGGAGTTCTCGTTTAAGACCATCCACGAGGAGGTCGCGGCCTTGGCCGCGCCGGTCTTCGACTGGGTCGATCCCGACGCCCAGCCCGTCGTAGACGAGGTCCAAGACTCCGTCGATGAGCTGATGCCCCAGACCGATCAGCTCTTTGACCCCAACCGCCAAGACGCCGTCACCCAGCGTGAGGACGACCCCTTCGCTTTAGACGAGCGCACGGACCCTGAGGCGGCCGCGGAGTTTGAGGTCTCGATGCCGCTCATCCGCGCGCTTCGGGAGAACACGATCCCGCCGGATGACGACTCTTTAGACGCGGATCCTGAAGAAGAAGAGGAGGCGCGGCGCGCCCCGTCCTTGGAGGACGCCGACACCGTCGCCCCGGTGGAGCCCGAAGACGACGAGGAGCCGCCGCCCGCGCCCCGCCCGTCGCTCGAGGACGCCGACACCGTCGCCCCCGTCGAGCCTGAAGACGAGGAGGAGGAGGCGCCTGCCCCCTACGCGCCGCCTGTGGAGCTCTTCGCCCAGGCCGCCCCTGAGCCGCGCCCGGCGGTGACCACCTGGCCACCGGAGAGCTCCGTCCCGCCGCCGCCGACGCCCCAAGAGGAGCCCGCGCCGTTCTCGCCGCCGCCGCCGACGCGCCGCCCGAGCTGGGTCAACGAGAACACGACCCTGCCGCCGGACGACGACTCTCTGGATCTCGCCGACGAGCCGAGCCCGGCGCCGTCGTTGTCCGTCGATCCGCTGCTCAACGCCGCCCGCATCCTGAGCGCCGCCCCGCCGCCTCGGCCGACCTTCCCGTCGAAGCCGATGTCCCAGGACGAGGCGCCGACGGTCCCCCCCGTCGAGCCTCGTAAACGCCGCCCGGTCACGGCGGTCCCGATTCAGCGCCGCCCGACGCCGGCTGGCGCGCCGCTCTCGCGCTCTGAAGACACCTGGGTGCCCGATGAGCTGCCCGCGAGCTCGCTACGCCCCACGCCGACCCCGCCGCCGACGCCCGTCCCGCCGGTCCCGCCGCCGACGCCGCGCCCCGCCCCTGTCGTCGAGGCGCCCCCGCCCGCTGAGGCCCCTCGGGCGCGGGTGGAGCTGCTCCTCCTCCCCGCCGCGCTCCTCGTCGTCCTCTGCGGCGGCGCCGGGCTCTGGTGGTCTCAGCGCACGCCGACAGAGAACGTCGCCGAGGCCCCGGTCGTGGAGAGCCCGAAGGAGCCCGTCGCGCCGCCGGTCGAGGCGCCCCCGGTCGCCGAGGCCCCGGTCGTCGAGGCCCCGCCGGTGGTGGAGGCGCCCCCGATCGT
>JAKLKD010000186.1 GCA_023150845.1 Myxococcota bacterium | reverse complement strand
GAGGTCGAGGCCCCGGCGGTCTTGCCTTGGCTCGCCACCTTACGCGCCCAGGTCACCGCCCGCGGGCCGCGCCTCGCCGAGTGCTTCTTGGAGAGCCAGCGCCCCGGCGCCATCCGCTGGAGCGCCCGGGTGGACCCCTCCAAGGGGGAGGTCTCCGACCAGACCTTCGAGCCCACCCTCGACGGCGTGGCGCTCACCGCCGAGCAGCGCGGCTGCCTCCAGGACACCTTGGCCTCGCCGCCTTACCGCCTGGAGTCCGACGACCCGCCCCGGCGGGTGAGCCTCGTCGTCGAGTTTTAGGCGGCTCAGAGCGGCGCGCAGACCACCTCACCCGTCTGCAGGGCGTGGGTCTTGAGCCGCTCCATGAGCGGGGTGCCCCGCAGGGCCCCGACGAGCAGCGCGCTCATGTCGCTGTGGGTGACGAGCACCGTGACCTGCCCAGCGTCGGTGAGCGCCCGGGCCTTCCCCAAGGTGGCCTCGGCCCGCGCGGCGCCGTCCGCCAAGGACTCCCCGCCCGGCGGCCGCGGATCTTCCCCCGCCGCCCAGGCGCGCTCCCGCTCCGCCCACGGCAGCTCACCGTCCAGGGGGCGCAGGTTGTGCTCGATGGCGGGCTTCACCGGGAGGCCGTAGGCGGCGCCGGTCTGCTGGGCGCGCTGCCGGGGGCTCGTCCACACGTTCACGACGACGCCGGGGAGCGCCGCTCCGGCGGCCCGGGCCTGGGCCTCTCCGTTGGGGGTCAAGGAGTCGAGCTGCTCCGGGCTGAGGTCCGCCGGGCGCTCGGTGAGGTTCCCGAAGGACTCGGCGTGCCGGGCGACGCAGACCTGGGCGGGAGGCGGCTCGGCTGGGGCGCAGGCGGTGAGGAGGACCAAGGTGAAGAGGCGCATACACGCCGATTAATTCACCCCGGCCCCGCCCGCACTGAAGGCTCAGGCCGGGGAGACCTCGACGCCGTCCTCGGTGACCTCGACGCACACCCGCACGAGCTGCCCCTCGGCCACGCCCCGCTCCTCAGGCCAGGCGCAGACGAGCTGGCCCCAGTGACCGCCGTGGCCCGGGGAGTTGCGCAGGACGAGGCCCTCGTCGTAGTCGGCCTCAAACCACACCGCCACGCCGCCGACGATGTCCGCCTGAGACGCCATGAGCGCGGCCTCCACACGCTCCGGCGGCGCCGCGCCCCCGCCCAGCGGCAGGTCAAAGAGCAGGGTCGGCGCGGAGCAGAGCTGCAGCGACGAGGCGACGTACCGATAAGGCGCGGGCTTTGAGAGCGCCTGGAGCACCGGATCGACGTTGAGGCCGAGGCGTGAGCCCAAGGACGTGATCTCCCGGGTCGCCCGGCGCACCTCCTGGGCGCTGCCTTGGTCCCGCACCAAGGCGCCGTAGACCCGCAGGCGGCTCGGCGCCATGTGCCCGCCGGGCACGAGCCAGGCCGAGGCCGCGCCCATCGCCTCGGTCACCTCCTCCAAGAAGGGATCGGCGTTCAGGAGCTCGGAGAAGATGAGGTCCACCTTCCGCGGCTTGAGGGACTGCACGGTGCCTTGGAGCACGGTCACCCGGCCCGAGAGCCCGTTCGCCTCGACGAGCGCCCGCGCCACCTCGACGAGGGGCGTCGGCTCCACCGCGTAGACCTTCTTCGCCCCCAAGGCCGCCGCCGCGCAGGAGAGCAGCCCCGTGCCGCAGCCCACCTCCAGCACCCGGGCGCCCGGGGCGCGCCGCCGCAGGAGCTCGACGAGGAGCGCGTTTCGAGGGGCGTCGGAGAGCAGGCGAAGCTGCTCCCAGGGATCGGCGAACTGGGAGAGGTCCACGGTCAAGCTCCAGAGTCAGTCGTTCAGCAGGGCCTCAGCGCTCACGAGGCCCGCGCCGACGGCCACGCCGCCGATCACGCCGCCGACGGCCGCCCAGCGCACCTGACGCTGGCGGCGCCCCCGCTGATAACCCTCGGCGTAGCCCGCCTGGAAGTCGGGGGACTGCGCCGACCAGGGGCTCATCCGCGGGGCGCCGAGCGTAGACCGGGCGACGCCCGCGCCGACGAGGCAGCCCGCCCCGGCGCCCATGAGGCAGACCCCAGGGTTGAACCCCGAGAGCGCCCAGGCCGCCGTCATGCCCACCCCTGTCGCGGCGACGCCCACCCCGCCGCCGTACACCCCGGCGAGGCCGCTGACGTCGGTGAAGCCCGTCTTGTGCCCGACGAGGTAGCCCGCCTGGAAGTCATCAGAGTCGCGGTCGGCCTCGGCGGGGGCCGTCAGCGGCGAAGAGACCGGCGCCTCCTCGCCCAGCGCCACCCGGCCCATGAGGCCCTGGAGGGTGTCGGCGCGGGTGAGGGTCATCACGAAGTAGTCGTCCCCGGCGCGGGTGCTCATCACCCGAAGCCAGGTCTCGTTGCGGGAGAGCGCGACCCAGTCCTCTCGCTCGCCGAAGGCCCCGTCCTTGAGCGCGACGGGCTGGGCGACGACGGCGCGGGTGATCTGGCGGCCCTGGAGCACCTCCAGCCGGGTCGGCGTGTGCACATAGAGCACCCGGGCGTCGGCCTCGGAGAGCTCCAGGCGGTAGCCGGTGTCGACGGCGGCGGAGCTGAGGTCCGAGGTCTGGTTGAGGGGAACCGCCCGCACCCAGCGCAGGCGCCCGTCCTCCACGAAGCTCCAGAGGAGCACCTGGCCGTAGCGCACCTGCACGTCCGTCGTGAGCGTCACCCCGCCGAAGCCCGTCGGTGAGCTCGACACCATCGCGACCTGCTGCACGAACTGGCCGTGGGCCAAGAGGCTGCCGTCGGGGGCGTAGATCAGCTCCACGAGCTCAAAGCTCAGGAGGTCCCCCTCCCCGGTGCCCGTGAGCAGCAGCTCCTTCGGCAGCTCCGAGCGATACACCGGCTTGCCCGTCACGAAGTCGAGCTCGGCGAGCAAAAACGCCTGGGGCCGCCCCCGGCTGCTCTCAAGGGTGAGGAGCATCGCGACCTGCCCCTCGGGGCCGAAGGCGACCCGCGCCACCCCGGCCCGATGTTTGCCGGTCTCTAAGCGCAGCTCCGGCGCCTGCACGTCGAGGCGCGACACCCGGACGCTGTCGTCCTTCTCGTCCACCCAGGCGCGCACGAGGCCCCCTTGGGGCGTCACCCACAGGCCGAGCTCGTCCTCGCTCGGCACAAACCGGGTCTCGAAGATGAGGCTGAGCTGCTCGTCAAAGACGTAGACGAAGCGGCCCTCCCCTTTGGGGGGCTCGGCCATCACGGCGAGGTGGGCGCCATGCGCGGCGAAGGACAGGGCCGTGCGGTCGTCTTCAGCCTCGGCGAGGGTCTGGGAGCGGGCGGCGCCGGAGTCCAGCTCGACCCGGTGGGCGACGACCTTCCCGCCCTCAACGGCGATGATGAGCGCCGCGGTGTTCGTGCGCACGAGCGCCCGGGACGACGAGGCCGCCACCCGCGACTCGCTGGAGACCACCCCGGCGCCGAGGAGATCCCCCAAGGATCCGCTGCCTTTGGGCTCGGGCAGGCTGAGCGGCGCCGACCAGCGCGGGCGGAGGTCGGGGCCGAGGCGCTCCAAGGTGTAACGCCCCGGGGTGAGGCGGCGCAGGGCGACGACGTCCCCGTCGGGCAACGCGAAGGCCTCCGGGCGGTTCGGCACGCCGTTGATCTCCACCACACGCCAGGCCGCGACCGGGTGCGGCGGCTCTTGAGCCCAGGCGGCGCCGCCGGTGAGCGTCAAGAGCCCCCACAACAGCGCGGTGAGCCGGAGGAGCGTCATGGGGTGAAGCACAGCCCGAATCCTCCCAAACGCCTGCGCGGCGCGTCAGCCGAGCTTGGTGAGGCCGAGGTAGGCGGCGATGAGCGCGAGGATCGGCGCCGCGAACCACAAGGGCTTGGCGAGCTCCGGCTTGCGGTAAGGCACGGCGACGGCGAGGCCGAGGAGGAGCCAGATGAGGATCTTGGGGTGAATCCAGCCCGGCACACCGGAGATCCCGAGCTTCGCCAACATGCCGAAGCCGCCCACGAGCAGGAGCAGCAGGCCGACGCCGTGGGTGCCCGCGCCGAGGCCACGGGCCTTGTCGGAGAGCTTGTCACCGCCCTGCATCGCGAAGAAGGCCCGCGCGCCGAGGGACATGAGCACGAGCGCCATGCCGAGGAGGTGCATCAGCTTGTAGGTGGTGAGGTCCATGGGGTCTCCGGTAGGGTGGCGCCGTCCTGTATCCTCCCGCGCGCGGCTCTGCTCTGGGGCGGCTCAGGCGGCCTGTAGACCCCGGGCGAACTTCAGGATGCGCTCGCCGAGCTCCGCCGGGCGCTCCAGGTGCGGCGAGTGCCCGTACTCGACCGGCCGCTCCAGGCGCGCCGCGGGCGGGAGGTGCTGGGCGAAGAACTCCCGCTGCTCCTCCAAGAGCGCCCGCTCCTGCTCGCCCCAGAGCACCAGGCTCGGCGCGGAGCTCGTCCTGGGCGCCGACCCCCCAGACGAGGCGCCGCACCCAGGGACGGCTGAGCTGGGCCCGGGCGAGCACGGCGAGCAGGTGAAGCGTCGGGCCCTGCACGGTGAAGACCCGGCGCACGAGGTCCAGGGCCTCGGCGTGGCGCTCCGGGCTGAAGCGGCGCTTGAGCACGGCCCGGCGCTCCTCGGGGACCGGCGCGCCCGAGGGGCTGTTCACCATGAGGCCGAGCACACGCTCGGGGTGACGGCTCGCGAAGCGGATCGCCAAGAACCCGCCCATGGAGTTGCCGAAGATGAGCGCCCGCTCGTCGAGGTACCGATCGAGGGCCTCGTTGAGCCCCTCGGCGAGCGCCGAGACCGTCGGCTCCGTCGGGGTGTCGGAGAGGCCGTGCCCTGGCGCGTCGGGGAGGATCAGGCGCCGGGTGTGGGGGCGTAAGGCGCGCACGAGGCGCTGGTACTGGGCGCCCCGGGCGCCGAGGCCGTGCATGAGCACGATCGGCGGCAGCGCGCCCTCGCCGGGGGCGTCCATGAGGTGAACGCGGCCCTGGCGGGTCTCGACAAAGTGGCTCTGGAAGCCCTGGCGGCGCAGGCTCCACAGCGCGATGGACTCAACGACGCTCCCCATGCGGATCTCCAGCCGTGACCTCTCAAGGCTGCGCACAGGGGCGGCCGTCGTCAACGGCGCCAGGGGCCCCGGGCCTTACTTCAGCGCCGCCAGGCCGAAGAGGCCCAAGGAGCAGGCGAGGCTCAAGAACCAGACGACGCTGCGGGGGTTCCCGGCGTTCGAGAGGTAGAGCACGCCGTAGAGGACGCGCAGGACGACCCAAGCCACGGCGAGGCCCGCCGAGGGGGTGGCGTCCGCGCCGACGATGTGGTTCACGACGACGGCCGGGGCGAAGACCGCCAGCGCCTCAAAGCTGTTCTTGTGCGCGGCGATCGCCCGGGCGGCGCGCCCGCCGAGCTTCGCCTGCTGCTCCCGGGGGTGGAAGTTGTCGAAGCCACCCTCGGCCTTGGCGCGGTCCTGGGCGGTGAAGGGCACCCAGGCGTAGGGCAGGAGCACGGCGGCGAGGAGGCACCAGAGGGGGATCGTCACGGTTCACCCGGGGTTGGAGTTGTCGTGAGCATACTCCTGCGCTTGGTGAAGGCGATCAGAGCTTGACCCCCGCGGCGACCCGCGCCGCCCGGAGCACCCTGCGCAGCGGCATGGGGCCGGGATCCTCCTCACGAAGCGCACGCAGCGCGTCAAGCCCGGCGTAGATGCTCGACTCCACGGCGCGGCGCAGCGCCCAGGCGCCCTCGTCGCCGCTCCCGGCGAAGTCCTTGGCGTCGATGGGCTCACCCACATGGAAGTACAGGCGCACGGGCCGGGGCAGCGGCGTGCCCAGCACCCCCAGCGCGAGGGGCCAGGCGCTCTCTTGAGGCATGCCCAAGGCGCGGTACACCGGCCGCAGCACCCGCCCGGCCCGGCCCTCCAGGAGCTCTTGGCCCTCCCGCACGATCGTCCAGGCCTCGTCCGCGCCGAGCATCCCAAACGGCATCACCGTGGCGCCGTGCTCAATCGCGAGGCGCGCGAAGCCGAGCCGCTGCTTCCACACGAGGCGGTAGAGCTCGTCCCGGCGCTTGGCGACCTCCCGGGTGCCGCCGGGGAAGACGAGCACCGGCTCACCCGCCGCGAGCAGCGCCCCAGCCACCTCGGGGCGGCCATCGACGATGCCCCAGCGCGTGAGCAAGGCCCCCCAGCCGGGGATCTTGAAGTGGGCGTGCTCGCCGAGGCCACGCAAGAAGAGATCGTGGCGGTCGAGGAGCTCAAGCCAGAGGTGCGGGGCGTCCAAGGCGCCGTAGAGGGTGTGGTTTCCCACAAACAGGAGCGGGCGGCGCCCGGCGGGCACCCGGTCGAGGCCCACAAACACCGGGTCAAACAGGGCGCGGAACGGCGCCAGCAGAGCACGCGCCGCCGCGATCTCTTGGGGCGGCGGGCGCACGAAGGGGGCGCTCATGGCGCGGGGTCAGGCTCCGAGACGAGCCCCAAGAACCGGGCCAGGCGCCCGGCGCTGCTGGCGTCGGCGGCCTCACGCTCGGCGACGGCGTCGAGCCACTGCTGCTGCTGCTCGCCGAGCACCCGGTCGCCGTCGGCGATGGCGCGCTCAAGCTCCAGGCGGGCGGCGACGGCGTCGCCTTTCGGCGGCTTCACCCGGCCAAGCTCCCCGGTGAGCGCGAGGTTGAGCGCCCGGGCGGCCTCGACGCGGTCGTTCAGGTCGCTCGTGCCCGAGGCCCGCAGGATGAGAGGCTTGAGGCGATCTTCAGCGCCGCCGAGGTCCAGGACCGCCTTGGAGAGGCTGAGCTGGGTGGTGATGGACTCCTGCACCTCGGCCTCGGCGCTGATCGCCGCGGCCTCCGCCCGGGTGAGGCGATCGGCGCCGTAGCCCGCGAGGCCAAACACCCCGAGGCCCAAGGCCCCGCCGATGAACGCCGCCGCCATGCCCACGGCCCGGGAGCGGGCCTTCTGGTGGCGCTCGATGGACTCCAGCCGGGCCTTCGTCTCCGCCTGCTCCAGGGCCCGCTGGCGGAAGATGCGCATGGCGCGGTCCATGTGCCGGGGATCGATGCGCTCTTCAGCCTCTTGGCTGTAGCCGCGCACGTTCACCCGCAGGGCGGACTCCTCCTCCTGGAACTTGCGGGCGAGGTCGAGCACGCCCTGCATGTCTTCAGAGCTCGGGGGCTTGGGCGCGCGGGGATCATCGAAGGAGGACATGAGGCTCTCTAACCTGGGCGAGGACGGGTCGGGAGGATCGGGCGCGGGACCGGACAACAGGATACCCGGCGCGGATGTTCCCCCTCGTCCTCGCCCTGGCCAGCCCCCTCCTCGCGGGCGAGGACACCCCGTCGGACGTGGCCCCTGAGGCCGATTCCCGCCTCGCGGGCTACGCCGTGCCGAACCTCTCCTTCGACACCGACGACGGCCTGGGCTTCGGCGCGCGGGGTGAGCTTCAGCGCAGATCCGACACCTTGAGCCCCTACGAGGCGGCCTGGGTGCTCCACGGCTACGCCACCGTGCGGGGCTACCACCACCACCGCTTCCGGTACGACCGCCTGGGGCTCGGCCGGGACGGCGATCTGCGCCTCACCACACACGTCGCGTTCCGCCAGTGGACCAACGACGGCTACTGGGGCATGGGGCCAGGCACCGCCCGGGAGCCGGAGTTCATCGGCGACTTTGACCGGGACGACCTGCGGCGCAAACGGTACCGCTACACCCTCGTGCAGCCCTTCACCCAGACGACCTTACGCTACAACGTCGTGGGCCCCTGGGAGCTCACCGCGGCGCTGAACCTCCGCCACAGCACCGTGCGGCTCTACGAGGGCTCCTTGCTCGCTGAAGACGCGCCGTATGGCCTCGACGGCGGGCTCACCGCCCAGCTCAGCGGCGGCGTGCTCTACGACAGCCGCGAGCCGGAGATCGGCGCCACCCAAGGGGTGCTCCTTGAGCTCTCCGGCCGGATCGCCCCTCCCCTGCC
The DNA here is from genome assembly GCA_023150845.1 of Myxococcota bacterium. Lineage (GTDB taxonomy): Bacteria > Myxococcota_A > UBA796 > UBA796 > CAJQPC01 > JADKFE01. The sequence continues at coordinate 8,516 of JAKLKD010000186.1, read as the reverse complement.
CGGCGGCGCCGGGTTCTTCGGCGGGATCTACGGCAGCGCCCGAGGCTTCCGGGGCCTCAGCCCGCGGGTGACCCTGGCCGGGCGGGTGATGGCCGAGCGGCTTTGGGGCGAGGTCCCCTTCTACGACATGGTCCACTGGGGCGGCTTCGCGCCCATCGCCGGGTTCGGCGGGGCCGAGGCGCTGCGCGGCGTGCAGTTCGGGCGTTACCACGCGCCGGGCAAAGCCGTGAGCAACGTCGAGCTGCGGGTGACGGCGCTCTCCCACACCATCTGGGACGTGCCGATGGACTGGATGCTCGTGCCCTTCATCGACGCCGGGGCGGTCTGGGGGCTGCCGCCGGGGGGCCCGGGCTGGCCCGTGGTGCCCTCGGTGGGCCTCGGCCTGCGCGCGGTCTACGACGAGACCTTCGTGGGGCGCATCGACGCGGCCTTGGCCTACGATCCTGTGCTCACCGCCACCAACACCGCCCAGCCCGACCTCAACACCGGCTTTTACCTCGTCTTTGACCACACCTTCTGAGCCCATGAGGCCGCCGATGCCCGACCTTCAGCCGACCTGCCCCACCTGCCGCCGCCCGTCCGGGGCGCCGAGCGAGAACCCGGCCTTCCCCTTCTGCACCGACCGCTGCCGCCTCGTCGACCTCGGCGCCTGGTTCAACGAGGAGTACCGTGTGCCGGGCAAGCCCGCGCCGACCACACAGGAGGAGGACCCCGACTGAGGCGCCCCCTCCGCGCCGACGGGCCTCAGGCGCCGCCGCAGACCGTGGCGAGGTCACTCACCGAGGCCACGCCGACCGTGGACCCCTGGCGGATGACGAGCTCGGTGAGGCCGACCTTGTCCCCGTCGCCGGACCAGTCATAGGTGTAGCCGAGCTGGGTCCAGGGGTAGCCGCTGGGGCCATAGGACGTGGCCCGGAGGTTCTCCACCCAGGCCTTGTGCTCCGGGCTCACGTCGGGGGTGAAGTCCAGGCCGCAGGTCGGCGTGGTGATCTCCCCCGAGGCGCAGGGGCGGAAGAGGTCCTCCGGCTTGGCGTAGACCGCGACGAAGCGTGTCTTCCCGTTGCCCGGCGGCAGGCCGAGGAGCTGCTCCAGGCGGAGCGTCGTGGCCCCGGCGTCGAGGCCCCAGCCGCGGCAGGCCGTCTCCAGCTCCGGGGTGACCGTGACCCAGACCTCCCGGGAGAGCGTCGTGTCTTGGCCGACGAGGGCGTCGTAGCCGTCCCAGCCCGTCCAGGTGAGGAGCTTCACCCGCCCCTTGGCCTCCCCCTCCCACTGCAAGGCGGCGTTGTCGGCGCTGATCACCGTGAGGGTGCTGACGATGTCCTCGGCGGTGGGCGTCGAGGCGTCGGTGACGGCGGCGGCGTACATCGACGGGAGGTCGGCGGCGACCTCGGCGGCGGGGGCCGGGGCGGAGCCCTCGGCGCCGGCGCCCATGACGCAGGCGAAGGCGAAGAAGAGGACAGGCAAACTCATCGTTGGCTCCAATTTGGGGGAGGTGGGCTCAGATCAGGCCCTCGACGCTCTTGGCCTCGGCGTCCCCGGCGGCGAGGAAGGGCTGGCTGCCCCAGGCGTCGGAGAGGATCGTCGGGCGGGCCTGGGCCTTGGCCACGAGGCCGTCCAAGGCGGTCTTGTAGGCGGCGCGGGCGTGGAAGGCGGTGGACTCGTGCTCGTGGTGAATCGCGAAGGCGTTTCCGTTGATGTCCTTGAGCGCCGTGGGGCTGCCGTCGGCCTCCAGGCACATCAAGGAGCGGATGTGCCAGAAGCCGCGCTTGTCGCCGCCGTGGGGCGGGAGCCGGGGCACCGGGTCGCGGTCGAGGGTGATCCGCAGGGCGGCGCCGCCCAGGTCCGCGAGGGCCTGGTCCGCGTAGACCTGGTTGCCGACCCGGGGGGTGCCCGAGCAGATGAGCGTGACCGGGCGCTCTTGGTGCAGGGCGAGGTCGACGGCGCAGTGTGTGGCGATGCTTGAGCCCAAGGAGTGCCCGGTGACGAAGAGGTCGATGTGCGGCGCGGTCGCGGCGGCGGCGCGCACGGCGGCCTGAAAGCTCAGGTACTCCTGATAGAAGCCCTCGTGGGCCAAGGCCGCCTGGGCGTCGGGCATCACCGCGACCGGCTCGACGCGGCGGATGTCGACGTCAGAGAGCACGTTGAGGATCGTCTCGACCTCGTCGTCCCCCTTGCTGCCGCGGAAGGAGATCACGAGCTGATCCCCGCGCCGGGCGACATACCCCTGGCCCCCGGTGCCGCTCGGGGTGATGACCGGGCTGACCAAGGTGAAGCCCGCGGCCTTGAGCAAGGCCGGGATCTCCCCAGGCTCCTGGCTGACCCACTCCGTGTGCGCCTGCAGCGACTGGGCGGTGATCAAGGTGCTGAGATCGTCTCGGACGCCGGGGGTGAGGGTGCCGACCGTCGACATGCGGGCTCCATCGGGGCGGGCGGACGCGCCCGCGCTGCGCTACCCTACCCCAAGCCGCACCTGAGGAAGCCGATGTCCGTGCCCGATCTCGCGAAGCCCGTCTACCAACGCCTCGTCTCGGCCCCTCTGGGGGACACCAAGGCGCTCAAGCGTGAGCTCTCCGCCGCCCGGTCGGCGCTGCTCGATGGCGCGAACGTTCACCGCCCCGTCGCCGAGCAGGCCCTCGGCGTGGCCGCGGCGCTCCTGGACGCCGTGGAGCGTAAGACCTCACCGCTCTACGTCCGCCACATCCACGCCGCCGCCCGCTACGTCATGCAGGAGGGCCCCGCCGACTGGGCCCTGACCCTGGAGGTCGTGAACGCGACGGCCTACGGCGTGCAGCGCCGCGAGCTGGCCACGGCGCCGCCGCGGAGCTGAAGGAGGTCCGGCGCTGGGGCGCGGATCGAGGCGCCAGGCGCTCAGCGCCGATCCCGCCCGCTCATTTGCTCCACTGTGTCACTTGGAGAAACGCCGCCGGGACATAGTCCGCGAGCCAGACCTTGCCGTTCCCCAGGTAGAACGGCACCCCTCCCTCGTGCGCCTCATGGGCGCTGACCCGGAGCAGCACGGGCGACCTGTGCTTACGTTGCCCCACGGAGCGCGCCGTCTCCTCGTCTACGGAGAGGTGGACAAACTGGCGGCTCATCGGGCGCAGGCCGTCCGCCAGGATCGTCTCCAGCACGTCGGGGCTCGTCCCATGAAGCAGCACAGACGGCGGCGGCGAGGGCACCCGCTGGAGCCGGTCGGGGGTGGAGTGGCCGTAGAGCGCCCTGATCCGGTCTCCGACGAGCTCATGGCGCTGCTTCTCCGAGCCGCGGATCATCTGCTCCAGGTGTGTGCGCTCAAGCTGGGCCCAAGGCCCACCCTTGTCACGGAGCGCCCGCAGGAGCGCGTCCACGTCCGTCCAGCCGTCCGCGTCGAGCTCCAGCTCGTAGATCCAGGGCTCATGCCGAAGGGCGTGGGAGGCCGCGCGGCTCACGTCGGTGAGGTTCGGTGTTGGTCTGCTCATGTCGGGCATCCTCAAAGGTAAGGGAGGCGCGCCGTCACGAAGGGCGCGGTGGGGCCTTTATAGCGGTCTTGTCCGCCGATCCGCAAGGTGGCGTGGGGCGTTACAGATCCGGCTCAAGTACCCGACGGTCTGGCGCGACGTCAGGCCTCGGCGCCTAGGACCCGACAGCCCCTCGTGAGGCGAAGGACCGGAGCTTGTGTGAGCCTCTTCTTCTTGCTGCTCTCTTGTCACCACGGCCGCGTCACGAGCCCACCGCCGCCACCGGCCCAGCCTTGGGCCGCCCTGCGCTGGGAGCCCGTGGGGCGCAGCCCATCTTGGTCCGTCGTGGGGCTCGACCTCGACGCGCTGGAGGCGACGGCGCGGGCCGCCAGGGCGATGCTCGCCGCGCGGACGGTGGAGGGCCTCGGAGACTTCCCGGTCATCTTGGGTCGTGAGACGGTCGGGTGGGACAGCCGCCGCTGCCTCTCGACGGCGTTGCCCATGGCTGGACATGGCGAGTGCGCCCTCGCCCCCTACACTCTGGCCCTGACCGACGCGGTCTGGCTCTACCACCCGCGCTGGGGCAGCGCGGTCCGACCGATCGTACGCGGCAGCGCCCACGACCTCACTGAGCTTCCCCCGCTTCCATGGACACCTGCCATCCGTCGAGTGAGGATGGTCCACCAAGGAGCAGAGCATGTCCGAGCGAAGGAAGACTGAAACCAAGCGCCCGAGCTACACGCCCGAGTTCAAGGCGGGCGCCGTGAGGCTCATTGTGGAGGAGGGCAAGGCGGTCTCGCAGGTCGCCCAGGAGCTTGGGATCTCCCAGACCGCTCTGCGCGAATGGATAGTCGCCTCAAAGAGCGCTCCCGGCGTCGATTTGGAGAGCGGAGCGCTCACGAGCTCGGAGCGCGCCGAGCTGGCCTGCCTGCGTCGCGAGAACCGAATTCTGACGCAGGAGCGAGAAATACAAAATAAGCCGCGGCCTTCTTCGCGAGAGAGAGTCGCTGAGGTTCGCCTTCGTCGACGCGAAGAAGGCCAGCTGGCCGATTCGGATGATCTGTCGAGTGCTGGAGGTCTCCGCGTCGGGCTACTACGCTTGGCGTCAGCGCCATGAGTCCGAGCAATCTCAAGAGGATAGGCGCCTCAAGGTCGTCATAGAGGCGGCGCACACGCGCGGTCGCGGCGCTTATGGCAGCCCGCGGGTGCACGCCGAGCTGGAGGCCAACGGCATCAAGACCAGCCGCAAGCGGGTCGCGCGGCTGATGAAGGATGAGCGGCTCTTCGGTCGGCCTCGTCGGCGCTGGACCCGCACGACGAGCTCCGATCCCCAAGGCGCCATCGCCGAGAACGTGCTCAACCAGCGCTTCTCGGCGTTGGCGCCGGACACCGCCTGGGTGGGTGACGTGACCTTCTTGGCGAACCCAGAAGGCTGGACAACTCTCGCCGTTATTCTTGATCTGTTCTCGCGTTAGGTGGTCGGCTGGGCGACGAGCAAGACCAATGACACGGCGCTCGCCTTGGCGGCCATGAACATGGCCGCGCAGCACCGTCAGCCCAAGCCAGGCCTCATTCACCACACCGATCGCGGCTCGCCATACGCCAGCGCGGACTACAGGCGGCGCCTCACCGAGCTCGGCGCCGTCCAGAGCATGAGCAGGAAAGGGAACTGCTACGACAACGCCGTCTCTGAGAGCTTCTTCGGCACGCTCAAGACCGAGCTCGGCGAGCGCTTCGAGAGCCACAGCGACGCCCAGCGCAGGCTCTTCGAAACCATCCAGGTCTTCTACAACGGCACCCGGCGTCACTCAGCCGTCGGCTATCAAAGCCCCAGAGCCTTTGAGCGCCTGGCCGCATGATCAACAGGAAACCCACAGCGAGCGCGTGTCTGTCCACAGACCATCGACTCCATGCACAAGTTGTGAGTCTCCCCCTGGACCCCTTCGGGGGGTATGATGATCGTTGTGGCAAAAGCGTCGTCTGTGCTTGTCGGTGACGGTGATGATGATAGAACACAGTGTCTACGGAAGTGGGGCAGGCTCAGTGGGCCAGCTCGACGATGAGTGTGGGGCTGGAGGGCGGATCGGCGAGCTCGACCAGGGCGAAGGTGGGCGCGGGGTACTTGAGGTGCCAGCGGTAGAGCGTGCTGAGGTAGAGCCCGTCCTGCCTGGCGAACTGGGTCATGGTGAGGCCGGACGCGCGCCATTGGGCGACGAGGGCCTGGCGCTCGGGGATGGTGAGGTGGTTTGGCATGAGCGGCCGCTTCACACGGCGCGGGCATGGGCGGAAGAGGGGGTCGCCGGGGGTCACCTACGCGCACACCTAAGGTGCTTGACAACGTCTCCTGCCACGAGTGGCAAGTGACGTCGAGTTCTTCGGTCCCCCGCCCGCTCCAGAGGCTCGGGCGGTTCCTGGCCGCGAGGCGCGAACCGCTGTGCGGGCTGCCTGCAGGGTGGGTCGTAGTGCGAAGGCGGACTTGAGCGCAGCAGTTGCCTCCGATTATCAGACGGTGCCCGCAACCCGTGCCCAGTTCCCTACGGGCGACCGTTCCGATCCTCCGGCGAACACATCGCGTTGAGCATGTGTGGCTGTAGCAACACGCGCTGTCCAGTCCGGTAGCCAGGAAACAGGAGATACTTCATCCGAGCGTCCGGGGCGTCATCGCTCTTCATGTGGGCACGGTAACGGGAGGAATCGAAGGGTCGGCCCTTCCACTCGTGGTCGTCGGGAAGGATCAGCGAACTCGTGGGCGAGGAGCGGTGAATGTCCTTCACGATCTGCCGGACCTCCCCAGCGAGATCCTCCAAGCGCTCCAGCGCCTGTGCGTCGAGCACGAGACCCGCCGCGCGCCGGAGCTCCTCGGCAAGTTGCTCGACACGCCCCTCTCCGAACAGGGTGAAGCACATGAAGTAGGACACCCACGCGCGGGTCTCGAACGGCACCGGCGCCCCGGTGCATCGGCACACCTCCTCGATCCCTGCGCGCCAGTTGCCGTGCTCGAGAGTCTCTAAGCGGGTGTAGATAAGGTCGGGGCTCGGCCGGTCACTGTACGCGGCCACCGCCCCTTCCTGGGGCGCAGCCGCCGCGAGGACGCGGTTGTACTGGACCTTCCTGGCCTCGGCCTCCCGCTCGAGCCGCTGGTAGCTGTGCTTCAGCTCGTTATACGCTCCGGCTAATTGGTCGCGCTCCCCAGAAAGTCGGCGTACCGCGTTGTCGAGCTCCCGCTCGCGCCCCCGCAGGGTTTGGTTCTCATGCTGAATCCTCCGCAGCTCATCGTCGTTACGAGCGAAGTTGCTCAAGAACGACAAGATTGGGTTGAGCCGGCTCTCGTTGTTCTCTTGAAGGCGTTGGAGGGCCGGGAGGATCTTGTCGACGCTCTGTGTCGCGACAAACGTGTGAGAACGGAGCATCTCCTCGACCCTTTCGATCTTGCTCACGAACGGGGTGGCCGCCTGGGCGAGCTCGCGTGACACTAGCCGCGGGAGTGCTTGCACGTCGAGCTGGATCTGCTCTATGCGGCACTCCAGCAGACGCCGCTCCTCGTCGCGATCTAGTTCTCGGAGTTCGATTCGACTGATGGCAAGGCGAAGTTGCTCTAGGAGGGCTGCGTCCAGCACGGGTGGGCACTCCGGCGGGGCGCGCGTGTCGAGTTGCGGAGCCGGACCATCGTTGGAGAGATCCGCGGCCAGGGCGGTCGACTCGGGCGAGACGATGGCCGCAGGAGGATCAGCCTCGGAGATCAAGGGTTGCTCATTCTCACACATGTCATTACCTCACCACTCGAGCTTGAGAATACAGTCGGCCTTCGACCCGGTTGCGTCGAACGCTTCCACGCGGATCTCCGACTGACCGAAGTACAGGTGCACATCGACTCGCTGAGAAGCGTCGGACGGTCGCGTCAGCGTCACCGTCAGGCTTCCGATGCGGGTCAATCCGGGCTCAGTGACATAGCGCGCATCTCGCGCTGGCGTGGAGTAGAAGTCGAATCGGACCGTTGACTGGCGCTTGGATGTCGTATAGTATGTGTTGGATACGCACTCCTCCGTCACGAGCGTCTGGCCGACGGACACCATTCGCGAGAAACGGTTGCGGCAGAACTCCTGATTTTTTATGTCGTTCCAGAACTTGAAGTCCTCCGGGTCGACGCCCGATTCGAAGGCCTCGGAGCTGGCGCAACCATACGTCAACCGCGCAGCGCGCTCACGAATACGGCCCGTATCGAAGCCAAGGTGGGCTGCGCCGAGCAGGATTGTGCTCCCAGGGCGCTCAGGCACGAGCACCCCGCACCCCTGCGAGCCGAACTCGGCACGGAGGCGCGCCTGCAGAGCCGTGGATTCGGAGAATCCACCCACCAGCACGATATTCTGGACCTTTGGCGCTCGCGCGGCCGTCAGGATGTCGAACTGCGCGCGGACCGCTTCCACCACCTGGTCGAGGACAGGCTTAAATATTTTTTCCATTCGCTCTGGCGAGAGCACGACCGCGTCGTCGACTCCGCCCTGTAGCCGACCGAGTACCTCCTCGAAGTTGGGCCGCTCGTGCTTCACAATCTTCAAAAGCGCCATCTCGATAGGCAGGTGAAAGCTGGAATAGCCCGGCCCATATGTCCGCTTCGCGTTCTCCCAGTGGCGGAGCACGCTGTGCCACGCCGTCGGACGCTCGTTGACGAGCCGGTCGAACGCGCGGCCGCCGAGGAGGTCGCGCATGAACCTCTGGAACTCGGCGTCCAGGTAGGTCGCGCCGCACGTCGCGCCGGATCCTTGGGCGAGTTCGGCGAGGTGGCCGTCCTTGAGCAGGTGCACGGTGATGTCGACGGTGCCGCCGCCGGCGTCGACCAGCATGAAGCTCTCTCCGTCCGGCAGTGCCACCCGCTTGTCCTTGATGCAGGCCACGGCGGCAGCCTCCGGCTCAAGCACGATAATCAGGCGGTCGTCATCAATCTGCGCGATGAGGCCCGCGTCGTGCGCCGCCCGCCGCATAAACTGCTTCTCCACCTCGGTCCAGATCGCGGGCACCGTCAAGCACCAACGGATCTCAGAGTCCGGCAAGACGTCGGCTCCCTTTCCGCGACGAAGAAAT
>JAKLKD010000185.1 GCA_023150845.1 Myxococcota bacterium | reverse complement strand
GGGCGGCGGCGGGTCGAAGGGCGCCGGGGCGGGCCCTGGGGGCGGCGGCGGGCGCACGGCGAGGCTGCGGCTGAGGCTCACGCCCATCGGCAGGTCGCCACGGCGCTCGACGACGGGGGCGCGGCGCACGACCACCTGCACCTGGGTTGGGTCTGTGCGGGGGCGCTTGGGCTTCTCTGCAGGCGGTGGGGCCGGGCGGTGGGTCACCTTGGGGGTCCGTCGGGGCGCGCGAGGATTAAAAGGAGCGACGCCGCGCCGGAGCCGCGCACCCTGGATCTGCTCGATGGTGACGTCCAGCTCATCCGCGAGGGAGGCGTCGGGCATGGTGCCGAGACGCTGCTCCGCCTCAGTGATCTTCGTGGGCTCCTCGTCGAGGGCCGAGCGCTGCACGGCGCGACGCAAGCGGCGTGAGTTTGTGCCGAAGCGACGCGCGAGCTCACGGAGCGGGACTGTCTTGTAAAGGCTCACGAACTCGGCCCACCAGGGCTCGGTCTCGGCGCGAACCTGATTCTTCTCTGGCATCCGTACTCCCCTGAGAGCCTTGTTGGGCGTCAGGTGCGCGGGGGTGCAATGCTCTGGGGCGCTGGGGGTCGCCCCGACCAAAACCTGCTAACACGTTCTCAGCGCCTGAGGTCAAGAAGCGCGCGGCGCCCGCGCGCCGCTCAGCCCCGAACCCGCTCAAACTCACGCATAAACGCCACGAGGGCGTCGACGCTCTGCTCTGGGCAGGCGTTGTAGATGCTCGCCCGCAGGCCGCCGACGGAGCGGTGGCCCTTGAGCCCGTCGAGGCCGGCCTCGGTGGCCTCCTTCACGAACACCGGCTCCAGGGCCTCGTCACGGACACGCCAAGTGATGTTCATGTCGCTGCGGCTGTCCCGGGCGGCGTGGGGGCGCCAGAAGTCGGAGCTGTCGAGGACGTCGTAGATCTTCTGGGCCTTGCGGCGGTTCGTCTCGGCGACCGTAGCGAGACCTTGGGTCTCAATCCAGTTGAGCACGCGGTCCAAGGCCAACACGCCGAAGGTGTTGGGCGTGTTGTAGAGCTGGTCGGCGTCGTCGGCGTGGACCTTGTAGTTGAGCATCGTCGGGGCGTCGGAGGCCGCTGCGCGGGCCATGGCCCGGGGCGAGAGCGTCACGACGGTGAGGCCCGAGGGGCCGAGGTTCTTTTGGGCGCCGGCGTAGATCACGTCGATCTTGGACGTCTCGTATTCGCGCGAGAGGATGTCCGAGCTCATGTCGGCGACGATCAGGCCCTCGGTCTCGGGGAGCCCGTGGAGCTGGGTGCCGTAGATCGTGTTGTTCGTCGTGATGTGGGTGTAGGCCGCGCCCGGGGTGCGCGCCCAGGCGCTCGGCACCTGGCGGTAGTTGTCCGCCTTGCCCGAGAAGGGCACGTTCACCGTGCCATATCGCCGAGCCTCCTTGATCGCCTTGTTCGCCCAGACGCCGGTGTCGATGTAGTCCGCCGTCTCACCCTGGAGCAGGTTCATCGCCACCATCAAGAACTGGAGCGACGCGCCGCCCTGCAAGAACAGGACGGTGTGCTCGTCGCTGAGGTTCAAGAGGCGACGGATGCGGGCCTGGGCGCCCTTCATCAGCTTGAGGAAGGGCTTGGAGCGGTGAGACAGCTCCATGACGCCGATGCCCATGCCCGCGAAGTTCGGGAGCTGCTCACGGAGCTCCTCGACCACAGAGAGCGGCAGGACCGCGGGGCCCGCGGAGAAGTTGTGGATGCGGCCATAGGGGTAGGGGGCGTCGCTCACTGGACCTCCAAGGGGACGAGCTTCACGTCGAAGACGGGATCTTGGGCGCGCAGGTGGTCGAGCAGGGCGTCAGGCGGCGCGCTCTCGAGCTGGATACGCGCGCTGGCGGCCCGCGCCCCGGCGAAGATGATGTTCTCCATCTGCTGCACGTTGATGTTGTGCTGGCGGATGATGTCGAGCACCGTCGCGAGCACCCCGACGCGGTCCTCATGGCGCACGATGAGCAGGTGCGTGGCCTTCGTCTTCACTGCGAGGTTCACGCAGTTCGGCGCGTCACCCGTGGCCGCCCAGACGAGCACCACGCGGATGGCCTCGTCCGCGACGGCCTCCTGGGCCTGGTCCGTCGAGGCGCCGATGTGGTGGGTGCCGTACACGCCGGGCAGGGCCGCGAGCGTGGGTGTCCAGGCGGCGGCGTCCCCGGCGGGCTCCCCGTGGAACACGTCGAGGCCCGCGCGGATGCCCTTCGAGCGAACGGCCTCGGCGAGGGCGTCCTCGTCCACCAGCTCACCGCGGGAGGTGTTGATGAAGGTGGCGCCGGGGCGCAGCGCCTCAAAGATCGCCGGGCCGCAGAAGCCGCGGGTGGCGGGGGTGAGGTCGAGGTGCACCGTGAGCACGTCGGCCTGGCGCGCGACCTCCACCGCCGAGGCACAGTAGACGACGCCGAGCTCCGCGGCCCGGGCCGGCGTCAAGGAGCGGCTCCAGGCCACGACGCGCATCTCAAAGGCCAAGGCCCGGGAGATGACGGCCTGGCCGATGTTGCCCGTGCCGATGACGCCTAAGGTGCGGCCCTTGAGGCCCCGAGCCTTCGAGTACTGCTTCTTCTCCCAGCGACCGGCGCGCAGGTCGGCGACGCCGTCGGCGACGCGGCGGTCGGCGTTGAGGATGTGGGCGAAGGTCAGCTCGGCGACGGCCACGGCGTTCATGCCCGGGCAGTTCGAGACATAGACGCCCCGAGCGGAGGCCGCGGCGGTGTCGATGGTGTTCGTGCCCGCGCCCGCGCGCACGATGAGCTGCAGCGAGCGCCCGGCCTGGACGTGGGCGGCGTTCACCTTCGTGCTGCGCACGATGAGCGCGTCGGGCTGGTGCTCGGCGAGGGCGGCGGTGAGGGTGTCGCCCTGGAGACCAGGATCGACGATCACCTCACAGCCGGCCTCCTGGAGCCGGGTGCGGGCGGAGTCAGGGAGGCGGTCGGCGATGAGAACGCGGAGCATGGGGATCTCCCAGAGTTCCACCGCGACTATCCCAACCGCGGCCCCCTGTCACCTCACACCCGGCCAGGACCGCTCAGGCCGCGCGCTCGCGGACCTCGTAGCGGCCCAGAGCGGCGACGTGGGCGTCGCGCAGGCGGGTGACGAGCTCCTCAGGGCCCTCGACGCTCACCGAGCCGGAGTAGCTCAAGAGCCACTGCACGAGCTCCTGCGAGACGCCGACGCGCAGGGTGATGCGCACGCGGCCGTCGGGGAGATCCTGCACGGTCTGCGACTTGTGCCAGGTGCGCTCCCGCACAAACCGCGCCACGGAGGCGTCAAACACCGCCGAGACCTGGGCGGGCTCGCCGCGGGTGATGCCGAAGGAGTCGCTCAGCACGTCTTCAGGCTTGTAGTCCGAAGGCACCACAAACTTCTCGACGCGCAGGCGCTCCAGCTTGCCGAAACGCTCGACGGCGAAGGTCTTGAGCTTCCCGTCGGCGCGGTCCCGGGCGAAGACGTAGAGCCCCTGGCGGTAGGTGGCCAGGGTGTAGGGCTCCAGCTCGTACTTCTTGGGCTGGCCGTCGGGCTTGTGGTACTCGGCGCGCACGGGGTTCTCGTACAAGAGCGCCGTGATGAGCTCGTCGAGGAGATCGCCGTGGTCGCGGTAGTCCTTGGCGTGCTCGGGCACGGCCATGAACTTGCGGTCGAGGGTGCGGGTGAGGTCGGCGTGGGCCCGGGGGATGGCGGGCTCCAGGCGCTCGATGGCGTCGTCCATGTCGGCGGCGAACTGGGTGCCGTCGAGGAAGGTGAAGAGGCGGCGGCCGAAGTGCAGAGAGAGCACCTCGGGGAGCGTGAGCTGCACGCCCGTGCGGCGGTAGCTGGGGTCGAGCGCGATGGTGCGATCGGCGCCGAAGCCGCGATCTTCGATGGGCAGGTCGAGCTCACGCATGTCGGCGAGGTACCGGCGGAGCGTGCGCTGGTCGAGGTCGAAGGTCTCCATGAACTCCTGGGCGCGGATGCCGCCCCGGCGGTTCATCAGCTCGATCATCTTGATGAGTTTCTGGGCCTTGTTCAGCGTGGACAGCGGCGTAGACATCGTGGTTGCTCTCCTGATGACACAAGCATCTTAGCTCGCCCGCGAAGGAGAGGTCGGACAGAAAATGTCCGATAATCCAGATTTTGACCGGCCACAAAAACGATGTTTCTACGCCGAGAATCCCACAGTTCGGCCAATCGTCGTCCTGACGAAAGCTGACCGATAACCCGACGCGGGCGTCAGGGCGCCGTGAGGGTGACGTCCACCTTCATGTGCTCCTCCGCGCAGGTCCAGGTCGCGGGCAGGGGCGGGAGCTGGTCGCCGGGCACACGGACCTCGGCGGTGAGCAGGCGGCCCTCGACGGAGCAGGTCAGGCCCGCTTGTTCGCTCACGAAGGGGGCCTTCACGCGGCTGGTGCCGAGGCGCCAGGTCGTCGTCGACGCCGTGTAGGTGGCGTTGGGGCTCGGCGTGGCCGTGGGGAGCTCCACATCGACCTTGACGTGTCGTTGGCCGCAGCCAATCGCCAAAAGGAGGAGGAAGAACGTGCCGAAAGCGCGCATGGGGACCTCGAAGAACCTGCCCGGCATGTAAGTCCGGTGTCAGAGATGTGGGTTGGAAGCGGACCTCTCCGTGCTTATCCTGTCTTATGGGTGGGGCCTCCGCCTCGCCCTCATGAGGTGAAGATGATGCGAACCATGCTGCTTACCGCCGTCGCGCTGCTCCTCCCCTCGATCGCCCGCGCTGAGGTGCCGGGCAACTTCGGGATCGGCATCGGCGGTGGCTTAGGCGTCTCCGGGATCTCGATGAAGGCGCCCTTCGGTCCTGTCGCGATTCAGGGCGTGATCGGCACCTACGGATGGAATGACCGCTACGACGACGACCGACTCGGCGTGAGCATCGACGCCCTCTGGGAGCAGCCCAGCTTCGCCAGCGGCGGGCCGGTGAACCTCGCCTGGAACATCGGCTTCGGCGGCGCCGTCGGCGTGGGCCGGAACGATCCCCTCGTCGGGATCTCCGGCGTCGCGGGGCTCGAGTTCATCGTGCAGCCCGCGCCCATCGACATCGTGCTGGAGTACCGGCCGGGCATCATCCTCTCGCCCGGCACGGACGTCGAGCTGGTGAACTTCTCGGGGCACATCCGGTACTACTTCTAAGCGCCCGGGGTTACGCTCCTCACGCGGCGGCGTCGCTCTCGGCGCCGCCCCCAACCCGGGACCGAGCGTGACGAGCCCCCGCGACGCCGCCGAGGCCGTGCGCCTCCGCGCAGAAGACCACCTCGATCGGGGCGAGCTGCCGCAGGCCTTGGCGCTCTGCGACCACGCCGCGCGCCTCGATCCCAGCTACGCCGCGGTCGAGGTCACCCGCGCCCGGGGCCTCGGGGTCAAGGGGGACCTCCTCGGCGCGCTCCGCGCCTTGGACGCCGCTGACGCCCTGGCCCCGCCGAGCCTGGGCAGCCTCGGCGCCCGCGCCTTGGCCCTGCGTGGCCTGGGGCGGGCTGAAGAGGCCCTCGCCGTCGTCGAGGAGGCCCTCAGCTTGGCCCCCGACCACCCCCAGCTCCGCCAGGTCCGGGGGGAGCTCCGGGCGCAGCTCGGGCAGCGCGCCGGGGCCGAGGCCGACCTCGCCGCGCTCCAGGCCCCGGAGGACCGCCTCTTTGACGCCGCCGAGGCCGAGGCCGCCCGGGCCATGCTCAACGGCGAGCCCGCCCGGGCCGAGGATCTCCTCGACGCCGTGCTGGGTGAGGCCCCGGATCGCCCGAGCGCGCTCTTGCTCCGGGGCTTCGCCCGCTGGCTGGTCCACGACCTCACCGCCGCCCGAGCGGATCTCCACGAGGCCGCTCGGCTCTCCGCCGAGCTGCCGACGCTGCGCCCCCTGGTGGCGCCCCTCACCGGGATCATGGACGAGGGCGCCGACGAGGCCCTCGTGCGGGGGCTCATCCTCGGCGCGCTGCGGCTGTTCACCGCCTCCGGCGCGGAGGCGGCGCCCCGACCGGGCTGACGAGGCGCTCGGGGTGCTCGGCGAGCAGGTAAGCCGTCATCGAGATCACCCCGAGGTTGTAGCGCAGGTCGTCGAGCTTGATCTTCTCGAAGGTGTCGGCCTCGGTGTGGTGGATGGGCCAGTACTCCGTGGTGTCGTGGTCCACGCCGAGGCCCGGCACGCCGGCGCTGGTGAGGGGCCAGATGTCGGCCCCGGCGCCGCCTTGGGTGAAGAGGCCCGCGCCATAGGGCAATAGCGCCCCGGAGAGCTCCCAGAGGAGGCCCTGGGCGCGCTGGCGGGCGGCGGCGTCTAAGCTCGCCGAGAGGTCCACCCGCATCCCGGCGGCCCGGCCGTTGCCGGTGTCGGACTCGATGGCGACGACGTGGTTCTCAAGCTCGGCGGCGTGGTCGGCGGCGTAGGCGCGGCCCCCGGCGAGGCCGTTCTCTTCGTTGGTGTAGAGCACGACCCGCACCGTGCGCCGGGGGGTGAGCCCTTGGGCCTTGAGCAGACTCGCGGCGTGCCAGACGAGCACACAGCCGGCCCCGTCGTCCTGCGCGCCCTGGCCCACGTCCCAGGAGTCGAGGTGGCAGCCCAAGAGCACGATCTCTTCGGGGCGCTCCCGGCCCTTGAGGTCGGCGACGACGTTGTAGGAGGTGGCGTCGGGCAGGCGCTCGCTCGCGAGGCTCAGGCGCACCCGCGGCCGCTGCCCGGCGTCGTAGAGCCGGTGGAGGAGCGCGGCGTGCTCCGGGGAGAGCGCCGCGGCGGGGATGGCCTTCACGTCGTCGGCGTAGCGGATCGCCCCGGTGTGGGGGGTGTTGAGGCTCTCTGAAGTCACCGAGCGGATCAGCGCCGCGACGGCGCCGCGACGGGCGCCCTCCACCGCGGCCTGGGAGCGGATCGGCACGGTCTCGCTGTAGTCGGTGAAGGGCTGGTCCACGAGGATGATCTTGCCGTCGAGGGCGCCCGGGGGAAGCGCGCGCAGGTCGTCTAAGGAGCCCACGGCGACGACCTCGGCCTCGACGCCGCCGGGTGGGGTCGGGGCGCTCATGCCGAGGCCGAGCACGGCCAGAGGCTGGGCCCGGGGGTGGGTCATCGCCGCCGACTCCGCGCCGCGCACCCAACGCGTCACGGTCACGGGCTCTTTTCGCGCGTCGAGGCCGTCCTCGACCAGCTCGCCGACCGCCCAGTCGATCGCCGACTCCAAGGCCGCGCTGCCGCTGAGGCGGTGCCCGAAGCGGTCGCAGAGCTCGCGGAGGCGCTCGTAGGCGGCGTTGTCGGCCTCGGCGGCGGCCTCGATGCGCTCCAGGGCCTCGCGGTGGGTGTCCCCGAGCAAGGCGGGGGGATCCGCCGCCAAGCCGACGCTGGCGCCGAGGGCGAGCAGGACGAGGGGAGCGAGGCGCCGAGCGCACAAGAGAGGCATGGTAGACTCCAGAGTTGGCGTACTCTATCGCGCCGCAGAGCGCACGCAGGACGTTATACTCTTGAGCCTTATGCAGCCCACCCCCTCCCGACGGTACCGGATCCTGAGCGTTCTGGGCGCTGGCGGCTTCGGCACGGTGTACCGAGCTGAGCTGATCACCAGCGGGGGGCTGCGGCGTGAGGTGGCGCTCAAGGTGCTCAACGAGCGCGCCGCGGCGAACGACCAAGCCGCCGCGCGCCTGCGCGACGAGGCGAGGATCCTCTCAAGCCTGCACCACGGCGGCATCGTGCGCGTGGACGACCTCGTGCAGCTCGACGGGCGCTGGACGATGGTCATGGAGCTGGTGCGGGGGATCGACCTCGACCGCCTCCTGGAGACCCACGGGCCCCTGCCGGTGTCCGTGGCCTTGGAGCTCGTGGAGTCGGTGAGCCGCACTCTGCACGCGGCGACGACGGCGCGGGGCCCCGACGGCGAGGAGCTGAGCCTCGTCCACCGCGACGTGAAGCCCGCCAACGTGCTCGTCACGACGGCGGGGATCACGAAGCTCCTCGACTTCGGCGTGGCCCGGGCGAAGATCTCCGACCGTGAGGCCGCCACCCAAGAGGCCGTGGTGATGGGGTCTCTGCCTTACCTCGCCCCGGAGCGTTTCGGCTTTGAGGACCTCCCCGCCGGGGACGTCTACGCCTTGGGCGCGACCTTCTACGAGGCCCTCACCGGGCGGCGTTTTGGCCGCACCCGGCCCAGCCAGAACGGCCACCAGGAGCACCTCCGCGACGCCCTGCACCAGGGCTGGGAGCTCATCGCCCCCGAGGCCCGGGAGCCCGTCGCCCAGCTCCTCGTGCGCTGCCTCGCCTTCGACCCCAAGGAGCGCCCCACGGCGAAGGCGCTCGCCAGCCAGTGCGGGGAGCTCCGCCGCCGCGTGTCCGGGCCGAGCCTCGCCGACTGGGCCGAGCAGCGGGTGCAGGCCGTGCTCGACAAGCCCCAGGCCCAGAGCACCGATCCGCTCTGCGGCGCCGAGCTCTCCGAGACGCCCTCGGGTGAGCTCTCGGGCCCGGCCCTGAGCGCGGACCGGGAGCCCTCGGGCCGGTTGCGGCGCCCTGAGCTCGCCTTGGGTGTGCCGATCACCGCCGCGAACCCCGTCGCCGCGCCGCCGCGCCCCCGGCCGGTCACCCCCTCCGGCGGCGTGGCGCCCTCGACCGAGGCCGTCGACGACCCGATCACCGCCGATCTCGCCGCCCCGGCGCCCCTGCACAGCCGCCCCGCAGCGCCGCCCCCGGCCCAGAGCAGCTCAGGCTGGCAGGTCGTGGCCCTCGCGGGCTCCTTGGGCCTGCTCATCGGCGTCAGCGTGTGGCTCATCGCGTCGTCGATCCGCGAGCCCGCCGCCCCCGTCGAGCCCCAGCCGCCGAACGCCGGGCTCACCCTCACCGAGCTCGCCGAGCTGGAGCCCGGCCCGGCCCCTGGCTCCGAGGCGCCTCCTGAGGAGCCCGCCCCGGAGGAGGTCGCCGAGGACGAGGCCGCCCCCGCGCCGGACGCCGCCGTCAAGGCCCCCAAGCCCAAGGCCAAGCCGCGCACCGCGATCCTCGTCAAGGGCGACGCCGAGTTTGTGCAGCTTGTCGGCGCGGCGGGCAACACCCGCCCCGGCACCGTCGCCCCAGGCACCTACACCCTGTTCCCGTCCTTCTCCGGGGGCTACCGGGTGAAGGGCCCCACGGTCACCGTCGCCGAGGGCCAGACCTTGTCGTTCGAGTGTAAGAGCGCGACCCGCGTCTGCGACGCCTTATGAGCGACCCCGCCGAGGTGACCCGGCACACCCTGCAGAACGGCGTGCAGGTGTGGATCTCCGAGAACCACGAGGAGCCCCGGGTGGCCGCCCGGGTCGCCGTGCGCGCCGGGGCCGCCTTTGACCCGCCGGGCTTCGGCGGCGTCGCCCACGCCCTCGAGCACATGCTCTCCAACAAGGGCAGCCGCCGCCTCGGCGTGCTCGACCCCGTCGCCGAGGCCCCTCACCTCGACCGCGCCCGCGCCTTGGCCCGGGAGCGCGCCCTGGGGGACCCCGCCGAGCGCGAGCGCCTCACCGCCCGGCTCCGGGAGGAGGAGCGCGCCGCGGCCCGCTACGCTGTGCCCAACGAGCTCAAGCGGGCGCTCGCCGCCGTCGGCGCCCGGGGGGTCAACGCCTTGACCTCCCACGACCTCACGGCGTATGTCGCCGACCTGCCCAGCCGCGCCTTGCCGGTCTGGGCGGCCATCGAGGCCGACCGCCTCACCGGGCCGTCGTTCCGGGCGATGTCTACGGAGCTCGACGCGATCACCGAAGAGAAGCTCCGGGCGATGGACAACGCCGATCGTTGCCTCGCCCAGGCGACGAGCGAGGCGCTCTTCCAAGACCACCCCTACGGCCGGGACGTGCTGGGGAGCGTCGAGGACGTGCTGCGCCTGCACGCCGAGCCCATCGAGGCCTTCCACACCCGCTGGTACCGCCCGCCGCACCTCGCCGTGCTGCTCGCCGGGGACGTCGATGTGGAGCCGACGATCCGGCTCCTGGAGCGCAGCATCGGCGCCTTGGACCTCGGCCCGAGCGACCCGCGCCCCGAGCCCGACGCGCCCGCGGCCCTGCCGCCGCTCACCGAGCGGGAGCTGCCCCACCACGGCGACCCCGAGCTGCGCATCGCCTGGCGGGGCGTGCCGTGGGGCCACCCCGACCACGAGGCCCTGCTCCTCGCGGACATGGCGCTGAACAACCGCGGCGGCGGCCTGCTCGACCGCCTGGTGCAACGCCAGGCGCTCCGGGCGGCGGGCAGCTCACCGTCGTTCCGGGCCTTCGGCGGGGCGTTCTTGGTCTGGGCGCGTCCCCGGCCCGACCAGGACCCTGAGGCGCTCACCCGCCTGCTCCTGGAGCCCATCGAGGCGCTCTGCAACGGGGACTTCACTGAAGACGACCTCGCCGCCGCCGCGCTGAACTTTGAGCTCGGCGAGCGCGCCCGCCTGGAGCGAAACGACGCCCAGGTCCAGGCGATGTCGACGGCGTTCTTGGCCGGGCGCGGCTGGGACTTCGCCTCGGCCTGGCTCACGCGCCTGCGCCAGCTCACCAAGGCCGACGTGGTCGCCGCCGCCCAGCGGGTGTTCTCCGGGCCCCAGGTGCGGGTGCGGCGGGTCTCCGGGGCGCCGGCCCGGGCGACGATCACCCTCACGAAGGGGGAGCCCACGGCCGGGGGAGAGGGTCACTCGCCGCTCTTCACCGAGCTCGCCGCCTTGCCCCTCGTGGACGCCCCGCTGCAGGTCTTGGTCGAGGGTGAACATTACCGCCGCGCCGAGGTCGCCAGCGGCGTTCATTACGCCGTGCCCTCGCCGTACAAGAACGGCCTGAGCCGCCTCACCCTCAACCTGGAGCGCGGCGCGGGCCACGACCCGGCCTTCGGCCTCGCCCTGCGGCTTTGGGAGCGCTCCGGGGTCGGGTCGATGCGCCTGGAGGACGTCGAGGACGCGCTCTACCGCCGAGGGGTGTCCTTCGGCCTCGACACCGGGCGCTGGGCGACCAAGCTCACCTTGGCGGGGCCTGAAGAGGCCGTGCCTTGGGCCCTGGAGCTCATCCGGGCGCGGCTCTTGAGCCCGACCCTCGACGACGCCGCCCACCGGCAGGTCATCGAGGACGTCATCACCCGCCGCCGGGAGCGCCGGGAGACGAAGGAGCGCCGGGTGGAGGCCCTGCGCAGCGCGGCGTTCTGGGGGGTCGAGACCTGCCCCGAGCGCACCGAGCGCCTCAGCGACGAGGCGCTGCGCTCTTTGACACGTCAAGAGCTCCTCTCAAAGCCCAAGATCCTCGATGAGGAGCGGCATTTATGCTTCTCGACCGGGCCCTACGACCTCCCGCGGCTGGCCGAGCTCTTGACGCCCGAGGGCAGGACCTGGCGCTCGCCGAGCCCGGTGCCCCCGGCGCGGTACCAGCGCCCTGACGGCGTGCGGGTGCTGTGGATGCACCACACGAGCGCCCAGGCCACCGTCGAGGTCCTGAGCCCCCACGGCCCGAGCGCGCCCGGCGCCGACCCCCGCTCCGGGGTGCTCGCGGAGCTGCTCGGCGGCAGCGCGGGCCTCATCTTCCAGGAGGTCCGGGAGGCCCGGGCCTTGGCGTACTCGGCGCGTGGTGGCTACTCCTTGGGCGGCCGCCCCGTCGATGACAACCTGCTCTGGGCCTCGGCGGCGACCCAGGCCGCCCGGGCGGCGGAGGTCGCGGGCCTGCTCCTCGGGCTCCTGCGCGACCGCCCCATCGACCCCGAGCGCTTTGAGCGCGCCCGTGAGGCCGCCCGAGAGGCCCTGCGCGGCCACCGCGTCACCTACCGCGGCGTCGCCCCCGCCGTGGAGGCCTGGCGCGTGCGTGGCATCACCGCCGACCCCCGCCCGACGCTCCTCGCGGACCTTGAGTCCTTGTCGTTGGACACCTTCGCCGACTGGTGGCAAAAGCTCCGCCGCGGCGCCTTCACGGTCATCGTCTGCGGAGACCGCGACCAGCTCGACCTCACCGGCCTCGCCCAGCTCGGCGAGCTGGTGGAGCTTGACCCCGACGTGCAGCTCGCCTGCTGAGGCCCCATGCGCCGCGCTGTCCTCATCACCGCGCTCCTCGCCGCCTGCGCCGCGGAGCCTCCGCCCGCCGCGCCTCCCCCCGCGCCCGCCGACGCGCCGACCGCGGC
>JAKLKD010000184.1 GCA_023150845.1 Myxococcota bacterium | reverse complement strand
CTCAACGAGTCCTTCGTGGACGTCGAGCTGCTCCAGCGCGCTTGGGACGCGCTGGTGTCGCTCGCGCTGAGGCCGGGACACGCCTACGACCATCGCTTCTTTCACGCCGTTCTCATCGGGACGCCTCTGCCGCGACGTGACGCCTGGCTCTGCGGCGCCCTCCACGTCGCGTTTGAGCAGCCCAGCTCCTCCCTAAAGCGAGCCCTGCGCGCCGCGTCCGTCGCCGACGCCGCGCGTGTGGACCGTGATCTGCGGCTGGCGTGGTGTGTTGTGCTCGTCTGGTGCGGCGCAGCGGCTGACCTGCGCGTGCGGGACGAGGCTACCCGCGCCGCCGTCCGCCTCACCGAGCCTGACCCAGGGGTGTGGTCGGAGCTCGTGGCCCTCTTCGCGGACGTGGACGATGACGCGGTGCTTGAGCGGGTGCTCTGCGCCGCCTACGGCACGCTGCTCCGAAACCCTGACCCTGACGCGCTGCGCGACCTCGCGGGCGTCGTGAATCAGCGGGTGCTGCATAGACCGCAGGGCGCTCCCATAAACGCGCTCGTCCGCGCGCACGCCCAGTGCATCGGTGAGTGGGTGGCGGCGCTCGGGGCGCTCCCTGCGGGGTTGACGGTCGAAGACTTTCAGCCGCCCCATGGGCGTCCGGGTCTGCTCACGATCCCGACCGAAGAGGCGCTGAAGCGCTTCAACACTCCAGACTATCCGCGGCTCTACGCCAGCGTGATGAGCGACTTTAGCGGCGATTTTGGGATCTACACGATCCCTTCAGCGCTTCGCGGCTACAAGACCCTCCTCGATCACCAGTCCGCGCGGCGGTGGGTGCTCGGTGCCGCCATTGACCTCGGCTACACGCCCGCGCTGCACGCTGCTTACGATGTGGACATGCTCTCGGAGCATGGCGGTGGGCGCGGCAAGCCCGCTTGGGCGGAGAGGATCGGTAAGAAGTACCAGCGCATCGCGCTCTTACGCCTCGTGGGCCTGCTCGACGACTGCGCGCGTGTGCTCCAGCCCGAGCCATCAAACCCCGCCGGATTGCACCTCCGAGATGTTGACCCCTCGGTCGTAGAGCGCTCCCCCAGCGACTCCGAGACCTCTGACGCCGATGCTTGGTGGGCGCCTGCGCGGCTGGACTTCAACAGCACGCGGGGCTTGACTGAGGCTGACTGGGTGGGCGTCGACGACCTTCCGGACCCAAAAAAGCTGGTTGGTCCCTTCCTGGATGACGGTCGCTGGTGGCTATTGGACGGTCATTTTCAGTGGGGGGATCGAGAGGGGGAGGTCGGTGGTCGGCGGCGTGACGCCTGGATGATGATCACGGGGTATCTCGTCCCGAGGTCCAAGCTCACTGGAATCCGCAAGTGGCTCGCTGACAAAGACTTTATGGGGCAATGGATGCCCGATGGGGCAGACTCCTATGGCCCGCATATCCTTGGAGAGTACCCGTGGTCGCCAAACTTCTCTGACCTTCGCGCGCCCGCAGACGCGCATGAGCCGCGAGCGCGGTGGCTCCTTGGCGAGGGGCTTCGGCCCGTCGCGAATCAGCTCTCATCGATCGAGTCGGCTTGGCGCGACGGCGCGCTCCGCCTCACCGTCCCCTCCGTCGAGCTGGTGGAGGTCACCGAGACGCGCTGGGATGGTGGATCTGGCTTCCGTGACGCCGCTGGCCGCCTCGTGTTTCAGGATCCGGCGGCGCTCGCCGGGGGGCCACGCGCGCTCTTGATGGAGGCGGGTGCCCTCGACGCGGTCTGCGAGCGTCTGGACGTAGCGCTCTTGTGGACGGTGCTCGCCGAGCGCCGAATCTTGGGGGACCACGGAGACAAACGCTTCGCCGGGATGAAACACCAGAGCTGGACGGGTTGGCGCCACGCGGGCTCGACGCGGTGGGCGTCTGGTCCGAAGGTTCACCTTCTGCCAGATCGTTCGACGGTGGTTACTTGACGCCCGCGCGGGGTGCCCCGCGGAGATCAAGAGTAGGAGAGGACGGATGGACTTCCCCGCGCTCGTCGCTGACATCGCCGGGATCACGCGGTCGTCACAGGAGTTTGCGGCTCGCACAGCCGACCGATTGCTCACGCTCCGAAGCTGGCTGATCGGCGCGTGGATCGTCGAGTATGAGCAGCACGGAGAGGATCGCTCCACGTATGGTGATGGTCTCATTGAGCGACTCGCCGAGAACCTTGAGCGCGATGATGTGCGTGGCCTCTCACCTCGAAACCTTATGAACTTCCGACAGCTCGCGCTGACTTGGCCCGATCTCGACGCGGAGCGAGTTGCGCTTACGGTCCTCGGCCCAATTCGGCAGACGGCGTCTGCCGATTTCGACGCCCCAGAGATTCCGCAGACACTGTCTGCGGAATCTGCGTTGGCGGTTCGCGCCTCCGCCGGCTTTCCCTCCCTACTAGCCCGAGCCACCTCACTAGAACGCCTGCCTTGGCAGGACGCCCAGTGGACCGAGCGCCTGTTCTCCGCGCTCACCTTCTCCCACCTCCTGGAGCTCAGCCGCGTCGATGTCCCGCTCAAGCGCGCCTTCTATGAGCTTCAGCTCCTCAAGGAGGGCTGGTCCGTCCGCGAGCTGAAGCGACAGGTCAACTCCATGCTCTATGAGCGCGTCGGCCTCTCACGCGACAAGGACGCAGTGATGGCGCTGTCCCGCGAAGGTCGGCTGATGGAGACCCCAGCCACCATTCTCCGCGACCCTTACGTCCTCGAGTTCCTCGGGCTCCCAGAGTCGACGGCCTATTCAGAGGCTGCCCTCGAATCCGCGCTACTCGACCATCTGCAGGAGTTCCTTCGAGAGCTTGGGCGCGACTTCTGCTTTGTGGATCGGCAGCTTCGGATCACGGTTGGCGGAGAGCATCATCACCTGGACTTGCTCTTTTTTCACCGTGGACTGCGGTGCTTGGTGGCGATCGAGCTGAAGATCGGAGAGTTCGACCACCGAGACGCTGGTCAGATGCACTTCTACCTGAACTGGATCGCCGAGAACCTCACCAAGCCCGATGAGGCTCCGCCTGTAGGGCTGCTGCTCTGCGCTGGCAAGGATGAGGAGAAGGTTCATTACGCCACGGCGAACCTGCCGAGGACGGTGTTCGTCTCGCGTTACCTCACGGTCCTGCCCTCTGAGACCCTGCTCGCTCGTTGGCTGCATGAGGAGCGTGAGCGGCTCGCTCGCGGTCGTGGGGCCTAGGGCAACGCCCCACCGCTCCGATTCCTGATCACCCCCTACTGCGGCTGCCCCGTGGCGATGGTGAGGTCAATCCGCGCGTCCTCGACGATGAGGGTCGGGTCCGCGCCCTCCTCGGCGACGCGGCGAAGGGCGGGCAGCATGTCGAAGGCCGTGCGCACGGCGGCGCGGAAGACGGACTGGAGGTCCTGGGGGCTCACCCCGGCGGCGGCGACGGGCAGGGTGACGCGGAAGTAGAGGGTGCCGGTCTGGTGGTTGAGGCCGAAGCCGGGCAGGGCCAAGGCGTGGTTGAGGCGGGCGACGGCGCTCTCCATGGCGGGCTGGCGCTCGGGGGCCACGGTGACGGGCAGGGTGTGAATCACCTGGAGCACGCCGTCGCGGTCCTGCCAGCGCAGCAAGGCGAGGCCCTCGTCGTGGTCGCGGCGGGTGGGGATGGTGATCACCTGCTCGTTGGGGTCGAGCTGGTGGGCCACCTGATCGCGGCGGAGCAGATCGATGAGCTGGCCATAGGTGCGAACACGCTGGGTCTCGGGGGTCATGGGGACCTCAAGGGGCGGGGGAGATGGGGATGCGGCAGAGCGCTGAGGCGGATAGATCGGCGACATGCCTACTCTTCTGCCAGCGCTCTCGGGTCTTCTGCTCACCTTGGTCGGCTGCGGAGGCCGACAGAGCCTCGACGCGGCGCCGCTCACGGCCTGGCCGGACGGGCCGGTGATCTTGCTGCGCGGGGAGTCGGGGCTCATCGTGGTCAACCCCGACGAGGGCGGGCCCCGGCGCCTGCGCACCACGCCCGCGGCGAGCGCTGAAGCCGCGCTCCAAGACGCCCCGACGCTGTTCTCGCCGGAGCTCCTGACCCCGACGGGCCTCGCCTGGAGCCTGCCCTTGCCCAAAGGCGCGGGCGGCGCGAGCCTCAGCCCCGACGGGCGCAGCGTGGCCTACACCGCCCCCGACGCCCAAGGCGGCGCCCGGGTGCGGCGGGTGGGCGTCGATGGCCAAGGGGACGCCGCGGTGAGTGACCAAGGCGGTGAGGTGACCTGGCTCAGAGACGGCCAGCTCGGCCTGCGCGACGGCGACGCCTTGGCCGGGCGGCACATCGTGCGGGTCGGCGCCGACGGCGCGGGGCTCACGGTCTTGGCCACGGGCGGCCAGCGCGCGCTCAAGAACCCGAGCTTCACCCCCGGCGGTGACGCCGTGGTCTTCGTCGCCCAGAGCGCCGGGGACCGCCCCGGTGAGCACCGCGGCGAGGTGGTCTGGGCCGACGGCGCCAGCGAGCGCACGCTGTTGAGCCTCGGCTCGGGCTCGGACGCCTGGTCGCCTCTGATCTCCCCCGACGGCCGCGCCGTGGCGGTCATGGCCCGGCCGCCCAGCCAAGGGGAGGCTCGGTCGCCCACGAACCTCTACATCGGCGCCTTGGGCCCGGCGGCGGAGCCCCTGCGCGCGCTCTTGCCCCTGGAGGCCAAGACGCCCACGTTCTTGCCCTTCGGCAGCGCCTACAAGGGCGTGGTGGCCTTGGCCTGGTCCCCGGACAGCCAGCGCCTCGCCTTCTTGGCCGCCCTGGAGGGCGACTGCCGCAAAGGCGGCATGGGCGAGCTGGTGTGCAGCTATGACCTCTACGTCATCGACGCCGACGGCCAGAACCTGCGCCGCCTCACGAGCGTCGGCTTCACCGAGCAGCCCGCCCTGCGCTGGGCGCGTTAGGCGGGGAGCCCGAGCCCGGCGCGCGCCGGTCACCAGGGCGTCGCCCAGTCCCAGGCGCTCTGCAGGCCGCTGCCGATGGCCGAGCCGACCTCGGCGGCCTTGTTCCCAGCCCACTGGGCGCCCTCGACGGCCTTGTTCCCGGCCCACTGCGCGCCCTGAACCGCCTGGTTCCCGGCCCACTGGGCGCCCTGGACCGCCTGGTTCCCGGCCCACTTCGCGCCCTCCCAGGTGGCCTCAGCGCCGCCCTCGACGAGGTTGAGCGCGCCGCGGCCGACCTGGTAGGCGCCCGTGGCCGCGTCGTTCACCAAGGACGACGCGCCGTTGTAGAGCGCGCTGCCCGTGTCGGCGACGGCGCCTACGGCGGTCTCGCCGAGGCCCCAGAGGCCCTGGCCGACGCCGCTGAGCGCCTGGCCTGTGCCTTGGACGAGGCCGCCGCCCATGGTGCCGAGGCCCTGGAGGACGTCGCCGTTGGCGAGCTGCCCCGCGCCTTGGCCGAGGCCTTGGGTGGCGGTGCCGAAGCCGTTGGAGAGGCCGTTCCAGGTGTCTTGGCCGCTCTGCGCGAGGCCGTTCCCGGCGTTGACGATGCCCTCACCTAGGCCGAGGCCCGTCTGGTACGCCGCGTTGAACGGCGACATGCCCAGGCGCACGGCGCCGCCCGCGGTGTTGCGGGCGCCCTCCCAGAGGTGACGCTGGAAGCCGCCGTTGGGGTCGGAGCTGTACTGCTGGGTGGTCTTGCCGCCCGTGGCCTCGGCGATGGTGGTGGTGTCGTTGTCGTCGTACATGAGGGTCTTCGTGTGACCCTCGGTGAAGCCCGCCGGGGTGTGCTCAAAGAAGGTGCCCGGCAGCGGGGCCTCGCCCGCGCGGTGCACGACGTCCATGTTCGTCTGGTGGTGGCGCACGCCGATGTGGCCGTCGGCGTTGGCCTGGTTGAACTGGTCGGTGTGCTCGCGGTGCAGGCCGCCGGACTGGAAGGTCACGACCTCGCCGTTGTTGATGAGGTCGGCGTTGTCGGCGGCGGCGCGCTGGGCGAGGTAGCCGCCCAAGGAGTACCCGGCGACAGTCATGTCGCCTTGGCCCCCGGCCATGATCTCGCGGATGCGGTCGGCGTGGGGGTCGTACTGGCGGGAGCCGATGTAGGGCCCGGCGTCGGTGATGAGGTCGTTGATGGCGCCCCAGGGGTTCTGCGCCGTCGTCTCCTGGGGCGTGAAGGGCTCCGTCGCCCGGAACGACATGATCGAGCCTTTGCCTTGGGCGAGCCCGGCCTCCGAGGGGTCGAGGCGCACGCCGTAGAGGCCCGTGGTGGGGTCGATCACCTCTTGGTCGGCGCTGACGTTGGGGTTGTAGCCCCAGCTCTCGAGGAGCTGCCGCTGGGCCATGACCCGCTCGTAGCGCGGATCATCCGGGGTGAGGTTCTGGACCGTCGAGAGCTGCTCCCCGACGAGGTTGTGCGCCACGAACTCCAAGAAGAAGTCGTCGATGGGCGCGCCCGGGGGGATGCCCAAGGCGTCGCGGTTGGCCTCGACGTACTCCGGGGTGTAGCGGCTGATGTCCTCGCGGCCGCCGTTCACGCCGGTCTGCGACGCCACGGCGGCGTTGCCCAGGGTGTTCTGCGGATCTTGGCCGAGCCCGCTGAGGTTGACGGGGCCCTGCTCTTGGGCCGGCGCGTCGTTGACGTGCTCTTGTTGGGTGGCGCGAGACTTGGGCATTGTTGCACACCGAGCGCAGGGGGGCGGAGGAGGGGCTAGCCACCTCATTAAGGGATGCGCATCGGAAAGTGTCAACAACTATCTGCGACACACACAACAAGTTTAAGAACAACGCATACTTAGGATCCGAGATCCGGCGCTGCGCCCCCGCAGAGTCAAGGATCGTCCCCCGGAGGATCCCCCTCGGATCAGGGCTCGTCGGGCCCTGGGCCCTGATCCTGCGCCCGACGCCATTCGCCGCTTCGCCCGCCGCGTTTCTCCAGGAGCTGAACCGGGCCGATCACCGGGCCCTTGTCGATGGCCTTGACCATGTCGTACACCGTGAGCAGCCCAGCGCTCACCGCGGTCAGCGCCTCCATCTCTACGCCAGTGCGCCAGTCGCAGCGGACGCGGGCCCAGACGCGCACCCTCTGCTCCCCCGCGGGCTCGACGAGCACCTTGACCCCCGTGAGGGGGATGGGGTGGCAGAGCGGGATGAGCTCGGCGGCCCGCTTGGCGGCGGCGATGCCCGCGAGCTGGGCGACGGCCAAGGCGTCCCCCTTCTTGAGCTGACCGGCGACCAGGGTGTCGTAGGCGTCGGCGGAGAGGGTGATGAAGCCTTCAGCGATGGCCTCCCGCGCCGTGATCTCCTTGTCGCCGACCTCCACCATGCGGGCGTTGCCTTGGGCGTCGATGTGTGTGAGCGGCGTAGACATGGGGCCTCCTTGAGCCGACTAAGCTAACCTTGCGCGTATGTTCTCCCATCTCCGCCTGCTCACCGACCTCTCCGAGCGCGCCCACGCCGCCTTGCCCATCGCCCGGGCCTTGGCCTTGGCCTGTGACGCCGACCTCTGCCTCACCTACGCCAGCCCCTCGCCGGAGGACCGCGCTGAAGCCGCCCGCGTCTTGGCGCCGATCCTCGACGGCCTGCGCGCTGAGGGCGTCCGCGCCCGGCTGGAGCTCGTCGAGGGGGACGTCGAGGACGCGGCGTCGCGCTCCACCGGCACCGCGAGCCTGCTCATCGTCGGGCACACCGGGGCCGGGGCCCTGGAGGGCCTCGTGCTCGGGTCGAACACCCGGCGGGTCATCCGCCACGCGCGCTGCCCGGTGCTCGTCGCCGGTCGCCAGCCCTACGCCGGGCTGCACCAGCTCTGCTGCGCCCTGGAACTCCAGGGCCCCGGCCCGGTGAGCCTCGCCGCCGCCTTGGCCCGGGCCGCCGGGGCGAGCCTACGCTTCGTGCACGTCTACTCCCCGGAGACCGAGCGCAGCGCCGATGAGCTGCTCACGGCGCTGGAGGCCCACGTCGGCGAGCTCCTGGAGCCCGGCGCCGGGGGCGGCCAGCGGGTGAAGTTTGAGGTCGGCGTGGCCGAGAGCGCCGTCTCCGGCGTGGTCGAGGCCGCCCGGGGCGCGGATCTGCTCGTGCTGGGCCACGCCACGGCCCCGGCGATCGTGCGGCTGGCCTGGGGCAGCAGCGCCGAGAGCATCGCCGAGGCCGCGGCCTGCCCGGTGCTCGTGGTGCCCGAGCCATGAGCCGACGTGGCCTCGGCCTCGTCTTGGTCGGCGTCTTGGGCGTCGCGCTCGTGGCCGTGGGCCTCGCGGAGCGGGAGGCGCTGCGGGGGCTCAAGCGCCAGGGGCTCCGCTGGCAGGGGCTCAGCCGGGGCCTGACGACGCGCACCTTTCACGCGGTCACCGGGCCTGGGCTCAGCGCCGAGCGGGTCACCGTAGACCTTCGCGGGAGGTTGATCACCGTTCATCGCGCCCAGGTGGACGCCTTGGCCCTCGCCGAGGGCGGCGGCGGCGGGAGCGGCGGCGGCGGCGGCGGCGAGGATCGGGCGGCGCGGCTCCAAGACTGGGCCATCGAGGTGGACAGCCTCGGCCTCTACGCCGGGGAGCGCCTGCTCGTGGACGGCCTCGGCGGGCGCCTGGAGGGCGGGGAGGGCGCCCTGGTCGGCGAGGCGGGCCAGCTCACCTTGCCTGGCCCCGACGGCGCCCGGGCTGAGCTGCAGGTCACCGTAACCTCCCCCTTCCCGGAGCTCCAAGGGGAGGCCGCCCTCACCCTCACCTTGGCTGAGACCCCACGCCTCACCGTCGAGGCCGACGCCCTCCGCCTGAGCCACCCCCTCGTCGCGGAGGAGCCCCTGCCGATCCGCGGCCTGCGCCTGAGCCTCAGCGGCGACCCCCGCCAGGAGGCCCGAGGCCGCCTGAGCCTGCGCGGCGGACCCGACGCCGACCTCACCCTGCGCTGCCCCGCCCCGCCGGAGTGCGCGCTCACCGTCGAGATGACCGACCAGCCCGCCGCCGTGGTGCTGAGCCCGCTCTCGCCCCTGGTGCCCGAGCTGCGCCGCGCCGAGCTCGACGGCACCCTGGGCGCCACCTTCACGCTGGCTTGGCCGACCCGGGCCTGGACCTTCACCCCGCGGGCGGCGAACCTCAAGGTGAGCGGCGCCGCCCAGGGCCTCGACGGCCTGCGCGGCGGGCGGGTCGAGGTGCGGCGCCTGGACGGCGGCCTGCGCCCGACGGGGGAGGGCACGCCGGGCTGGGTGCCGCTGCGCCTGGTGAGCCCCTACCTCCCCGCGGCCATCATCGCCGCCGAGGACGCGGCGTTTTACCGCCACGAGGGCTACGACCTCGACGCCGTGCTGGAGGCGCTCTCCGCCAACCAGGCCGCCGGGGAGGTCGTGCGCGGGGGCTCGACCCTCACCCAGCAGCTCGCGAAGAACC
The DNA here is from genome assembly GCA_023150845.1 of Myxococcota bacterium. Lineage (GTDB taxonomy): Bacteria > Myxococcota_A > UBA796 > UBA796 > CAJQPC01 > JADKFE01. The sequence continues at coordinate 2,839 of JAKLKD010000184.1, read as the reverse complement.
TCTACCTCAGCGGCGAGCGCACCCTCGTCCGAAAGGCGCGGGAGCTGCTCCTGGCGCTGGAGCTCGACGAGGCTCTGGGCAAAGACCGGGTGATGGAGCTCTACGTCAACGTCGTCGAGCTGGGCCCGGAGCTCTGGGGCGTGCAGGCGGCCTGCGAGCGCTACTTCTTGAAGTCCCCGGCGAACCTCACCCCCGCCGAGGCCGTGTTCTTGGCGCTGCTCTTGCCCTCACCAAAAGACGGCTACGAGCGCTGGTACCTCCGCGACCGGCCGCCGCGGGAGGCGATGCGCCGGGTGCTGGAGAACATGGCCCGCGCCGGGGCCCTGACCGAGGCCGAGGCCCGGGCCGCCGCCGAGGGCGCGCTCTTGCTGGTGCCGCCGGGCTAGAGGTAGTTGTCGTCCAGCGCGGCGCAGCGAGAGGTCGAGAAGCTGACGGAGACCTCCCCCTCGTCGTCGCCGTCGCCGTCGACCATCTCCGTCTCGAAGGTGCCGCGGATCGACTCGTTGGGGTTGTGGCCGCTGATGCGGGCGACGCCCTCGTCGGAGCGGTAGACGTCGTAGTAGTCCGTGGCCTCACCGGTCACCCAGCCCCACCACGAGAAGCTGTCCTCGTCGGGCCAGTCGGTGTAGTGGATGGCCATGGCGGAGAGCTGGTCGTCGTCGTTGACGAGGTCCGTCCACTCCGTGCCGTCGATCTCTTTGCCGCCGAGGTCGTCATCGACGTCGTCGACGCGCAGGGTGATGCGCCACTCCCAGAACTCCTCGGGGAGGTAGTCGGCCCACAGGTCGGCCTTCTCGTCGTCGTCATCGGCGTCCTCAAGCTCTTCGAGGAGGTCGTTCATCTCCTCGCAGTTGAGCCCGCCGCCGCTGAGCACGAGGAGGATCACGCCATCGTCACCGAAGTAGTCGTCGTCTTGGAGCATGTACGTCGAGGTGATCGGCGTGGACTCCCCATCCACGGTGCCGTTGACGCTCGAGCAGGCCGTCCCGACGGCCAAGGCGCTGAGCGCGAAGATGAGACGGGTCATGGGTCCCTCCTTTGGTGGCTGCGGGACCTGTAACACCTCACGCCCGGGACTTCAGCTCCCGACCTTCGCCCGCGCGAGGATCGAGTACATCGCCGCGGCCAGCTCGACCCGGGCGCTGATGGACTCGTCGTTGAGCTGGGCGCTCAGCGCGGGGAGCTCCTCGGGGGTGCCGCACAGCGCTAAGGCGCGGGCGGCGGCGATGGCGACGCTGATCTCGGCGTCCCCCAAGACGCGGGTGAGGGCGGCGCGGGCCTGCCTCGCCTCTCGGCGCTCGGGCTCACCGTCCCGGCGCAGGCGCTCGCCGATGGCCCAGGCCGCCTGCTGGCGGAGCTCGCGGTCCTCCTCGTCGAGGGTGCGCACGGCCTCGCTCAGGGGCGCCTCCCCTTGGGCGACGAGCACCATCGTCGCCCAGCCGCGCACGGCGGGGGGGCCGCCGCGCCGGGCCCGCTTGAGCAGGCGCTGGGCGTCCTCTTCCGGCAGGAGCTTGAGGGTGTCGATGGCCTCCAGGCGCCGCTGAATGGTGGGGTCGAGGAGCGCCGCGCGGAGCGCCAAGGCCCCACGGGGCTCACCCAAGAGCAGGAGCGCCCCGGCGAGCGGCAGCACCATCTCCTCCTCGACCCGGTCGAGGCCGTCACGCAGGGGCTCGGCGAGGGGCAGGCCCGCGGCCCCGCAGGCGATGATGAAGTCCACCCGCATCGGCACGTCGCCGCCCTTGAGCACCGCGGAGAGCTCGTTGAGGGCCTCGGCGTCGCCGAGCACCGCCAGGGCGAGGTTGAGCGGCGCCCGGCGCCAGGGCTCCTCGATCTCGGCCAAGGCCCGGGTGAGGGCGTCTTTGGCGCCGGGATCCTTGGCCTGGGCCAAGGCGAGGGCGGCGGGGCCCCGGGTGTAGGGGTCGACGTCGGCCCGCCCCACGAGGTCCAAGAGCAGCGCCGCCGCCCAAGGCTCGGCGATGCGCTGGATGAGCGCCGCCGTGACGCGGCCGCGGGTGTAGTCGTCGGGGTCAAACAGGCCCCGGAGCGCCCAGGCCCGGGCCTCGTCAGGGGGCGCGTGGCGGGTGAGGGTCGCCAAGGCCTGGGCGCGTGGGGCGACGTCGGCGGCGCTCGCGCCCTCGTTCAGCACGCCGAGGGGGTCCACGAAGCCGCCTTGGGCGGTGACGACGCTCTCCACGGAGGCGACGGGTGGGCGGCAGGCGGCGAGTGGGGCCACGAAGAGGAGGAGCAGGGCGAGCGTAGGGGTGCGCATGAAGGAGCAGACCCGCTTTTGGGGGCGTAGGTTCCGTCGGAGCACCATAGCGCGACGACGGCGCTCAGGGCGCCTTGGTCTCGGCGGACCGACGGCGGAGCTTGGCGTCTAGCGCGACCAGGGCCTTGTCGTCGGGGTTGAGCTTCATCGCCCGGCGCAGGGTGTGCTCGGCGGAGACGGCGTCGTCTTTGCCTTTGAGCGCGGCCTCCCCGACGCGGATGGCGTCCTCGCGGAGCTTCGCCCGGCTCGCCGGGGTGGCGTTCTTCACCTCCAGGCTCTCCCGCAGCTCCCGCACGGCGATGCGCTCACACGCGAGGTAGCCCAGGCGTTTGGCCTCGGCGTTGTGGGGGTCGAGGCGCAGGGCCTTGATGAAGCGGTTGGTGGCCTCGTAGTAGCGCTCTTCAGCGAAGAGCTTCTCCCCGGCGGCCATGTGCTCCTTCACCTCGGCGGCGGCCTCGGCGCTGAGCGGGGCGACGGTCGGGGCGAGCACGTTCGCCGCCAAGACCGGGCGCTCGGTGTGGTCCCGGATGACCTTAAAGATCACGAGGGTCGCCGCCATGAGCAAGAAGG
>JAKLKD010000183.1 GCA_023150845.1 Myxococcota bacterium | reverse complement strand
CTGCGCCGCCCGACGCGCCGCCGCCCAGCCCTGGGAGCGGCGGGTGAGCGGGGCGCCTCGGGCGCTCATCACCGGCATCACCGGCCAAGACGGCAGCTACCTCACCGAGCTGCTGCTCGACCGTGGGTACGAGGTCCACGGCCTCGTGCGCCGCGCCGCCACGGACAACCTCCAGAACCTCCGCCCGGTCCTCGCCCGCGGGGTGCTCAACGAGCGCCTGTTCTTACACTTCGGCGATCTCCGCGAGGCCTTGGGCCTGCACCGGCTCCTGGAGCGCCTCCAGCCCCGGGAGGTCTACAACCTCGGCGCCCAGTCCGACGTGGCCTTGTCCTTCGAGCTGCCCGCGGTGACGACGGAGATCAACGCCGTCGGCACCACCCTGCTCTTGGAGGCCGTGCGAGAGGCCGCCCCCCAGGCGCGCTTCTACCAGGCCTCGTCGTCGGAGATGTTCGGCCGGGTGCGGGAGACGCCCCAGCGTGAGAGCACGCCGTTCTACCCCCGCAGCCCCTACGCGGCGTCGAAGGTCCACGGCTACTGGATGACCGTGAACATGCGCGAGAGCTGGGGCTTGTTCGCCTGCAACGGCATCCTGTTCAACCACGAGAGCCCCCGCCGCGGCGAGCGCTTCGTGACCCGCAAGATCGCCCGGGGCGTCGCCGACATCGCCCGGGGCCGGGCCCAGACCCTCACCTTAGGCAACCTCGACGCCCGCCGCGACTGGGGCTACGCGCCGGAGTACGTCGAGGCCATGTGGCGGATGCTCCAGCGCCCCGCGCCCGACGACTACGTCATCGCCACGGGGGAGTCCCACAGCGTGCAGGACTTCGTCGAGGCGGCCTTCGCCGTGGTCGGCCTGCCCTGGCGGGACCATGTGCGCCTGGACGACCGCCTGCGCCGCCCGGCGGAGGTGGACGCGCTCCTCGGCGACGCGAGCAAAGCGAAGGAGCTGCTCGGCTGGACCCCGCAGGTGCGCTTTGAGGAGCTGGTGCGGCGGATGGTGGAGGGGGAGCTGAGCGTCTAGGCGCCGCGCCACCCCGCCCAAACCGCCCTGAGCCTCCCGACGCTCCAGTCCTCCCGCGCCGCCTGGCCCAAGGCGTAGGCCAGCACCAGCCCCCGCCGCGCCGGGCTCGGGCCGACGAGGCGCAGGTGCCCGGCGACGGCGTGGCGCACCGCCTGGGGGCTGCGTCGGCTCACCGTGGCGCCGCCCTCGTGCCAGCAGCGCGCCTGGGGCTCGATGAGCACGGCGAGGCCCTGCTGGCGCAGCGCCCGGCAGAGGGCCACGTCCTCCATGCCGTGCCCGAAGCCCTCGTCAAAGCGCCGGTCGCTGGGGAGGAGCAGGCAGGCGCCGCTGAGCGCGTCCACGGGCCGCCGCGCCGCAGGGGGCCTCGTCTCCTGCTTGAGCCGCGCCGTGCGCTCGGAGTAGCGGATGCCCGCCGACTCCACCCCCGCCGGGCCCAAGAGCACCGGGCCCACGGCGCCTACCCCGGGCCCCGTCGCGGCGAGCAGGGCGTCGATGCAGCCGGGCTCCGGGCGGGCGTCGTCGTTGAGCACGAGCGCCCAGGCGTAGCCCTCGGCCTCGGCCCAGGTCAGCCCCGCGTTCGCCGCTTTGGCGAAGCCCGAGCCCCCGGAGAGGCGCACCCGCGCCGTCGCCATCGGCGGGGCCCCGGCGTCGCTGTCATCGACGACCACCACCGGCCACGGCGCGCAGGCCGCCGCCGCGCGCTGGAGCAAGGCCACCTCGCGGCGATGGGGGATGACGACGACCAGGGGGCCCAGGGCGCTCACTGGGCGGGCGGGTCGCGGCGCTTGAGCGTGATCACGACGCCGTCCACGGGGCCGCTCACCACCACGGGGTTCTCGGCGTAGTCCCCGACGGGCTCGGTCGGGCCCGGGCGCCCGTCGCCGTCCTCGTCGTTGAACACCGAGAGCCACACCCGCGCACCTTGGGGCACGTCGAGGCTGAAGGGCCCGGCGCTCGGCGCCTCGCCCCGGGTGACGATGGACGGGCGCGGCCCGCCGAGATCGCCGTGGTCCCCGTCGAAGACGTCGATGCGGAAGCTGCCTTTGCAGCCCGGGCAGACGAGGGTGCCCTTCACCGGGTAGGTCGGCCCCGTGGGGCTCCCGACGCCGGGCTGACCGGGCTGACCAGGCTGACCAGGCACCCCGGGACCGCCGCCGGGCGGGGGCTCGTTCGGGATGCCGGGCTTGGGGGGCTCCGGCACGCCTGGGGTGGGCTGCCCGGGCTCACCGAAGACGCCGGGCGCGCCGCCTGGGGGCGGGCCTTGGGGGGATCCACCCCCGGCGGCGCCTTGGGCCTCCGCCTCCTCCCGCGCGGCCTCCAGGACCGGATCTTCTCCGCAGGCCACCACAAAAATGGCGAGCAGAGCCGCTGCGCTGCGGGTAATCATGATGGGAGCACCTCCTGCCTTCTCCTCCACGCCGTCACGCGGCGTCCTCGGAGCGTCTTCGTGGGCCTCATCGGTAACGTCCTCAAGGTCGCCCTCTCTCGGCCCATCCTCTTGATGGTCGCCAAAGTCTACATCCCCGTGCTCTTTCCTCTGACTTTCCTCATCGCCCTGATCGCGACGGCGACGGACTCTGCGCTGGGCTTTGACGGCCTGCTCCCCGACGCCGCGCGCCTGCCCGCCGCGGCGCTCAGCTTCATCGTGGGCGCGGCGCTCTGGCTCTGGACCTATGAGCAGCTCGTGACCCATGGCAAAGGCTCCCCCTCCCCCGTCGCTGGGCGCACGCTCCAGCTCGTCACCTCGGGGATCTACGCCTACAGCCGCAACCCGTCGGTCTTTGGTAAGCTCCTCGGCGTGCTCGCCGTCGGATTTGCCTTGAACTCCGTCGCGTTCTGCTGCATTCTGGTACCCGCGCTCCTCGCTGGATCCCTCATCGAGAAGGTCTGGCGACAAGAACCCCAGCTCATCGAGATCTTCGGCGAAGACTACGTTCGTTACCGCGACCGGGTCCCGCTCTTTCTCCCCTGGGGCATCATCTTCCCAAGCCGGAAGTTTCAGGAATAAACTTCCAAAGACGAGGACGTCATGGACATCACCCTGCTGAACCCACCCGAGCAGATGAGAGTCTGGGCCGGCATCCCCAAGGCGATGGCCCACGGCGTCTACTGCTTCCCCCCGCTCGGCCTCCAGTACATCCAGGCGAGCGTCGAGGCCCGCACCCCCTGGAAGGCCGAGATCTACGATCCCGTCGTAGACAACCTCGACTACCCCGACTTTGAGGCGGAGCTCAAGCGCTTCCCGCTGGACCTCGTCGGCATCAGCACCTACACGCACTCGCTGCCTGACGTGCAGATGACGATCAACCTCGTGCGGAAGCTCAACCCGAGCGCCAAGATCGTCTTGGGCGGGCCGCACTGCACGATGTTCCCCGACTACGCGATCCAGCTCAAGGGCGCCGACGCCATCATCAACGGCGACGGCGAGGACGCCTTCGTCGAGATGGCCGAGGCCCACAACCGCGGCCGCGACTTTGAGGGCATCGACGGCGTGTGGTTCAAGTCCAAGGACGGCCAGGTCGTCAAGAACAAGGACCGTAAGTCCACGAAGTCCCTCGACGCTTACCCCTGGCCCGACCGCTCGCGCATCCGTTACCGCGACTACTACCTGCCGGGCACCAAGCAGCCCCTCACCACCACGGCGATCACCTCCCGCGGCTGCCCCCACTCCTGCCCGTTCTGCTTGACCTACAAGAAGCAGTACCGCGTTCGCGACATCGAGAACATCCTCGACGAGATGGAGCACTGCAACAGCCTGGGCATCACCGAGGTCCACTTCATCGACGACCTCTTCACGCCCAACAGCCAGTGGGTGCTCAAGTTCTGCGACGCCGTCGAGCGCCGCGGGGTGAAGTTCAACTGGGGCTACAAGACGACCATCGCGGGCACCACCCGCGAGCAGATCCGCCGCTGCGCGGAGACCGGCTGCACGAAGATCCACTTCGGCGTCGAGTCCGCCAACAACGAGGGCCTCGACGTCCTGGGCAAACACTGCGACACCGACGACGTGCACCGCGTCTTCAAGTGGTGCCGTGAGGAGGGTGTTCGCTCCGTGGCCTACATCATGCTCGGCGGTCCGCACGAGCGCACCATGGACGACGCGCTCAAGAACGTCGATGAGATGCTCAAGCTCGACGCCGACTACGCGGTCTTCGCCGTGTTCTCGCCCTACCCCGGCACCGAGTCCTTCGAGGAGGGCGCCAAGAAGGGCCTCTTCGCCGCGGACTGCTGGGACCGCATGATGAAGGATCCCCTCTGCGGCGTCGAGGTCCCGGCCTGCTGGGAGGAGCACCTCACCAAGGAGCAGATCCTCGACCTGCTCAAGATCTCCCACCGCAAGTTCTACCTGCGCCCCAAGTTTGTGGCCCGGGCGATCTCCAACCTGGCGACCCCGCAAGAGTTCAAGCGGCTGGCGGGCGGCGCCCTGTCCATCCTCAAGCTTGAGCTGCTCAACGCCACGAGCCGCACCGCCCCGGTGTGATGCCCTCGCTCTCGTTGGCGCCTAACCTCACGCCGCGTCGTGCCCTCGCCGGGTGCGGCGCGGTCGTGCTCTGGGGCGTGCTCGTCGGCCTCACCTTGGAGCAGCGGGCCCGGGCGGTGGAGAAGCAGGCGAACGCCACGCGCCTCGCCGCCGAGCGCCTCGCGGCCCTGGCCGGGGAGGACCACGCCGCGGGTGAGCTGCGCCAGCTCCCGCGCATGGAGTCCGCCTTGGCCGACGCCGAGCGCGCCGTGGCGCTCCTCCGCCGCCGGGTGGATGAGCTGGGCGCCGCGGGGCCCTGATCCAGCCCAAGGCGCCGAGCCTTGCTCCTCGCCGCGGCGTGCGCACGCTTTAGGGGTCACCGGGAGCGACCCCATGTCCGAGACCCTCACCTTCCGCTGCCCGTCCTGCGGCGGGCTCAACCGTGTGCCCGAGGCGCGGCTCACCCAAGGCCCGCGCTGCGGCCGCTGCCAGACCGCCCTGGATCTGAGCGCCCACCCTCAGGAGGTGGACGACGACGCCTTGGAGCGCCTCGTGCGCGCCTCGCCCGTGCCTGTGCTCGTGGACTTCTGGGCGCCCTGGTGTGGGCCCTGCCGGGCCGTGGCGCCGCACCTCACGGCCCTGGCCAAGGAGCGCGCCGGGAGCCTGCTCATCGTGAAGGTCAACACCGACCAGCACCAGCGCACCGCCGGGGCGATGCAGGTCCAGGCCATCCCGACGCTCATGCTCTACAAGGGCGGGGCCTTGGCCAAACGCCAAGCCGGGGCGCTCATGGGCCCCCAGCTCCGGGCGTTCGTGGACTCCTGAGCGCGCTCAGAGGTCCTCGCCGAAGGACTCCTCCATCTCGGCGAGGATCCCGTGCACCGACATCGTCGGCTCGAGCTCCTCGTCGGGGTTGAAGCTCAAGGGGCCGCCAAGGATGAGGTTGCGCAGCGCGTTCACCCGGTTCGTCCAGCCCTTGAGGAACACGCCAAGAGACGGCTTCCGGTTGACGAGGGACTGGTAGAACTTCTGGCGCTCGTCGCAGCAGCGGAGCGCGAGGTCTTGGGAGGGCATGGCCAGGATCGCCGCGAGGGTCTTGGGGCCGATGACGCCGTCGGCGCTGACCCCGGCGGCGCGCTGGAGGAGCTGCGTGGCCTGCTTGGGGCCCGCGTTCACCGCCGCGTCAAACTGCGCGCCGCTCACCGGCCAAGGCAGCTCGGCGCAGCGGGCGACGTCCCAGTACATCGACTCGTAGATGTCGTGGACTTCGGCGCTGGTGATGAGCTTCACGCTCTGCTTGGCGAGGCCCTTCGTCGTCCGGTAACGGTCGTAGGTGCCTTGGGTCACGCCGCGGTTCGTGGCGCCGCCTGGATCCGAGGGGTGGTTCACATAGCCACCCTCCCAACGCAGCGCGAACGCGAGGGCCTCATCAAACGCCTCAGACATACGACCTCCTGTTTCCGCGACGTTTTACCACGACTCTCAGGCGCGAGGGCGAAGAGAACCACAGCGAGGCGCGAGGGGCGCGCGGAGCGGATAGACTCGCCCGATGCCTGTCGTGCTCGTGCTCAGCCGCCCCAAGCCCGGGCCGCGCCCGCCTCCCTCCGCCACCCCCCTCGGCCGCGCCTTGCAGGCCCTCGCCGCCGAGGGCCTCCGGGGCATCGTCGGCACCTCCGCCGAGGCCTGGGGCGTCTACGGCGACCGCTGGGTCGAGGCGGACCCCCAAGACGCCGAGGCGATCCACGACCGCTTCCCGTCCTGGACCTACCCTGAGGAGCACGCCGCGGCCCTTCGGGGCCTGGAGCGGCTCCCCCGGGCGAACGGCGAGGCCCTCCAGGCGCTCTGCCGAGACAAGCTCCGCTGCCAGAACCTGCTCACCGGCGCGGGCCTGCTCATGCCCGACGTCGAGGCCGACCCGACACGTTTCGCCGAGCGCCTCCAGGGCTGGGGCGTCGGGTTCCTCAAGCCCCGATACGGCGCCTTGGGGCGCGGGGTGCAGCGGGTGGTGCCCGGCGACCCCCTGCCCGCCCGGGGTGAGGGCGCGGTGCGGGGTGTGGACGAGCCGATGCTGCTCCAGGCCGCGGTGCCCCCGCCGCCGGGCCTCGCTGGCCTCGCCTTGCGGGCCTTGGTGCAGCGCGCGCCCTTGGGCGGCGTCTTACACAGCCCCCTCGTCGCCCGCTGCTCTGACCAAGACCCCGTCGTGAACGCCTCCCGAGGCGCGGCGCTCCTGCCCGCTGAGGAGCTCGTCAGCGCCGACACCGTCCGTGAGGCGCGCCGCCTCGCCGAGGCCGCCTTCTTCACCCTCGCCGCCGCCGACCCGGATGAGCTGCTCATCGAGCTCGGCGTTGACCTCGTCGTGGCCTCCGACGGCGAGCCTTGGCTCATTGAGCTGAACGGTCGCCCGGGCGGTCGCCTCTCAGGCCTCGCCGCCGCCGACCCCGCCCGCTTTCAAGACGCCGCGACCGAGGCCCTCGCCCGGCCGCTGCGGGCGCTCGCCGCGATGATCTAGGCGACTCGCCGCCCGCCGCCCTTTTTTTAACGCTCCAGTTTCCTCTACAGACCTGCTTCTTCGTGGCTTGTACCGTCTCCCAAAGACGACACAAGCCGATGGAGCAGGCGCCGTGACCACCCCCGCATCACCACGACCCGCCGCGTCTTGGGTCGACCGTCACGCGCGCTGGCCCGTCCTGGGCGGCGTCATTATGGGCGCCGCCCACCTTCACCCCACCCTCGCGCCGCTGGCGTGGATCGGCCTCGGGGTCTTCGCCTGGGGCCTGCGCAGGCTGGAGGGTCGAATAAATCGGGCCCTGGCCATCTTCGGGGGGCTGTGGGCCTCGGTCTTCCTCTCCCAGATCTGGCTGTGTCTGACCATCACCAAGTACATGGGCCCCCTCGTCGGGAGCGACGAGGCCCCCCTGTGGCTGAGCGCGCTGGCCTGGGTCTTCGCGGCGGTGATCACGGCGAGCCACCGGGCGCTGCCGGTGATCGTCGCGGCCCTCGTGCTGTGGCGGGCCCCGATGCGGTGGTGGCTGCCGGCCGCGGTGCTGGCGGGGGAGTCGCTCAACGGCGCCTTGGGCTTCACCATGGCGGACCTGATGCACTCCCAGTGGGCCGTCCCGCCCATGCTGCGGAGCGTCGCGTGGATCGGCGTGCCCGCCACGGGGCTCCTGTGCGCCTACGCCGCGGTGGCCGTCGCCGACGCGCTCCGTGAGGGTCGCCGGGGCCTCGTCGCCGCCCTCCCCGTGGCGCTGTGGCTGGGCCTCGTCCCGCCGACCCCCGCCGATGACGAGGCCCTCGCGGGCGTCGCCGCCGTCCACCTCGCCGACTTTGAGCGCCGCCCCAGCCCGGCGGAGCTCCCGGCGGAGGTAGACCTCGTCTTGTGGCCTGAAGCCGCCTTTCGGGGCGCGTTTCGGCGCTGGGAGGGGCCCCAAGATCCGCCGCTGCCCCTCGACGCCCTCGCCGGGTGGAGCGGCCCCCAGCACATCGTCAACCTGCGCCTCAAGCGGCCTGGGCAGATCCAGAACGCCATCGGCGTGACCGACCGCGAGGGCCAGGTCACCGCCCTGCGCGGCAAGTCGAGCCTCGTCCCTTGGGGGGAGCGCCCCTACGGCGGCATCGACCCCTTGTTCTCCATCGACGTGGCCGGGACCGTGCCGCCGATGATGCGCACCGCCGCGGGGCCTGTCGTGCCGACCATCTGCTACGAGGTCTACGAGCGCTCCTTGTTCATCGAGGGCGCGGCCTTGGGCGGCGAGCTCCTGATCAACGTCGCCAACGACGGGGCGTATGGACCCACCGCCCTCGGCGTGCGCCAGGCCATCGGCGTCCTGGCCCTGAGCGCGGCGGAGACCCACCGCCCGGCGGCGCGGGCCTCCATCTCGGGGCAGGCGGCCCTCATCTCCTCAACGGGCGCCGTCTTGGCGGTGAGTGAGCCCGGCACGAGCGGCGCGCTCGTCTGGACCCGCCCGAACCCTGCCGCGAAGGACGCGGCGCTCCCGGCGCAGGTCGCAGACCGACGCCTCAACCCCGACAACGATGGAGTCACTCCCCCATGACCCTCCTCCGAACCACCAGCCTGGGCCTCGTCGCCCTGCTCACGGCCTGCGGGCAGCCCGCCGAGCCGCAGAGCCTCGCCGGGGACGTCACCCGGCTCTCCCAAGACGTCACCCGCGGCGAAGACGCCCTCACCGCCACTGGCCAGCTCCGCGTGCGAGGGGACGACGGCCCCCACGAGCTCCGCTACAAGGCCGTTGGCATCCCCGCTGACGCTCCCGAGACCTACACCGTCGAGGTCCAAGACCTCACCTCCGGCGCCACCACCACCCTCGTGCACAGCACCGAGTGGCGCACCTGGAGCGTGCAGGTCGCCGACCAGCTCGTTCAGCTCGCCCACAACCCCGACGGATCCTACAGCGTCGGCGACCAGGCCTTCCCCGGCGTCAACGACGCCGCCCGCGCCTTGGTCAAGAGCGGCGCCCTGGACAAGATCACCCCCGCGCTCCTCATCACCTCCACCGTCGCTCTCGCAGACGCCGTCCTCGCCGCGAACACCCGGGTCCCCGACGGCTACTGCGACCCCTTCTGGTACAACATCGATCCAGATTGCCGCGGGTGGGGGGTCCAGGGGCACGCCCCCGTGCAGGGCGCGTACGCCTGCGAGCGCTGGGGATCGGAGAGCCCGGCCTGCGACTACTTTGAGGGCAAACAGCCGAGCCGCTGAGACACCGTCCTTTAGGCCCTCGCCATGAAGGACGAGGGCCGCTCACCCCCTTGGAGTCACCCCACCATGACCCTCCTCCGAACCACCAGCCTGGGCCTCGTCGCCCTGCTCACCGCCTGCGGGCAGCCCGCCGAGCCGCAGAGCCTCACCGGGGACGTCACCCGGCTCTCCCAAGACGTCACCCGCGGCGAGGACGCCCTCACCGCCACCGGCCAGCTCCGCGTGCTGGGTGATGACGGCGCCCATGAGCTCCGCTACAAGGCCGTCGGCACCCCCGCTGACGCCCCTGAGACCTACACCGTCGAGGTCCAAGACCTCAGCTCTGGCGCCACCACCACCCTCGTGCACAGCACCGAGTGGCGCACCTGGAGCGTGCAGGTCGCCGACCAGCTCGTTCAGCTCGCCCACAACCCCGACGGCTCCTACAGCGTCGGCGACCAGGCCTTCCCCGGCGTCAACGACGCCGCCCGCGCCTTGGTCAAGAGCGGCGCCCTGGACAAGATCACCCCCGCGCTCCTCATCACCTCCACCGTCGCTCTCGGAGACGCCGTCCTCGCCGCGAACACCCGGATCCCCGATGGTTGGTGTGACCCCGCCTGGTACAACATCGATCCAGATTGCAGGTCCGGCGGCCTCTTTCAGGGCGCGTACGCCTGCGAGCGCTGGGGAACGGAGAGCCCGGCCTGTGACTTCTTTGAGGGCAAACAGCCGAGCCGCTGAGACACCGTCCTCTGGGCCCTCGCCAAGAAGGAACAATGCATCCACCGCTGACCGCGCCGCTCGTCTTCCTGCTCCTCTCGGGGTGTGGGGAGGCGCGCGCGCCGGGCGGCGGTGAGCAGGGCTCGGGCCGCCCCTCGCTCCCCACCGTCGTCTTGAGCGACGGGCAGATGCCGACCCCCTTCGACTGTGGGGGGACGACCTGCGCAGAGCGCGCCCTCGACGGCTTCGTCTGCGACGCACAGACGCCGAGGGCCGAGGCCGTCGTCGTCTCGGGCCACTCCTTGCCCCCGCTCTACCTCGGCGGCAGCGCCGAGGCCTTGGCCAGCGCCATCGCCTGCGTGGGGCCCTCCTTGGTGGTGCTCGACACCTGCTATGGCTTCTCGACGCCGCTCATGGAGGCGCTCGTGGGCGCGGGGGTGCAGGCGCGGGTCGTCGGTTCCCGACGCCAGGTCCCCGGGGAGGGGCTGCGGTATGGCCCGGCCTTCCTGGAGGCGAAGGGCGCCGCCGCCCGAGGGGACGCCGTGCGCCGGGGAGACGAGGCGCTGGAGTCCTGGACGGTCAACGCCGACGAGCTCACCCTCACCTTGGGCTTGGTCGAGGCCATGTCCCCCGAGGCGCTGACCCAAAACCTTCAGCGGGTTCACCCCAACCTGGTGAACGCCCCCCTCGGCGGCGCCATCGTGCTGGTGCCCGTCGTGGCCGAGCGGTTTCGCCGCGCCCCGACCCTCACGAACGTGGAGGCTCACGACGATGGAGCGCCCTGACCTCGCCCTCGCCGCCCCGACGCGGCCCACGCGCGGCCCATGGTTCACCCGGGATGTGCTCGGCCAGCCCGTGCTGCTCAAACGTCTGATCATGACCTCGGTGAACCTCGCCTTCTACCCCATCTTTCGCTGGCGACATCCGCTGACCCTGCACGGCGCGGAGCACCTCAAGGGCCTGCCTCCGCGGGGGGTGCTGTTCATCTCCAACCACCAGACCTACTTCACCGACGCCATCGCGATGCACCAGGCCTTCAGCGCCGCCCTCTCCGGGCGCGCCGAGGTGAATGGAGCTCCGGGCTACACCCTCCGGCCCCACACGGGCATGTTCTACGTCGCGGCCCGAGAGACCATGGCCTCGGGCTGGATCCCCCGGCTCTTGGCCAGCGGCGGCGCGATCTGCGTCGACCGGAGCTGGAAGGAGGGGGAGACCGTGGTGCAGCGGGGGGTGGACCTCACCGGCTTCTCCGACATCGGCCGGGCCCTCAGCCAGGGCTGGGTCATCAACTTCCCCCAAGGCACGACCCGGCCCTTCGCCCCCGGGCGCCTCGGCGTCGCCCACATCATCCGCGCCTTTCGCCCGGTGGTGGTGCCCGTGGTCGTCGAGGGCTTCCGGGAGGCCTTCGGCAAGACCGGCTTAGAGATGTGGAGACGAGGCCGCCCCGTGAGCCTGCGCTTCAAGCCGCCCCTGGAGCTCCCCCACGACGCGCCGCCGTCCGAGCTGCTCAGCGCCGTCATGGACGCCATCGAGCAGAGCGAGGCCTATCGACCCACGCCGTCGGGAGATGACCCCACCGAGCGGTGAGCGCCTGGTTGATGAGCGCTGGCCCGGTGAGAGCCTCACGCGACTACGCGGCCGGAGCACACCGGGCGTTGGCTCAAGCGGTCCGCTCACCGAGCTTGAGCTCGACAGGCGTGAATCCGGCACTCTCGGGGCAGCTCAGCGTCGCTGGGCGAGCACGAGGCCTACGAGCTGCGGCCAATGCTCACCGAGCAATGGACCGTGGAGGCCAAGGGGCGGTCGACGCTCACCGAGCCAACGAACGTGGAGGCCAAGCACGGCCAACGCGCACCGGGGCAACGATCCGACGACCGTGCAGACCAAGCACGGCCAACGCCCACCGAGCCAACGAACGTGGGGGCCAAGGGGCGGTCAACGCTCACCGTGCCAACGACCTTGGAGGCCAAGCACGGCCAACACTCACCGAGCAAACGACCGGAGAAGCCAAGCGCGGCCAACGCCCACCGAGCCAACGAACGTGGGGGCCAAGGGGCGGCCAACGCCCACCGTGCCAACGATCCGACGACCGTGGAAGCCAAGTGCGGCCGGCGCTCACCGTGCCCACGCCCAGCGTGCTCAGGTCGTGGCGTGCGCAGCGCAGGGCGCAGCCGCGAGGGCTCAAACCGCGATCTCCAACGCGAAGACCCCCGCTCAGCCTTTCGGCGAGCGGGGGTCTAAGGGGTGGACGGCGATAACCTACTCTCCCACAGGGTCGCCCCTGCAGTACCATCAGCGCCTTGGGCCTTTACTTCCGTGTTCGGAATGGGAACGG
>JAKLKD010000182.1 GCA_023150845.1 Myxococcota bacterium | reverse complement strand
GGCGAGAAGGTCAAGAAGAAGCCACCCTACACAAACATCTTGCTGCCGCCGGGCCGACATCTGGTGCAGGTGGAGATGCTCTCGACGGGCCGGGTGATGAGCCGTGAGGTGGTGCTCAACCCCGGCGAGTCCCAAGAGCTGCATTTTGATCTGGACTGAGCGGCGGGCGCCTCGCCCCTCACATAAAGTTCCGGGTGTGTAAGGCGCTGAGCGCCGCGGCCTCCTCCGGGTGAAAGCCAAGGCGCTCCAAGCGCAGCTTTCGACCGTGGTCCATGTCGGCCTGCAGCGTGAGCACCCGCTCGTAGCCCTGGGCGATCTGTGTCGGATCAAAACCCCCGGCGGCGAGGACCACGAGGGCGTCAAACACCTCCTCGTTGAGACCGGCGGTCTGGGCGAGGCTCTGGTGGCGGTGCTGGACGGCTAGGGCGAGCCGCCCGCGCAGGCCCGGGTCCAATGAAACGTGCCTGCTGAGGTGCGCGAGGCCAAACGCGACGTGCCGCGCCTCGTCTTGGGCCGCCAGCTTACAGATCTGCCGAGTGATCGGGTCGGGGGCGTGCTCCTGCAAGAACCAGAGCAGGCTCAAGAACGAGCCCTCACCCAACACAGACAACAAGAAGCTGGCGAGGCCGAAGTCGGGCTCCTCCAAGAGCGTCTTGAGCGAGGCCTGGCCGCCGTGGGTCGAGAGCCCGAGCAGCGTCCGGCGCAGCCGCGCCCGGCGGGTGAAGACCTCGATGTGTCGCGCCTCATCGGCGGTGGTCACCGCCAAGAGCTGCATCACCTCCCGGAAGTGGGGGTGAAGCTGCCCCAAGAACCGCGCCGGGACCAAGAGCGCCGCGGTCTCGTTCTCGATGAGGTAGGTCATCACCTGCACGACGGCGTCCTCAACCTCCTCATCGTGCGGGATCGCCGCGTCCCAAGGAATCGCCGTCTCGGGATCCCACTGCGCCGCCACGGCCTGGGCGTAGAGCCGCCCCGCGTCCTCGGACCAGACCATAGACTTCTCGTCCAAAGAGAAATGAAGCGCGGGGGAGCCCGCCTCGACCAGCGCGCCGCGCGCCGCGAGCCCCCAGCGCGCCGAGGGGCGCTCCACGACGCCCGCGGGCGCTACACCGCCCGCTCGCTCGGCCCCAGCCCAGCGCCCCACACCGCCGGGGGAGATCCAGCGCCGCCCGTCCTGCTCGCCGTAGCCGTGCCCTTGGCCCCGCGCCCAGGCCCGGAGCTGGTGGCCGAGATCCGGCGACTCGCCCCGCACCTCCAGCCGCGCCCCGGTCGGCAGGGCGCGCAGCGCACGTTTGACCAAGAGCAGCGCGCCCGCGTCGAGGCCGAGCGCGCCCAGATCGAGGGTCGTGTCTTCCTTCACAGCCGCGACCCGGCCTCGGCCAGCCAGCCGTCGATCGTGCCGAATCGTTCAATCGCCTCATCGAGCTGGGCGAGGCCGCTCACGCGCCCCTCACGCCAACGCTTGAGCCCCTCTAGGTCCAAGAGCGGCCGCACCTCGGGGTCGTCATACGACATGCCCAAGAGCAGCTCCTTGAGCCGGTGGATCTGCTCGGCCGGGCCGACGCTCAGGGCGCTGAACACACAGTGATCGTAAGGTGGCGTCTGGTACAACACACGGACCGCCCCCGCGGGCAAGGCGCCCTCTCGGGTGAACAGGAGGTGGTTCCCGTCGATGACACAGGCCGCGTCCGCGTCACCACGGACCAAAGCGCGCACGGCGTCACGCTCACCGCCGACGTGGTCTCCGTGTTTGCCGCGCAGCACGTCGTGAACCTGGACGGTCACGTCCTCCCCGGGGGTGAGCCCGGCCTGGGCGAGCGCGCTGAGGGGGATCAAGGTCGCCTGGGGAGAGTCCGGCGCGCCGACGGCGACCACCTTGCCCTTGAGGTCCGCGAGGTGCCGCGCGGGATCGTCTCGCCGGACGAGCACGAGGCTCGTGAGGTCCTGATCCGTGTCCCGCATACAGAAGGCCGTCGTCGACCAGCCCCGCCTCGCCGCGAGGCGCTGGGTCTGCAGGTGGGCGAGGGGCGAGTTCCAGGCGACGTGCACCTGGCCCGCGACCAGGGCCTCGACCTGCCGCTCATAGTTGCTGTAGAGCACATAGTCGGCCTTAAGACCGTGCTTGGCAAAAAACGCGCAGAAGCCCTCCCAGATGGTGACCACCTTGGGATCGTAAGCCACCGCGCCGAGCAGGAGCGTCATCATTCCACCTATGGCGCGTGCCGCGCCGCTTGGTTGTGGTTGAGTCTGTGTTTGTGGGCGAAAGCTCGCTCAGAAGAGCGGCAGCCCCGTGACGGCCTTGCCGATGAAGTCGTAGAGCACGTCCGTGGTCGGCGCCATGACGCTCGCGGCCTGGGCGTCGCGGAACATCCGCTCGACCCCGACCTCTCGGCGATACGCCGCGCCGCCGCAGACCCGCATGCCCAAGGAGGCGACGGTCAAGGCGCTCTCCCCGGCGGCGGCCTTGACCTCCAGCACCCGCAGCATCGTGTCCGGCCGCCCCTCGGAGAGCGCCTGGTGGGTGTCGAGCCAGAGCCCCCGGGTCATGTCCGTCTGTATACGCATCTTCGCGAGGTAAGCGCGGATCGTCGGCAGGTCGGCGAGGGCGCTGCCGAGGTGGGCGTAGCGCACCCCGGCGCACCAGGCCGCGCTCCGGGCGCTGATCGCCTCCATGAGCCCCAAGGAGACCCCGGCGCTGCAGGCGTTGAAGCAGGGCAAGACGACGCCCATCATCAGGTCAAACCCGCCGCCGTCTGGGCCGAGCCGCGCCGAGGCCGGGACCAGCGCCCCTTCAGCGACCACCGGAGACGAGGCGTTCCCGCGCAGCCCCAGGCCGTCGTAGTTGCCGACCACCCGGACGCCCGGCGCGCCCGACGGCACGAGCCACAAGGTCGAGGCGCCGTCGGCGGCCAAGGGCCTCGACGACCACACCATCGAGGCCGTCCTGCCCGCCGAGGTGACCCAGCTCTTCTGGGCGTCGAGGCGCACGGCGTCGCCCTCGGCGGTCGCGGTGGAGACCGGCGCCCAGAAGTGGCTGCGGCTGCCGACCTCGGAGAAGGCCAAGGTGGACAGGTGCTCGCCCCGGGCGATCGCCTGGTTCGTCTCGGCGTCTCCTGTCGCGGCCAAGACGAGGGCGGCACAATAATGCATACAGACCACCATGCCGCTGCTGCCGCAGCTCTGGGCGATACGATGCACCACCTGCGCGGCCTCGACGACGCCGAGGCCCAGCCCCCCGTGCTCCGCGGGGGTGACGAGCCCCAAGAGCCCGGCCTTACCCAGGGCCGCGATCGTCTCGACGGGGAAACGTGCCTCCCGATCGACGGCCTCGGCGTGGAGGTCAATGACCTCGGTGACGATAGGCTCCAGGCGAGCCAAGAGCTGCGGGAGGGTCAGGCGCGGCTCACTGGTCTTGATGCTCATACAGATCTCCAGGGCGTAGCGCCCCGGAGCGGCGGCGCTCGCTCAGTCAGGCCCCGCGCACGGCGGGGCGGTGGGGGTTCAGAGGGCGAAGGCGGCGGGCATCACGGATCCCTGGTGGTCTCTGAGAGGTTTTTGTGAGGCCTCTCAGCGGGAGCGCACAGCATGGCTGACGCTCGTCATGAAGTCAAACCGACCGAGGCGCCGGGGAGCGGGCCGTCACGCCCACACGCCATCCCGGACTCGCCTGGCCCCGGTCACCACGTCTTTCTGGCGCGACGCGGCGCCGAAACTGACGACATTTTCACGGGGATCCGCCCGCGAGCGACCTACGACCAACGAGCGGAGGTGTCCTTGGGTGGCTGGTCTGGGCGCGCCAGAGCACACTGCAGCGGCAAGCCCCTTGAGCGTCCCAACAACCCCCACGCCGATCGAGCACGAGACGACCGATGATGAGCCCCCAAGCGCTCGCCTCCGCCCTGCTGGTGGGCACCTCCCTTGGAGAGTTCAGCTACGCCCAGCGCAGCTTCACCTTGAGGTTCTCGCGGTGGTCACACGTCGCTTCGTTCGGGCACAAGCTGCCGTTCGAGGTGCAGCTCGACGCGCTGGGGAGCGTAGCGCTCCTCGGCCCTGCTCCGTGGGGAGCGCCTCAAACACCTCAACCCGACGAAGACGAGGCGCTGCTCGCCGCGGGGCTCGTCCGTCTGTGTCAGTCGGGAGACGGCGCGTTCGTGGCCGACGTCCTCATCGCTGGCCCTGCGCTCAAGATCAGCTTCAGGTGCGGAGCGACGCTCATCGTCGACGTTTACCCAGCCAACATGGGGCCAGACTGGGTGATCGCTGAGCGTCCCCCTGGCCTGCCGGGGGACATCCGTTGGAGCGTGTTTTGTGAGGGGGGGCGAGTGGACTCAAAGCGTCCGTGACAGAATGCCGAAGAGCCTCCAGCCGCGCAGAGCCTAAGAACAAGAGGAGGGCGTATGGGCGCCTATAACGAGGTCGCTTCGATCGTTGACTGCCCCGCCTGTGGCCACGCGGTGCCGGTGAACGTGCAGTTCAAGTATGGCCTCTGCTGGCAGCTCAAATACAAGGTCGGCGACCTGATCACGCCTCACGACGAGACGAAGACCACCCGAGCGGCCGCGGTCGTCGCGGACGGCATCTCCGTCGGCGAGTGCCCAAGCTGCGGCGGCGACACGGGCCTGGACATGTTCGTGTTCTTCGAGCACGACGTCATCACCCGCGTCGAGCTCGCGGACGGCCGGTACAACCCCCTCCAAACGGATAAGACGTACATCGTCTTGGCGCCGTGAGCCCAGCGCCGCGGGGGCCGCCCGGCGGCCGCCTAGACGAGGGGCGCGATGGGGGTCATCAGCCGGTTGATGTGGGGCATGTGCGGCTTGAGCTCCTCGATCGCCCAGCGCCCCGCGCGGCCGACGTCCTCCATTGACGGGACGAGCTGCATGGGGCTCAAGGTGCGCTGCAGCGGCAGGTAGACCGTCGCGTAGGGGATGTTCCGCACGACGTTCGCCCGGGCGATCTGCTGGATGGGGTACAGGAGCAGGCTGGAGGCCCTCGGCGGGAAACAGTCGATCGCCAAGAGCACGTGGTTTCGTACGCCGCCGAGCTTGCCCTCCATCGCCTCGCGGAAGCCCACCCGCGCCGGGACGTTGTTGACCACGCCGCCCTCGGTGAGCCGGGTGATGCCACGCTCGGCGTAGAGGCGGTCGAGGAGCATCTTCATACGTTTGTCGTCGCGGTGTACGTCGTAGTGCAAGAGCCCCGGCACCGACGCCGAGAAGCCCGCGCAGTCGAGCGCGTCCATCTCTTCAGTGCCCGCGTCCGCGCCGAAGATGACCTCCCGGAGGGACTGGGGGTTGTTGGCGAACTCCGCGAGGATCTGCGCCAAGGTCGCCATCTTCCCGAGGCCGCGCAGGCGGAAGGTCCCGCCGGGGCGCACGACGTCGTCCAAGAAGTGCTCGTAGAAGTCCAAGGAGTGCCGCATCGCGTCGACGGTGAGGCCCGTGCCGATGATCCGCATCGGGATCGCCAGCTCGTTGATGCGGGCGACCTCACCGCCGTCGGTGCGTAAGAAGTCGCCGAGCGCCGCGCGCAGGTGCAGGCGCAGGGTCGCGGGCAGGCCGTAGCGGGAGGGCTCCGGGGCGAGCTGAAACACGGTGTTGAACGACAGCCGCTTGTTCGCCTCTTGAAGCTGGGCGGCGTCGTAGAACTTGCTGCGGGCGCGGAAGATGCCGAGGAGCGCGCCGATGGAGGTGCCGCAGATGAGGTCGGGCACGAGGTCGTACTTCGCGAGCTTTGAGAACACCCCGGCGTAGCCGTAGCCCGCGCCGCCGCCGCCCCCGAGCACCAGCACGAGCTTCCGGGTGCAGACCTCTCGGTCTAAGGCCTCCCGATCGAGGCCGAGGTGGCTCACGAGGGCCTCACGGCGCTGGCGGGTCGCGGTCACCAGCTCGGGCAGTACCCTCGCCGCCGCCCAGAGCCCCTCGGACTCGTCTCGGAGGCGCGTCTCTAAGGTCTCCCGGACACGCCAAGCGAAGGGCGAGAGCGCGTCGCGGAGGTCGTGGTCGTGGCCGTCGACGTCCCGAGCGGCGCTGAGCTTCGCGAAGTTGATGACGTACCGCAGGGCGTCCACGACGGGGCCGTCGAGCTCACCCGGGCGCTTCTGCGCGCGCTCGATGACCTGCCGCTCCAGCGCCTCGAAGGGCTTTCGCTGCTCCATCAGCTCGCGGCTGGACGTGACCTCAAACCCGCGCTTCACCGCGCGCCTCCTGCGGCCGGACGCCAGAAGCCGGAGACCTCCGCCGCGGGGTCCACCGCCGCCCGCGGGGTCCACCAGGGCGGGTAAAACGCCGCGTAGTCCCGCCAGCCGAAGCGGCGGTCCACGAGCACCACGACCCCACGGTCTTCCGGGCCACGCAAGAGGCGCCCAGCGGCTTGCACCACACGGCTCATCCCAGGGGTGAGGTAGGCGTAGAGGAATCCCTGGCCATAGCGCGTCTCGAACCGCTCCTGCATCAGCTCTCGCTCCAGCCCGACCTGGGGTAACGCCGGGCCGACGATGATCACGGTCTGAAGAATACCCCCTGGCAGGTCCACCCCCTCCGCGAACACGCCGCCGAGCACGGCGTGGAGCGCCCGAGGCGGGCCGATCTCCCGCAGGCGGTCGAGCATGGCCAAACGTTCGTCTTCGCTCATCTTCGGCCTCTGCACGAGGCTCTCGCGGCCCGCCACCTCCGCGAGCGGGGCGAGGTCACGGAGCAACGAGAAGGCGCTGTAGAAGATGGCGACGTTGCCCGGCGTGGCCTGGATCAGCTCCGCG
Source organism: Myxococcota bacterium (assembly GCA_023150845.1). Taxonomy (GTDB): domain Bacteria; phylum Myxococcota_A; class UBA796; order UBA796; family CAJQPC01; genus JADKFE01. Next base: position 16,334 of record JAKLKD010000182.1, on the reverse strand, counting down.
AGGAGCGCGCCGGTCTTCGCGCGGTGGGCGTCTCGGTCGCGGTAGGTCGTGGACACCCGCGGCGCGACGACGACGTGGAGGTTGTCCGGCGGGAAGGGCGAGGCGTGCTCTACGACGTCTACGCGCTCCTCGGGCAGGCCCAAGAGATCGCGGTAGAAGCTCGGCGGCGAGAGGGTCGCCGACATCAGCACCGCGCCGTGCAGCTCCGCGAAGCGCCGCCCCATCCAGGCCGAGGGGTCCAGGCACACGAGCTTGAGGGAGGGGCGCGGCCGCCCGCGCCAGATCGCGACGAGGTCCTCGCTCGCGCCGTACTGCTCGGCCTCGTCCAAGGCCGCGACGAGGTCGATGAGCGCCCGGGCGACGTGCTGGTAGGTGTCGCCGCCGCCCGCCGCCGGGTTCTCCCGCCGGGCCAAGGCGTACTCAATCGCCAGCTCATCGACCCGATCGCGAAGATCCCGCAGCACCCCTCTGCGCAGGCCGACCACCGCCTCGCCCTGCTCACTCACGGGCCCGTCGATGTCGAGTCCGGCGTCGACGATGAGCTGCTCCAGCTCCTCCATGATGCGGATGTTCGCCGCGAACCGCCCGGGGTCGGCGTCGCGGAGCTCCTCGCTCGCCGCCGCGGCGTCCGAGGCGCGCAGCTCCGGGGACCACTGCTCCCGGGCGCGCTCGACGAGGTTGTGCGCCTCATCGACGAGCACCACCCAGCGCTCGTTGGGGTCGGCGAGCACCCGGCGTAAGGTCGCCCGGGGGTTGAAGGCGTAGTTGTAGTCCCCGACGACGACGTCCGCGCGCTCCGCGACCTCCAAGGAGAGCTCGAAGGGGCAGATGTGCGCGGCCTCGGCCTCGGCCCGCAGCACATGGGGCGGCGCCAGACCTCGGCGCACGAGGCGGTCGGCGGCGGCGGGGGCGCGGTCGAAGTAGCCCGCGGCGTAGGAGCAGACCTCGGGGCGGCAGTCTACGGTGCCGTTGAGGCACACCTTCTCCCGGGCACGAACGGAGACCGCCCGCAGGGGGAGCCCCTGGGCGGCGATGGCGCCTAAGGTCTCCTCAAAGAGCCGCTGCTGGGTGCCCTTCGCCGTGGCCACGAAGAGCTTGTTCCCCTGCTCGTAGCAGGCGCGCAGGGCGCCGTGGAGCGCCGCGGCGGTCTTGCCCGCGCCGGTCGGCGCCGCCAAGAGCAGCACCCGCCCCTCCTCCAGGCTCGCCTGGACCTGGGTGGAGATGTCCTCCTGGAGCGGCCGCACCGCCTCGTGGGCGAAGGGCACGGGCACGGCGCGCCGCGCGGCGAAGTGGGCGTTCCGCTCCTCCCGGCGCTGGATGAGCCAGGTGAGCTGGGACTCGACCCAGGCGCGGGTCTCGTCCAGCGGGTCCCGCACGATGAAGGTGCGGCGGGAGGAGTCGGCGAGGCTCACCAGCACGAGGCGGCCCAAGGCCTGCCCCGCCCCGGAGGCCGAGAGCAGCCAGCAGTAGAGCGCCACCTGGGCGCGGTAGTCGGGCCAGTCCTCGAGCCGGGTGTCGGCCAACAAACGGGCGTTGAGGCCCGTGGACTTGTACTCCTCGACCCAGAGCTGCCCCGCCTCCCGGCTGAGGCCGTCGAGGCGGCCCCGGATGGTGCACTCCCAGCCGGAGAGCGGGAAGGTCACGCGGATGGGGTGCTCGGCGACGAACTCCTCGTCCTCGGCCAGCCGGCTCGCCTGCACGTCCTGGTGAACCGCGCGGCCCGCCGCCATCCTCGCCTGCTGGGACTGGGCGAGGTTCAGGCGTAGGCTGCCCTCGCGGGGGCCGACGCTCAGCAGGTCATGCACGCCGAGGATCAGCCGTCGGTCGGCGTCGCGGAATCGGAGGCTCACAGATGAGCGGATAACGTGTCGAGGGCCTGGGCGCGCGGCGGATTCGGCGGCGGGCGCTCCTCGCGGCCCCGGCCCGGCGCTGACCGCGAGGCGCTTGCGTTGGGGTGTGGGCCGGGGTTAGTGACCGGGCTCGTCTCGGAGCAGAGAATGGAACTGCCGCTCTTGGCGCTCGGCGCCGTCACCGCCAGCGCGGTGCATGTGCTCACCGGCCCAGATCACCTCGCGGCGGTCTTGCCTTACGCCGTGGCCGACCGCCGCCGCGCCTTCAGCGTCGGCGCCGCGTGGGGGCTCGGGCACGGCCTCGGCGTCGTCACCCTCGGCCTCGTGGGCCTCGCCTTACGCGCCCGGGTGGACCTCGACGCGCTCTCCGGCGCCGCGGAGCTCGCCGTCGGGGCCCTGCTCATCTTCGTCGGCCTGCGCACCTTGCGGCAGAGCCGCCTGCTCGTCGTGCACGGCCACGCCCACCCCCACGGCGCTGAAGACCACGGCCACAGCCATGTGCACCTGCACATCGGCGACACGACCGTTCATGAGCCTGAGCACGCTGTCCTCGGCGAGCATACGCGCCACCGCCACTCGGCCTTCGGCTTCGGGATCCTCCACGGCGCGGCCGGGGGCGGACACCTCCTCGGCGCGCTGCCCGCCATGGCCCTCGCCCCCGCCGACGCCGCGGTTTACCTCCTCGCGTATGGCGTCACCGCGCTTGTGACCATGGGGGCCTTCGCCGCGGGGGCGGGCGCGCTCGTCCGCGAAGCGCAGCTCAGCCGGGCCCTGGCCGTGGCCGGGGGGCTGAGCCTCTCCGTGGGTGTGCTCTGGCTGGGGATCGCGGTCCTGGGCTGATCCTCGGCCTACAATCGCGGCTCCCCATCACGAGGACGCCACGATGACCATCGAAGCTCCGCACACCCCCCGCGCCGCCGGGCGGCCCAACCTGCTCATCCTGACCTGCGACCAGATCGGCTACCCCCGCTTCTCCTACGGGCCGGACGCGGGGTTCAACGACGCCCTGAACCGCATCTTGGGCTTCATCGACGATCTCGGGGACAACAACCCCTACCTCACCGCGCTCCCCGGCTTCGCCCGGCTGCGCAAGGGGAGCTGGGTGTTCCGGAACCACCACATCGCGTCGAGCGCCTGCACCCCGAGCCGCGCGACCATCTACACCGGCCAGTACAGCACCCGCACCGGGGTCACCCAGACCGACGGCCTGTTCAAGAGCGGCGAGTCGCCGAACTTCCCCTGGCTCGCCGAGAACGGCCCGCCCACCTTAGGCGCCTGGCTGCGCGCCGGGGGCTACGACACGGCGTACTTCGGCAAGTGGCACGTCTCGAACCCGCCGGACCACAGCCTCGAGCGCTACGGCTTCTCCCACTGGGAGCAGAGCTGGCCCGAGCCCCACGGCTCGCTGAACACGAACCTCGGCCTGTACCGCGACATCGGCTTCACCGACCAGGCCGTCGCGTTCATCCGCGGCAAGGCCCTCGGCCTGCCCTACACCCGAAAGGTCGGCTACCAGGACCACCTGCTCCCCGACGGCCCCCAGCCCAGCGCCGAGAGCCGCCCCTGGCTCGCTGTGCTGTCGTTGACGAACCCCCACGACATCGCGACCTACCCCGGCGTGATCTCCCAGGCGATGCCGACCCCCGACTCGGACCCAGCCGATCCAACGGCGCAGTCCCCCTTCGGCTCCTTGACCGTGCCCCTCCCCGGCCAGCGCAGCCTGCCGCCCGCCGGGGGCGTCGCGACGGTCCCCCTGAACAAGTCCGGGCTCACCACCGACAACCTCGTGAACCCGACGCCGAGCCAAGACGAGGACCTCTCCACGAAGCCGACCTGCCAGAAGGAGTACGCCTACAAGATGGGCCTCGCCTTGGCCTCAAAGATCGGCGTGATGCTCCCGAACATCACCGGCTCGGCCCGCCTCGGGATTCAGGCCACGCTCAAGAGCTGCATCCCCTTCGCCTTGGCTGACGACCCCGACGACGCCTGCATCAAGTTCTTGGAGATCTACGCCTGGCTTCACACCGTCGTCGATCCCCACATCTCCCGGGTGCTCGACGTGCTGGAGGAGACCGGCCTCGACAAGACCACGACCGTGGTGTTCATGGGCGACCACGGCGAGTACGCCAGCGCCCACGGCATGATGATCGAGAAGTGGCACACGGCCTACAACGAGGCCACCCACGTCCCCTTCTTGGTGCGCCCCCTGGCCGCCAACACCGACGCTGGGCCCGTCACCGTCGAGGCGCTCACGAGCCACATCGACGTCGTCCCGACGGTGCTCGGCCTCGCGGGCTTCGACACGAGCGCCCGCCAGAAGCTCGCGGCCTGGCTCTCCCAGACCCACGACTGCCCCGCCCTGCCCGGCGCGGACCTCTCGGGCCTCGTCGGCGCCCCCAACGGGGAGATCGCCAGCGTTCGGGACGGCGACGGGGCCGAGCGGGAGGGCATCCTCTTCATCACCGACGACGAGATCACCGCCCCGCTCCCGTCCTTGTCGAACGCCCACAACCAGTCCTCGGACGAGCAGTTCCAGTTCTTCTGTCAGGTCGTGGACGCCGTGCGGGACGGCGTGCGCGGCACCCCCGCCCAGCCCTGGATGGGCCCCGGCGCCGTCTGCCAGCCGAACCATGTGCGCAGCGCCCGGACGACCAAGCTCAAGCTCAACAAGTACTTTGATCCCGCCGGGGTCGCGGGCCCCCAGTGGGAGCTCTACGACCTGGAGCACGACCCGAACGAGATGACGAACCTCGTCAACATCGACGGTGACCGGCCGACGGCGCGGCCCGGCGCGGCGAGCTGGGCCTCCACGAAGGAGGTGCAGGCCCAGGCCGACACGATGCTCGACCTCTTGGGACGCCTTGAGGATCGGTATCTCTGAGCGGCGCGGCTACTCGTAGATGACGCTCGCCGAGCCGTCCGGGCCCCTGGCGACGACCTCAAACTGCACGCGGCCGATGTCGTCGCAGTCCATGTTGAGGTCGTCGCCCCAGGCCTCGCCGTACCAGGTGCCCGGGCCGCGCTCGCTCAGGGGGAAGGTGCGGTTTGGGCCGGAGGTGGGGTAGGCCGTGACCTCCACCTCGGTCACGTCGCCGTAGGTGTAGATGTTGGCGTAGAAGAGGTCGTCGAAGGCGTCCGCGAAGGGGTCACAGACCACCTCGCCGTCGGAGATCCCGAGGAAGGCGGTGTCCCCGAGGACCCCCTTCCCGCCGTTGAGGCAGCCGAGGGTGAAGAGCGCGAACAAGACGAAGACGGCGCGTGTGAACATGGAAAACTCCAAGTGGAGAGAGAGGTCCGCCGGTGCGTGGCCCCAGGCGCCGAGCCTGTCTGGATCTGACCGCTCGCCGTCGCTGAAAGCGTCTTGTTCGCCGCGGCGCCTCCACCGCGGCGGGTGAGGCTTAGGACGCCCAAGATTCGTCGCCCAGGTCGTTCATGACGCGATCCCGCAGAGGCGCCGCGCGCAGACTTGCGGTAGCCTGAAGGGGTCACAGGAGCGCTCATGGCCTTTGTTCACACCCGCCGCCGCGTGCTCCGCGGGCTCGGCGCATCGCTCATCGCCGCGCCCTTCCTTCGGGGTCTCGTCCGCCCAGCGCGGGCCGCCCCAGCGGCGGGGCCCAAGCGCCTCCTCGTGTTGTTCTCGCCGCAGCGAGAGCAGCTTCACCTTCCCGGCGCGCTCGGTGCTGGAGCCCCTCACCGACTGGCGTGACCAGCTCATCCTCTTGGACCGCCTCGACTTCTTCGACGCGGACAACCACGAGGGCGGCATGGCGGCCATGCTCACCGGCAACGGCGACGCGGGCTCGACGACCAAAGGCGCGTCTTTGGACCAGGTCATCGCTGGGGCCATCGGCGGCGGCTATCGTTTCCCCTCCATCGAGCTCGGCGTGCAGACGAGCGCCTGGGGCGGCTCCTCCCAGACCCGGATGAGCTACTCCGGCCCAGGCAGCTACGTCACCCCTGACGACGACCCCCTCAACGTCTACACCCGCCTCTACGGCGACGTGCTCGGCGACGCCGAGGCCGCGGCGCTGCGTCTGGCGCGGCAGCAGTCCGTGCTTGACCTGCTCATGGGGGAGGTCTCGGCGCTCCAAGGGGTCATCGGCGGGGAGGAGCGCATCAAGCTCGACGCCCACCTGGAGTCGCTGCGGGCGCTGGAGCGCAGCCTCAGTCCGTCGGACGGCTGTGAGGCGCCGCTCCCGCCCTCGGTCACCTCCTCCCAAGACAACGACAGCTTCCCCGACGTCACCTCAGCGCAGATCAAGCTCGCCGTCGCGGCCTTGGCCTGCGGCGCGAGCCCCGTCGTCTCGCTGCAGATGAGCCACACGGTGAGCCCGGCGGTGTTCACCTGGCTCGGCATGGCCGACAGCCACCACAGCCTGTCCCACATCGACGACAGCAACCAGGCGGGCGTGGACGAGTTCATCGAGTGTGAGCGCTGGTTCGCCGAGCAGGTCGGCGAGGCCCTTGGGCAGCTCGCGGCCCTGCCAGACCCAGACGGCGACGGCACCCTGCTCGACACCACCCTCGTGCTCTGGGCGAAGGAGCTGGGCGACGGCCGCCTGCACACCTGCGAGAGCGTGCCTTGGGTGATGACCGGCGGCGGCCTCTTCACACCGGGCCGCTGGCTCGACGCCTCGGGCTACTCCCAACATCAGGTGCTCGTGTCGATCTGCCAGGCCTTCGGCCTCGATCTGGACACCTTCGGTGACCCGAGCGGGGGCGCGGGCCCCATGGGGGTGCTGTGATGCGCCGCGCGGTTGGCCTGAGCCTGCGCCTCTTGACCCTCACGCTCGGACTCTGGGGCTGCGACGGCGCCCGGCGCGACAAGGGCGCCCCGGAGCCCGAAGACGAGACCTGCCTGTCCCCGGCCCCGGGGCCGCGCCTCCTGCGGCGCCTCACCCACGCCGAGTACGACCGCAGCGTCACGGACCTGCTCGGCCAGGAGTCGAGCCGGGGCCAAGGCTTCGCCGCCGACGACGTCGTGGGCGGCCTGATGAACAACGCCGGGGCCCTTGACGTCTCATCGCTGCTCGCCGATCAGGTGCGCGCCGCCGCCGAGGCCGCGGCGGGCGAGGCCGACCTCAGCCTCTTGCTCCCCTGCGACCCGGACGAGGTCGGCAAGACGGCCTGCGCGACCTTGTTCATCGAAGACTTCGGCCTGCGGGCCTTCCGCCGCCCCCTCACCGAAGACGACCTGCAGCGTTACCTCACGCTCTGGGAGTCCGTGGCGCGGGAGGACGGCTTCGACGCCGGGGCCCGCTGGGTGATCACGGCGATGTTGCAGTCGCCGCACTTCCTCTACCGCATGGAGCTCGGCGCCAAGGGTGGGGACGGGCTCTACCACCTCACGGGCTGGGAGCGGGCGACGGCCCTGTCTTACCTCTTCTGGGGGACGACCCCCGACGATGAGCTCCTTGAGGCCGCGGCCTCGGGGGCCCTGGACGACGACGAGGGCCTGCGGGCGCAGGCCGCGCGCCTCGCCGCCGACCCCCGGGCCGAGGAGGTCATCGCGGCCTTCTTTGAGGACTGGCTCGACCTCGACCGCCTCGCCATCGTGAGCCGGGACACCACGGAGTACCCCGAGCTGACCACGACCGTCCGGGAGGAGCTCGCCGGGGAGACCCGCCGCCTCGTCAACGACCTCGCCGCCAGCGGCGCGACGCTCTCGGACCTGCTCCTCGCCCGGCACAGCTTCATGACCGACAGCCTCGCGTCTTATTACGGCGTGAGCCCGGGGACCGGCGAGGCCGACGCCGAGGGCTTCCGGCGGGTGAGCCTCGACGGCGTTCAGTACGGCGGGCTCTTGAGCCAAGGATCGGTGCTCACGACCTGGGCGCTCTCGGCCAGCTCAAGCCCGGTGCACCGCGGCCTGCTCGTGCGGGAGCACCTGCTCTGCCAAGACCTGCCGCCGCCGCCCTCCAACCTCAACACCTCCCCGCCCCCGGTGGACCCGACGCTGTCCACCCGCGAACGGTACGCCACCCACGCGACGGAGCCCGTCTGCCAGTCCTGCCACCGCCTCATCGACCCCATCGGCTTCGGCTTTGAGGCCTACGACGGCATCGGGCGCTGGCGGGAGCGCGACGGCGAGCACCCCATCGACGCGACGGGCTGGATTGAGGGCTCCGCCTCGACGGACGGCGAGTTTGACGGGCTGATGGAGCTCTCGGCGCTGCTGGCCGCGAGCCCCGACGTGCAGCGCTGCTACAGCCGGGTGTGGTTCAGCTTCGCCGCCGGGCTCGCCGACGCCGAGAACCTCACCTGTGACGCCGACGCCGTCGCCGACGCCTACGCGCCGGGGTCGATGCCGCTGACGGGGCCCCAGACCGCGCTCCTGGCGAGTGAGCACCTCAGCCTACGCGCCGGGGAGGCCGCCACGGAGCTAGACACCCCCGCGCTGGGCGAGCGCCTCAGCCTCGATGAGCTGCCCGAGGACACCGGGGAGTGGGGCGAGCCCAGCTCCAGCGAGGGCAACGTCGACTTTGAGATCAACATCACGTCCGACTGGAGCGCGGGCTACTGCGCCGACCTCATCGTCACGAACAACAGCGACCTGCGCGTGACCTGGGAGGTGCGTACGCGGCTCTCCGGCGTGCCCTACACGGTCTGGAGCAGCAAATACAGCGAAGAGGCCGACGGCACTGACGTCTTTGTGGGCGAGAGCTGGAACAACACCCTCGACCCCGGGGCGTCCACCCAAGGCGGCTTCTGCGCCAACCGCTGAGCGACGCGCCGCCGTCGCTCAGTGCTCCTCAAACACGACCTCTTCGTCGTCGGGGCCGTCCTCGAAGGCCCCGGCCGCGTCGAGCTGGGCGAGGCCGCCGGGCATGAGGCTCTGCAGGCCCGCGTCGCCGTCGTCCGAGGCCAGCCCCAAGAAGAAGGAGTGGTACTCGGAGTGCGCGTTCGTGGGGTCGAGCTGCACGCTCTTCTTGAAGTGTGCTTTGGCCTCGTCCAGCGTGCGCCGCCAGACGTCCGGGTCGCCGAAGAGCAGCTCGTCGCTGTCCGCGAGCTGGCGCAAGATCTCCGCGAGCTGGCCGTGGGCCACGGAGAGCAGCTCGTTCTCGGTGAAGGTCTCGAGCCAGCGGCCGCCGCGCTCTAGCACGCTCAGCGCCTCGCGGGTCTCGACCTCGGCGTCCTCGACGCGGCCGGCGTCGAGGTGAATGCGGCCTAGCTCCAGACGGGGCTCGGCGAGGCGGGGCTCACGGCGGAGGATCTCCCGGAGGAGATCCCGGGCTTTGTCGAGCTCGCCGCGATCTTTGAGGGTCACCGCGGCCATGAACAGCTCAGGCAGGCCCTTGAGCTCGTCGTCATCTTGGGGAATCTCGGACATGGCGGCTCCAGACTCGGGGGAAGCGCCGCCGTATCCTCACGCCTCGTCGTCGTCCACAAGGGCGTCCAGCGCCTCGGCGACCTCACGGTGCCAGCGGGCGCGGTCGGTCTCGCCGATCCGGGTCAAGAGCCGGGACATGAGCCGGTGGTGGGTCGGCTCCATGGGGCAGAGGCCGATGGCCGTCGTAAAGGCCGCCCGGGCGAGCGGCAGGTCGTCGGTGGCGACGGCGCAGATGCCGAGCTTGGCCCAGGCCGGCGCGAAGCTCGGCTCCCGGGCGACGATCTCCCCAAAGCGTGGGCGCGCCGCGGCGAAGGCGCCCTGGTCCATGAGCGCGACGCCCTCCCGCAGGAGCTGCACGAGCTCGTCGAAGCGGCCGAAGGCGGCGGGATCCCCGTGGTAGGCGGTGATGTCGAACCAGGCCGGGCGCGGCCGGGCGCAGCGCACGCAGCGGGCCTCCAGGCGCTCCAAGACGCGCCGACCCGAGGTCTCCAGGCGCTGATCGTCGCCGATGGCGAGGCGGCCGCCGCAGGGGCAGCGCTGGGCGCGCAGGTAGAGGAGCTGCTGGGGGTAGCTGCACACCGAGATGGCGTCGTTGGGGCTCAGGCCCCGCTCCACCACCATCGGGAAGGGCGGCGCGGACGGGCGCTCGGGGCCTTCAGGGCCCGCGCGCTCAGGCACGACGGCGCTGGGCGCAGCCCAAGGCGGGCAAGGTGACGCGCAGGCAGGCGCCGGACTCACAAGGCACGAGCTCCAGGCGGCCCTCCCAGGCGCTCGCGAGGCGTCGCGAGAGCGCGAGGCCGAGGCCGGTGCCCTCGTCGGGGTTCTTCGTGGTGAAGAAGGGCTCAAAGATGCGCTCGGCCAAGGCGGCGGGCACCCCCGGGCCCTGGTCGCGGACCTCAACGGCGAGGCCATCCCCCAGCCGGAGCGTGCGCAGCACGACGACGGAGTCCGGCGGGCTCGCGTCCAAGGCGTTCTGGGTGAGGTTCGCGAGGATCTGGGTGAGCGCGGTGGGGTCAGCGAGGCCCGCGGAGAGGTCCTCGGCGAGCTCCACCTTGAGGGTCACGCGCCGGGCGACCGCCCGGTGGCGCATCAAGGCGACGACCTCCTCCACGCAGGCCGCGCAGTCCACGGGGCTGAGGCTCTCACCGGGGGCGCGGGAGTAGAGGCGCACCCCGTCCACGACCCGCTCCAGAAGCTCGATCTGCTCGGCGAGGGAGCGCAAGAGGGACCGGGCGTGCGCGGCGTCACCGCCCCGGGCGAGCTGGGCGTCAGCGAGCTGGGTGAGGGACTTGATGGCGAAGAGCGGCTGCCGCACCTCATGGGCGAGGGACGCCGCCAGGAGGCCGAGCTCGGCGAGGCGGGCGGTGCGCAGCGCGTCAACAGGATCGTCAGTCAAGCTCACTCCGGGGAGAGATAACGTTCGGTCACGGTGACCGAGGCTTCACAAGGGGTCGAGAGGTTGTCCGTGGCGTCTACGGCGACGGCGGAGAGGGTGACCTCCCCCGCCGGGACGAAGCGCCCGTCGTCGCCGCGCCCGTCCCAGACCACGCTCTGGGTGGCGCCCGTCGCCGTGGCCCAGACCGTGCGGAGCCGGTCGCCGCTGGCGTCGGTCACGGTGACCCGCCACCGCGTCGGCGCGCCGCTGGCGGCGAGGCCCAGCGTGACGCCGTCGGACTCCTCCGGCGCGGTCGAGGACGCGGTGTCGTCACCGTCCGGGGTGATGGTCGTCGTCGAGGGCGCGCAGGACGACATCGCGAGGCCCGAGCTGCCCACGGCGCCGAAGACGCTCGTCCAGGCGCTGGCGGCGCCGGTCATCGCGCCGTCGAGCTTGTTCCCCGAGTCATCGCGGATCTGGGCGCTCGTGCTCGTCGCGCTAGAGAGCGTGAGCGTGTAGGCCCCCGCCGAGCCGATGATGGGGTTCGACGGGGTGATCGTGAGCCGGGTGCCGTCGGCGCTGAGCGCCACCGAGAACGGGATCGCCCCGGCGGGCCCGGTGAGCGAGACCTTGCCGCTGTAGTCCCCCGCCGCGACGGGCTCGTTGAAGTCAACGGTGAGCGTCGTCCAGGTGTCCGTGGTCGCCCCGGAGGGGCTCACCGCGGCGACGAGGGGGCGGGTGCTGTCCCCGGTGACGCTGAGGCTCGCCTCACCCCAGGCCGCGCCGCTGAGGCTGCCCGCGGCGACCGTCGCCAGGCCGTCCGTGGCCAAGGAGGCCCCCGACCAGGTGAAGCTGGCCGCGCCGCTGCCGTTGAGCGTGACTGCGAGCCCCTCCCCCGTGGCCGTCGGCCCGACGAGCTGGCCCAGGTCCGTGCGCACATAGAGCGAGGCGCCGCTGGCGAAGTCCCCGGCGCAGTCGTAGGCCTGCACGTTCACGGTCGTGTCGGACACGGCGCTAGAGCCGCCCGAGGTGCGGCTGCTGTGCCCGAGGCTCACGCTGACGTCCCCGGCGGGCAGGCCCTTCTCGTCCACCCAGACCACGCCGCTGACGATGTCCGCGCAGGCCGCGAGGTCGGCGACGATCACCATCGGCAAGAAGACCCCGGCCTCCTCCCAGCGCATCGTCGCGCGGCCGGACGTGTTGCGGGTGACCTCGCCGAGGCCGCTGTCGAAGAGGTAGACGCTGAGCGCCTGGGCCCCGGCGGTGCTCGTCGTGGCATCCGCGCTGAGGCTCGCCGCGCCGCTGATGAGGCAGACGTTGGCCTCGGCGTCCCCGTCAAACGACAGCGCCGCCGTCGGCCCGCTGGCGCAGGTGAGGTCCAGGGCGTCCACCCGAGACGAGCGCCCGGTGAGGCCCGTCGAGGCGCTGGCGCTCACGCGGTCGTCGAGGCCGGCGCTGTCCCAGGTGAGATCAAGCTGGGCCACGCCGTTCACCACGTCGGCGGTGGTCACGGAGACGAAGAGCGCGCTGTCCGAGCTCAGGGTGATGGTGCCGCTGAAGTCCGTGACGGTGTTGTTGAACTTGTCCTTGACGCTCACCCGCGTCGGCGTCGGCTCCCCGACCCAGGCGTACACGGCGCTGAGCTTCACCTCAAGGCTCGACGCGCTCGCCGGGCTCACCGCGACCGTCGCCTCGCCGATCTCGACGGCGCTGGAGCTGGCCACGCTCAGGCGGATGTCCCCGGCCGCGGAGAGCTCGATGTCCCCGGCCCACACGCCGCCGATGACGTTGAGCGTCGTCGTCGCCAGCCCGTCCAAGGCGATGCTGCCCGCGCTCGGCGTGACGGTGACCGTCGCCGTGCCGCCGGAGCAGAGGTTGCCGAACTCGTCGTAGAGCGTAAGCTCGGCGCCGAAGGCCTCGCCCGCCTGGGCGGCGCTAGGCGTGGTGAGCTCACCAATGGCGACGTCTCCGGGCTCGACGGTGACGACCCCCGTCGTGCCGACGAGGTCCACGCCCTCGACGGTGAGCGCGACGGTGAGGGGTCCGCTGCCCGCGATGGTGGCGACGCAGCCGGAGACCCGCGCCATGCCCGTCGGGTCAAAGGTGATGGTGTCGCAGGTGATGGTGTCGCAGGTGATCTCGCCGTCGTTGATGACGACGTCCTCCGCCGCCAAGGCGTCCAGCGGCACGACGTTCTCGAAGCGGTCTCGGGCGAAGAGGCGGATCGTGAGGCTGTCGTCCCCGGCGACGACAGTGCTCAGCTCGGCGACGGCGTTGAGCGTCTCTGGCGCGGCGGCGTGCACGAGCAGGGGCTCGCTCTCGCCGATCACCCCGTCCGCCTCAGCGCGAATGTACAAGGAGTCCGCCGCAGTGCGCATGGCCAAGGCGCAGAAGCGGGTGCCCGCCACCCAGTCCTCGCAGCGCGTGAGCTCGATCTGCGCCTCCTCATCCCCGGCGGCGTCCTCGATCCAGGCGCTGAGCGCCAAGTTCCCGAGGTCGTCGTAGTCTACGACGGCGTTGTCCCAGAGGTCCACGGCGCCGATGACGAGGTTGAGGTTCAGCTCACCCGCGGTGACCTCGTAGCCCGAGTCCGTCGGCGTGCGCAGGTCGAAGGCGCTGAGCGCGCCGGGTCGGACCTCAAACTCTGCGGACTCGCCGATGGCCGGGCCCGACGCGACGAGCAGGTTGAGGCGGCAGTTCGCCGTGCCCGTGGCCCGGGTGACCGTGATCGGCACCTTGGCCTGGCCCTCGACGCGCACCTCTGAAGGCTCGACCTGGCCGCCGCAGCGATCCCGCAGAGAGATGACGACGGGGGGATCCTCGACGATGAGGCCGTCCTCATCGACCAGGGTGAAGTCTACGTCGAAGGGCACCCCGGCCTCAAAGACCAAGGGGTCCGTCGAGCCCTCGGCCTCGCCCTCTAGGGTCATGATGACGTCGGCCAAGGCGCCCGCGGCGAAGGGGATGAACGCCTGGGCGCCCGCGAGGGGGGAGCCGGGCTCCGCCGGGGTGACGCTGACGGTGAGGTAGTCCGGCAAGGTCGAGGTGAAGGTGACGCTCGTGCGCCCGTCCTCGTCGATGGAGCCGGAGACGCCCACGGCGTCGTCGAGCAAGGCCGCGTCGAGCAGGGCCGGCTCGTCGAGGTCAAAGACCACCCCTTCGCCGTTGAGGCTCGACTCGACGGTGATGAGCACGGGGATGGGCTCGCCGGGCACGACGGGCTCGCCGTCGGGGTCACGCACCTCCAGCACCAAGGTGACGGCCTCTTTCACGGTGTAGATGCGGGACTCGTAGTCGAGGCCGATCCGATCCGCGCGGGTGGCGCTCACGGTGAAGGACTCGGCGAGGGTCAACACGTCGCCTTGGGGCGTGGTGACCTCCAGGTCGTAGAGCCCCGTCGGCTGGTCGCTCGGCACGCGGGCGCTGAGGCGGTCGTACTCCGCGAGCTCGACGGCGCCTAAGGGCAGGCGCGCGTCGTCGGAGACCAAGGCCGCGCTGAACTGGGCGTCGAAGTTCACCTCGCCGCCGAGGCCGCCCTGCACGCTGAGGCCGGGGAGCAGGCCCTCGCCGTCGATGGTGATGAGCGTCTCTTCGCCGACCCAACCCCAGCTCGGGCTCACCGCCTGCAACGACGGCTCAGGGAGCTCCGGCGCACATCCGACGGCGAGCGACACCATGAGCCCACCGATCAAGTGGGCCGCACGGGCGACGGCGTGGTGGCAGGTCGTGGAGATGGGACCTCCGCGGTCAGGCGCTCCTACAGACGGTTTAATAGATTATGCGGTATCCGAGGCTGAACGCAAAGCCTCCGAGCTGACCTTCATAACCAAACTCCGAGCCGCGCAGCACCGCGCCGTACCCGCCGAGCTCACCAAAGACCTCGCCGCTAGAGAAGCGCCGCCCCGCGCCGAGCACCCCGACGGGGCCCGGAAGGGGCATCCCGAGCCCGGAGTAGAGGGGCGCGCCGTCTAAGGATGCGCTCATCAGCAGCGGGGTGACCCCCAGGCCGCCCCCGAGCCAGCTCGCCCAGGGGCCACGTTCGCGCCGTAACACCGCGAGGGCGCTCAGGTTCAGCGCCTGCGCAGAGAGCGTCACCTCCCCTCCCCGCTCGGGATCGCTTACGGAGCTGCGGGTCATGTACCAGCCGAGACCGACCCGGGCGTAGAGCGGCAGGTCTACGTCCATCACCCGGCGGTCGAGCTGCGCGCTGAGGCGCGGGGCGTTCACCGCGCCCAAGGAGGTGATCCACCCCAAGCTCACGGCCGGGGCGAGGCGGATGGGGCGGGGCAAGAGGTCGAGGGTGGTCTGGGTCTCGGGGAAGGCCCCGTTCGTGGAGCGGACGCGGATCTGCACGAGGCCGTTGGTGGCCCCCGGCGGCGGGGTCCAGCGCGCGACGTAGCCCCCGTCCGGCGCCGCCTGCGCGGGCTCGACCGTCCCGAGGTCCGTCTCGATGAGCAGCTCCTCGTCGAGCACCGCGCGCCCGGCGCGGTCTGTGAGCATCACCCGCACGTCGGCGTAGCTCTGGGGCCCGGCGTAGACCTGCCGGGGCTCGACGCTCACGGACACCGCGCTCACCCGGCCGACGCGCAGGGTGACGGGCGCCCGGGCGCTGAGCTCAGGGCTCCCGGGGTCTGGCACGGCGCGGATGAGGCCCGGCGCGACGGCCACCCGCCGACGGAGCGCCCCCACCTCGGCCTCGACCACCCCTGGCCCCGCGGGGGCCGGCAAGGACCAGCGCGCCCAGCCGGACTCGGCGGTGAGGGCCTCGTGGGTCTTGTCCCCGGCGCGGATCCGCACGGAGATCCCCACCAAGGGGCGCCCTGCGCGGTCCAGAGGCCGGGCGAGGACCTCCAGGCCGCTGGGCGTCGCCGTGGCGAAGAGGCGCAGCTCCCAGGGCTCCCCTTCCCCCGGCGGCGAGCGCCAGGTCGCGATCACGGCGTCCTCGGGCGCGGTGTTGTCCGCGGTGAGGTCGGCGCGTAAGGACTGGCCCTCGGCGGCGACGCCGCTGATGCTGCCGAGCTCCGCGGAGAGCTGGAGCCCCTCGACGTTGAGGCGCTCTCCGCGGCGATCCTCCAAGGACGCCCGGACCTGAGAGACCGGGAGGTCCGCCGTGAGCTCCGTCGGCCACACGGCGAGGCTGATGCGGGCGGGGGTGCCGCGGTCCAGCGGCGCCCGGGCGGTGCTCAAGGCGAGGCGGTCGCCGAGCGCGCAGTCCACACGCAGCTCAAAGGCGTCCTCGACGAGCTCGACAGGCAGGCTGGCGCTCCAAACGCCCGGGGCGACGCTCCGCAGGGTGAGGCGCTCGCCGCCCGCGGCCCGGCAGCTCGGGGTCTCGCCGGTCCAGGGGCGGCCTTGGGCGTCGAGGGCGTGCACCCACAGCGGCGGCGGCGCGACGCCTTGGCGCGCGGGCCCGCCGATCATCGCGACGAGGCTCGGCCGCGGGTTTCTCACGAGGGTCAAGGTCGTGCGCTGGCGGTTCCCGGCCTTGTCCTCCAGGGTCGCCTCGCCGAGCACCTCCCCGGCGCGCACCTCCACCTGCAGGGCGAGCAGGCCGTCGGCCCCGGCGACCACGGGGCCGTAGCTGCGCCCGCCGACCCGCACGACGAGGCTCGAACCGGGCTCGGTCTTCACCTCGATGGGCATCTTGGCGTTCACACGGGCCGCGCCCCAGCGTGGGGAGGCGCCGGGCTGGCGCAGGTCCAAGGCGCCGAAGGCGACGACACGCACCTCCTGATCCTCGGCGGGGCGCCAGAGCACATCGACCCCCGTCGCCGTGGCC
>JAKLKD010000181.1 GCA_023150845.1 Myxococcota bacterium | reverse complement strand
AGGCGCTCTTGCCGAGCCTCCGCCGCGCCGCCGCCCCCGGGGCCTTGGCCTTGTGGTGGGGCGCGCCGCTCCGCTCCGCGCCGCCCGCCCCGGGGATCGAGGCCCTGCGCGCCGCCGACCGCTCCCCCTACGGCGGCGACGCCCAGCTCCTCGTGCTGCGGTAAGCTCCCCGACCAATGGACCGCTCCACCCTCCGCCTCATCCTGCAAGAGAACCTGCCGCCGCTCGGCGTCGTGGCGGCGTATCTCCTGTTTGGGGAGTGGCTCTTCGCAAAAATGGGCGCGCCGAGCTTCACGACGCTCAAGATTGAGCACGAGGCGGTCAACGTGATGGCGCTCGTGATCTGCCTGTTCTACGCCGCGGGCCGCACGGCCTGGCTGGCGAAGAAGGCCCCCGCCGAGGCGCCGCTGCTCAAGTTTGTGTGGGATCAATGGCGCGGGAGCTACCTCAACCTGCGCCACGTCGTCGGCTTCCTCGTCGTGCACCTGAGCCTGCCCCACTTCTCGGTGACCTTCGGCGCGGTGAAGCTGCTCATCCCCAAGCTGAACCCCTTCTCCTGGGACGCCACCTTCTTCGCTTGGGACCGCGCGCTGCATCTTGGTGTAGACCCCTGGCGGCTCTTGCACCCGGTCTTGGGTTACCCCGTCGTCACGTTCGTGATGAATGTGCTCTACAACCTCTGGATGATCGTCATGATGACGATGATCGTCTGGCAGTCGTGGAGCGCCGACCGCCGCACCCGCGCCCAGTTCCTCACGGTGATGCTGCTCATCTGGGCCCTGCCCTGCACGCTCTTGGCGACGGCCTGGTCTTCAGCGGGGCCCTGCTATTACGCCGCGCTCGTGCCGGGGGAGGACCCCTACGCCCCGCTCATGTCGTATCTCCACACAGTCCACGAGCAGCACTACACGCTCTGGGCCGTCGAGATGCAGGGCAAGCTCTGGCAGACCTACACCACCGGGGACGCCCACGTCATCTCGGGCATCTCGGCGATGCCGAGCGGCCACGTCGCGGCCTCGACCTTGTTCGCTTTGACCGGCTGGCGGGCGGGCCGGGCCGTCGGCATCGGGCTCACGGTGTTCTTGGTGATCATTATGGTCGGCTCGGTGCACCTCGGCTGGCACTATGCCGTCGATGGGTACGTCGGCGCGGCCTCGGCCTTGGCGCTGTGGTGGCTCGTCGGCAAGGCCCTCGACCGCCTCGCCCCGGGCGTCATCGACGAGCGGGGCCGGGCGCGGCCCGAGGCCTGAGCGTCACTCCTCCCACTCCACACGGAGGCTCGCCAGCGGCGGGACGACCACGGTGGACGAGGCGCCGAAGAGCTCGGCCTCGATGCGCCCGGCGATGACAGGGAGCTCCGCCGAGGGGCTCTGGCACAGCTCACCGAGGCCCTCGTCCCGCAGCCAGCCCAAGGCGGCGTCGTGGGGGCCCCCGCTGCCCGCCGCGCCTTGGCAGGCCTGGGCGACCGACGTCCAGCCCAGCTCCGGGTGGGCGAAGCTCGCGAGGTAGGACCGGGCCTCCTTGAGCACGGCCTCATAGTGCAGGTTGAGGAGGGCCTCGGGCAGGCCCACCCGCTCATCGGCCTGGTGCCGCGCCTCGTGCACCATCACCGCTCGGGCGAGGTGGGCGGCCAAGGCGTTTAAGGCCTGGGGCAGCGCGTCGTCATCACGCAGGGCCCGGCTCGCGGTGAGGATCGCCGTGGCCTCCTCCCGGCGCACCTCGGGGCAGGCCCCGCCGTCGCGCAGGCCGCGCTGCTCAAAGGCCTCCAGGTCGTAGCGGTCATAACCCAAGGCGGGCACGCGGTTTACAGCGAAGTTGCTGCACGGGCGGCGCTGGTTGATGCTGTCCGTGGCGTCCTGCAGGCTGCGGCGCACGGGCGCGCTCTTGACCAGCGCGTCGAGGTCTTCAGGGCTCAGGGCGCGGGAGAGCTCGGCGTGAAGGGGCGCGGACCAGGGGTCAGCGCCGTCGAGGGAGGCCCAGAGCTCAAGCGCGCTCTCGGCGATGCGGTCGCTGACGATCATCGCGCCGCGCTCAAGGTCGCCGGAGTGGCCGAGGTACTGCTCGACGAGGTTGGTGCGGTCGGCCCGCCGGATGAGCCGGGCCCGGCTGGGCTCGCCGGAGACGGTCACGGTGAGGTCGCTGAGCACCTCGTAGCTCTTGGTGTAGAACATCGCGCCGGAGCGCGTGAACATGACGTTGCACTCCAAGATCCAGGGCTCACCGCGGTTGTGTAAGGTCTCCGTCCAGCGGTCGCAGAGCGCCACGAGGGCCTCTACGTCACGCGCGGGCGCGTCCATGGCGAGATCGATGATCTCCGCGCCGATGGGCCAGAGCTCGGGGTCGCCCTCTAAGGCCGAGAGCAAGGCGGCCTTCGCCTCGCGGGCGTCCCCGGAGAGCGCGATGGCGAGGTTCGGCCAGAGCTCGGTGTGGAACCGTTCGGTCTGGAGCTGCTCCTCGGTCATGGACAGCCGGGGGAGCTCGTAGCGGATGAGCCGGGTGAGGCGGTCTACGCCGCCAAACATCGCGACGCCCAGGATCAAGACCGCGGCGCCGACAAACGCGACAAACCGAAACGCCGCCCGGCGCTCGGCGGCGATGAGCTCCGCCTCATCAGGGTTCAACAAGGGAGACCTCCGGTCCGACCTGCGGCTTCCTCAGGACCAAAGCCCATAACCTCGTGATCACCGGGGCGGGGCCGTCCTCGCGCAGGCTCACAAAACGTTGCCCCTCGACGGGCTCGGGCAACCACAAGGTCTGCGGGGTGTAGGCCCGTGCCGACAACAGGAGCTTGTACTCCCGGAACAGGCAGCGCAGGCCCTCAAAAGACGCCCGGGAGAGCCAGCGCGCGTCGAGATCCACGCCCAGGAGCGCGCCCAAGGGCAGGATCTCCACCGTGAGGCCCGCGGCCGCGGCCACCTCGGCCACCTGGGAGAAGTTGACGCTCACCTCGGGGTGGTCGAGCTGGGTCGTCTCCGTGGGCAGCTCGTCCGGGGCGCCGAACTCCGAGAGGTACGCGAGGCCGCCGGGGCGCAGCACCCGCGCGAGCTCCCGGACGAGGCGAAACGCGCCGACGTTGTACCAGGCCTGGCCGTCGAGGGGCGTGACCTCAAACCCGCCGGGGTCGGCGGCGGCGGTGAGATCCGCGAGCACCTCGTTGCTGAGCACCAGATCAACATGCGCATCGGGCAGGGGGATGGCCTCGGCGCTGCCTTGTAAGCTCTGGGTCGTCGGGCAGCGCGCGGCCTGGGCCCGGAGCAGCTCCGGGCTGAGGTCGAGGCGGGTGTAGCATCTTGGCGCGGCGTCACATTGGATTAAACGCGACAGGGCCGCCTCACAGACCGCGCCGCTGCCGGGGCCGATCTCCAGCACGTCGAGCCCCGAGCGTAAGGGCTGGCGCTGGGCCAAGGCGTCGATGAGCGCCGCGCCGAAGGGCCGCCCGCCGAGGGCGGGGTGAGGCCGCTCGAAGGCGTGGGCGAAGGTCGTCTCCCCCTCGTCGAAGTGGGTCGGCGCGTCGTGAATCTCCTCGTGGAAACGCCGCAGCGTCGTCTCCCCCTCGGCGCCCCGGTGATGCTCCTCCCGGAGGTTCGCCGGTCGCGGCGGGCTCACGAGGCGGTCCAAGGCGGGCTCTTGGGCCCGGGCCGGGCCTGGGCGGAGCTGGAGCGCCTGGACTGAGACATCGGTGAGCCGTAATAAAAGCGACAGCGTGTCGTCGAGGCTGAGCCCGCTGCGGGAGCACACCTCACCGAGCCGCCGCGCGCCGTTCATCAGGCGCCAAGCCGCGAGCTCTTGGGGGCTGAGCGCCATGGCCCGGAACGGGAAGCCGTCGGGGCCCCGCAAGAGCGGCAAGGGGTGGTAGATCGCCGGGCGCTCGGGCAGGGTCAAGGCCCAGCGGCTCGGCCACGGCACCAAGGAGAGGAGGCCCGGCGCCGGGCCGATGAGGTGGTGGGTGAGGAGCTGCGCCTTGAGCCCCGGCGTAGGCTCCGGCGTCGGGCTCACCCAGAGCCCCCGGCCCAGGGCCCGCTGCCAGAGCAGGGCGCGGGGCTCTCCAGGGAGCTGGTGCGCCTCAACCTCTGGCCGTAACCCCCACGCGGCGAACATCAGCGGGGACCGCGCCCGGCGAGGGCCACGAGGCCGCTGGTGAACAAGACGGCGAGGCGCTGGGGCGCGCTCAGCTCAGGGGCGTAGGCCTCGCTGATCGCGGCCCCGGCGGCGAGCACGGCGAGCAGCCCGAAGTAGGCCACGCCCATGATCACCCGCTTGGAGGTCGGCACGTCGTAGTACCCGGCCTTGCCCGGGGCGAAGAGGCTCGGGAGCTGGAACAGGCCGAAGAGCAGGATGAGGAACAGCATCGGCGAGTAGGTCAAGAAGAACACCACGCCGCCGACGATGTAGCCCACGAGCCAGATCCAGCGGCTCATCACGCCGACGATGCGCCCGCCGTCCAGGGGCGAGATGGGGATCATGTTGAAGAGGTTGATGAGGAAGCCCGCCGCGGCGAGGGCGAACATGAGCGGGGAGCTGGTGACCATCGCCGCGACCAGGCAGCCGATGGCGCCGACGGTGCCCAGGAGCGGGCCGCCGATGCCGACGACGGCCTCCACCCAGGCGTCCCGGGGCATGCCGCGCATCGCGATCACCGCGCCGACGAAGGGGATGAAGACCGGGGCCCTCGCGGGGATGCCCTGCTGGCGCAGCGCCAGGGCGTGCCCCATCTCATGGACAAAGATGAGCAGCACAAAGCCCGCGGCGTAGGGCCAGCCGAAGACCTGGGCGTAGACGGCGATGCTCAGGAGCATCGTGAGTAAGGTCTGGAGCTTGGCGAACTTCGCGATGGCGATGAGCCACTTGAGCTTGCCGAACATGAAGAGCGCCGCGGCGCCGAGCCAGCCCCAGCGGCTCCAGTTGACCGTCGACTCCGAGGGGGTCGGCGCCTCCTGTCGCTGGGCGGCGAGGCGCCGCAGGTTCTCGATGGTGCGCTCTCGCTGCTCCTGCTACGTCGTCATGCTAGGTGAGCCTCAGCGGCGCCGGGATCCGCCAGGCCTCGTAGAGCACGATGCCTAAGAACAGCAGATCCATCGGGCTGGCCCCCATCTTAAGGACCTCAATCACGAGGGGAAGGGGCGGGACCAAGGGCAGGATCTCAAAACCTTGCTCTACAGCGGCCATGTTGTAAAAGCTGCGGTTCACGAGGAAGCTCGCGACGCCGAAGGCTACGGTCGCGATGGCCGCGGAGAGCACCTGCAGGCCCAGGGCCCGGCGGTAGCCGCCGAGGCGCAGCACCCCCTGGCCGACGGCGACGCCGATCACGACGGCGACGAGGCCGAAGGAGATCTTGGTCATCACCGTGAAGCCCCACCAGGCGAGCACCCCCAAGGCGCCGCCGAGCACGCCGCCCACCGCAGAGAGCGGGTAGTTCACCCCTTCGGACTGGCTGCGCTCGATGCGCGCGAGCTCCGCCTGGAGCTTGCCCGCGCAGCTCTCGCAGAAGACCCCGTCCTGAACGGCGATGTGAGGCTCGTCGGCGCGAAGCTCACGGGTGCACTGCAAGCAGACGGTCGGGGAGGCGGCAGAGGTCGACATCGAAGCTCCAAGGTGGAAGAAGCGCCAAGGCTATCGGATCTGTCGGCGAGACGCACCACCCCCAAGGCGACGCGGCCTCCGAGGCTTATGGCAACAATCTTGATGTATATTCAGAATCGACGCCGACGGGCCAGGAGCGCGAGCATCAAGGCGCCGAGGCCGCCGAGTCGAGGGCTCGTCGCGCAGCCCCCGCCTTTTCCGTCACCCCCGCCGCCGTCGCCGCCCGCGCCGGAGTCATCGCTGGGCGTATCGCTGTCGCCTGGGGTCTGCTCGTCTTGATCGTCGTCGGGGTTCAGGGGGTCGGTGCCCGCCGAGACCTCGTCCCCGTCCTCGGCGCCGCCGCCGTCGGTGTCCCGGCCCAAGGGGTCGGTGCCGTGGAGGTTCACCTCGTCGCCGTCGCTGAGCCCGTCGCTGTCGCTGTCGGCGAGGGTGGGGTCGGTGCCGAGCGCCTGCTCGGTGAGGTCGCGGAGGCCGTCCCCGTCGCCGTCATAACCCTCGTCGTGGCCGTCGCAGTCGTTGTCGAGGCCGTCCTCCAGCTCCGCCGCGCCGGGGTAGACCGTGGGGTCGCGGTCGTCGCAGTCCTCACCGCCGCCCTCCACCCCGTCGAAGCCGTCTCCGTCGACGTCATACTCCTCGCCGCCGTCGCAGCCCGAGTCGACGCCGTCGTAGGGCACGTCCGGGGCGCCGGGGTAGACCGTGTTGTCGTCGGGGTCGCAGTCCGCGGCGTCGGGGGCACCGTCGCCGTCGCGGTCGCTCGGGGTGACCAGCAAGAGGCCGTCGATGGCGAGGCTGTTGTCGCCGGTGTCCTGCAGGATCGCCGAGCTGAACGGCGCGCCGGAGATCACGCCCAAGAAGTACCCGGACTTGGAGCCACCCTCGAGGTCGGTCGCGGAGAGGAGCGCGCCGCTGCTGTCGTAGAGGCTGATGAGCATGCCCCCGGCGTGCTCGACGCCGAGCGCGGTCTGGGGGCTGGCGAAGGTCAGGGTGACCCCGGCCTTGCAGTCGCAGTAGAGGCCGTACTTGTCGGAGAAGGCCGTCGTCGAGAGCACCATCACCGAAGATCCCCCGAAGGTGACCCCCGCCGTCCCGGCGTACTGCGTGGTGATGATCGTGCCAGCGGCCTGATCGCTAAAGGTGAGCTCGGTGATCGTGCCGCCCGCGGCGGTCTCGAAGTCGGCGCGAGAGGTGTACTCCTGGGCCTGGGCGGGCCCGGCGAGGGCGAGGATGGTGAAGAGGGGCATCCAGGCTCCGAGGATCACGCGGTGATGGGGAGAGTGTACCGCGTCAGAGAACGAATCCGAGGCCATCGCGGGCGGTCAAGCACCTGGGGGCTCGTGTGCTAACCTCTTGGCACTACTAGGAGATCCCCCATGCGCTGGACCGCGCCGCTCTTGACCATCGCCCTGTTCGCCTGCAAGACCCCCGACGACGCCCCGGTCGAGACGGGCATCGAGAGTGAGGTCAACGAGGTTGTTGACCTTGACGGGGACGGCTTCGGCGCTGATGAGGACTGCGACGACGAGAACGCCGCGGTGAACCCCGAGGCCACGGAGACCTGCGACGGGGTGGATCAGGACTGCGACGGCGAGATCGACGACGGCGCGTCGGACGCGGCGGCCTGGCCCGTGGACGAGGACGGCGACGGCTACGCCAGCGACTCCGGGGCGGTGATCGCCTGTGAGGCGCCGGAGGGCACCCCGGAGCTGCTCGGGGACTGCGACGACGGCGACGACGGCGTCTACCCCGGCGCCCCGGAGGCCTGCGGCGACGAGGACCTGAACTGCGACGGTGAGGCCTCCAACCTCGATAGCGACGGCGACGGGACCATCGACTGCGAGGACTGCGCTCCCGACGACGCCCTCGTCTCGCCGAGCGGCGAAGAGACCTGCGACCGCGTCGATCAAGACTGCGACGGTGAGATCGACGAGGGCGCGAGCGACGCGTTGACCTACTACAGCGACGCCGACCTCGACGGCTTCGGTGACGCGGACGCGCCCGTCGCCGCCTGTGCGCTCAGCGAGGGGCTCTCTGAAGACGACACGGACTGCAACGACGGCGACGCCGAGGTGAACCCCGACACGGCCTGCGACTACGTGCTTCAGCTCCGCGCCCCGGGCACGACGGCCCTGAGCCTGATCTCCGCGGAGGACACCACGGTGAGCATCTCCGGCCTCAGCCCGGTGACGCTGTCCGCAGGGAGCCCCGCGGCGCTGATGGTCATCGCCGCCGGGGACTACGTGCTCCGCGCCGACTCACCCTTCTTGGCGAACATGGTCACCACCAGCGGCGGCGGAGACCAGCTCGTCGCGGCCCGGGGCGACGACGGGAGCTACCTCAGCGACACGCTCTACACCTGGTCTGGGGAGCACGTCTGGGTCGTGAACCCCAGCGGCGCAGACATCGACGTGAGCCTCGACCTCTGGGACGGCTCGGCCTGGGCCGCCGTGGACGCTGACGTCGTCGCCGCCGACGGCTCCTTGGCCTTTAGCGGCGTCGCCGACGGCTTCTACCGCCTCACCGCCTCTGGCCCCGTGCTCGCCTGGGGCGCCGCCGTAGACAACATCGAGAACCACTTTGAGCAGCTCGTCGGCGTGAGCGGCGGCTTCTACGACAGCCAGCTCCGGTGGATGTTGCCCGAGGTGCAGGGCAAGCCGGGGCTCACCGGGCTCTGTGTGGAGACTTCAGGCTGCACCTACAGCGTGAGCGCCGGGGGCAGCGTCGTGACCTCGGGCAGCCTAGGGCTCGGCGAGGGCTTCTCCACCTACGTCTCGGCGTCGACGCTGTACACCGTGGACCTCACCGGCGCCGTGCTCGTGCGGAACGAGGCGACGCCGGGCGGCTACACGTCTGGCGACGGCACCTGTATGGACGCCGACCTCGCCCCCGGGCTCTCCGGCGGCCACTACGACACGGAGTTTATCCTCCAGGCCGCGACGGGCACCGCGTCGACTTACCTCAGCCGCCGCACAGACCTCACCGCGGCGGTGTACGAGGACGGCACGACCCTCACCGTCGAGCGCTGGAGCGGCGGCGCCTGGAGCGTCATCACCACGGCGAGCGGCGACGCGGGGACCATGGTGAGCCTGGGCGACGACTACAGCGCCGGGGACGTGCTGCGCGTCACGAGCAGCGCGCCCATCCACCTACAGATGACACACACAAGCTCTGAGTTCGCCTGGTCGGCGTATAGCGAGCACTTCGCCGACTGAGCGCCCTCGGCGGAGAGCCCTCAGCGCACCGTCCAGAGGCTCACCTCGGGCGGGTCGCTGAGGTCCAGCTCGGCGTAGCCGCTCACGCTCGACGCCCAAGGGGTGTGGTTGTAGGGCACAAGCTCCTTCCACTCCTCGGACGGCCGCGCCCAGACAACGTGCCCCGCGATGCGTAGGGTCTCCGGGGAGCCGAAGGCGGCCCAAGGCGCGCGCACAGAGAGGGTGTGGTTGTCGGCGGCGGTGAACATCGTCACCGCGGGCTCAAACCGGAGGCGCTGGCTCCAGCCCGCGTCTGTCCAGGCCCAGACCCCAGCCCAGGGCCCGAGGCCGTCGCCGCCGTCGCTCTCCCGGCGCAGGGTGATCGTGTGGGTTGGGGTGAAGGGCAGGGCCGGGGTGAGGCCGCTGTACTCAAGGCCCGTCGTCGGCGTGGCGGCGCCGAAGTCGGCCTCCACATAAAGCACAAACGGCGTGAAGTCCTCCTCAAACGCCCGGGAGTTCACGACGAGGGTGAGCGCCTCGGCGTCCCAGGTGAGCCCGATCCGGGACCAGGTCTCTAAGCCCGCTCCGAGGCTCACGACGGCGGCGGGGTTGACGGCGTCGATGTCGTTGACCCCGTCCAGCGCGACGGCTGGGGTCACCGACGCGGCGGCGGCGCCCGCCCGGGGCAAGAGCTTGAGCTCGGCGACGTTGACGTGGTTGCAGGCGTCGTCCCCGCCGCCTTCGCCGCCGGTGTAGGCCTGGTAGTGGGCAAAGGACGACATCTGCTCCATGTCCTCGACGAGCACCCGGACGGGCTCTGTGGCGTCGAGGGTGACGGGCAAGAGGCTGGAGTCGCGCCAGGCGTCCCAGGCGCCGCTCTGGGCCAGGAGGACCGGGCCCTCGGCGAGCACGGCGCCGTCGGACTCACGGAGCACGGTCACCCGCTTGAGCCCGGCGCAGACCCCGGTGTTGATTGGCCCGCCCGCGCTCCCGACGAGCTGCAGGAGGTGGGCGCCGGTCCAGCGTGGGGTGATGCCATACGCGGTGATCGTGTCGTCCGGGTCGCCGAAGTCGCCGAGGTGGGCGCGGCCGTGGGCCTCGGACCACACGCCGCCCTCGACGCTGAGGCCGTAGGCGCTCACGGTCTGAACCCGACCGTCCCCTTCGCCCCAAAAGCAGACCGGCGCGCTGTGGTGGCTGGCGACGCCCGTGCTCTCCCAGACCGTCATCACGGCGTAACAAGGTGAGGCGGCCTCGGACTCGACGCCGACGTCGAGCCAGGTCTCGTCGCTGAGGCCCTCGGCGACGAGGGCGCCGTCGCGGTAGACCGAGGCCGTGACGCCGGGCTCTCCTTGGGCGGTCCAGCGCAGGCGCAGCCCCCCCTCCCCTTCGTCCAACACGCTGAGGAGCGCCGGGGGCGTCGGCGCGGTGTGGGCATCGGAGGCCGCGCCCGCGTCGAGGGTGGTCACCGTGGCCGGGGCCCGGCGGTCCTCCACGAGGGTCAGCTCCAGGGCGGCGCCGTCGGTCAGGCGCTCCGCGGAGACGAAGGCGCCCTCGACGAGCGCGCCGTCCACCTTGAGCTGGCCCAGCACCAGGGGCCCCGTCGTCCCGCCGCTCGGCAGGCGCAGGGTGAGGTTGAGGCGCCGACCACGGTACGGGAGATTGTTCAGCAGGATTGTTGTCTCATCGCCGAACCACTCCTCCCGCAGCGCGGAGGGCAAGAGCGGGCTCACCGAGACGCCCGCGTCCTCCAGGGCCAGGCCGAAGAGGTCACCGATGATGAAGGAGAGCGCCCCAGCGACGGACCAGAGCTGCCGCCGGGAGTTGACCACGGGCCCCGAGGTGCTGCCTTCAGCGACGTAGTTGTCGCCGCTGAGCCACTCCAGGTTCTCCATGTTGGAGAGGTTGAGCAGGGCCCCACGCACCAAGGCGCGGCCAGAGGACGCTACAACAGCCTCGTTGCCAACCGCCCGGCCCGCCCGGGCGACGTAGGCCGTCACGAAGGGCCAGGTCGCGCGGTTGTGGTAGATCGGCGTGTCGGGCTCTTGGGGGAAGATCACCGGGGGGCCGTAGGGGCCGTGGGGGTACGCGGCGACGGCCCGAGCGGCGGCGTCGGGCTCGTCCAGCGCCAAGGCCGCCAAGGAGAGGCCCAAGGCGTCGAGGCGCTGGGACGGCGAGGGGTCGAGGGTGGTGGTCAGCATGGTGGACCAGCTCCCCGTCTCCTCCATCCAGAAGGCGGCGTGGATCGCCGCGCCGAGGTCGGCGGCCCAGGCATCGTAGCGGGCGGCGTCGTCGGTGAGCCCGGCCTCCTCGCTGAGCTCGGCGAGGAGCCGCAGGGCCTCCAGGTGGAGCACGTTGGTGCCGAGCGCCTTCGACATGCCGATGTGCACGACGTCCGTCGCGACCCAGGCGGGGTAGGACTGCTCACGCCAGTCCAAGAAGCTCTGCTCGCCGCGGTAGAGGCCGTCGGCGGCGTCGTAGGCGGCCTCACGGTCGGCCTCGGCGGCGGCGCGTAAGGCGGCGCGGGCGTCCTCGGCGAAGGCGGCGCGCTCGGCCTCGGGCAAGGCGTAGAGCGTCGCCCGGGCGCCCAAGGCCCAGACCACCCGGTCGGTTGAGACGGGCCAGCTCCCGCCGGTGCCCGTGTCTTGCACCAGCGTGAGGCCCCCGCCGCCCAAGGCCGCCTTACGCTCGCTGAGCTTAAACCGCAGGCTGTCCCGGGCGCGGATGGGGTCGATCCAGGCGAGGCCGAGGTGAACGGCGTAGGCCGTGTCGCGGGTCCACACCCAGGTCCACTCCTCGCCGGTCTCCCAGCAGTCGCAAGGCACGGCGGCGCCGCTGTTGAAGCTGCCGTCGCGGATCTCGGAGACGCTCGCCTCGTCGAGCTCGTCCAAGGCCAAGGCGAAGAAGGCGTCGATGAAGAGGTTGCCCGAGCGTAAGGTGGCGTCGTCGGCGTCCTCGACCACCTCACGGCGGCCGTCCGCCGGGGCGCCCGCGCCGCGCAGGGGGTGGGTCGTGGTGAGGGTGTAGCGGCGGCTCGCGGCGCTGGGGTCGTCTACGGCGACGGTCACGGTGTCGCCGTCGAAGGTCCAGCGCTGGGTGTCGGCGTCGCCGCTGTCGTCGGCGCTGTCGTCGCCGACGTCATCGCTGTCGCCGGGGGCCTCGGTCTCTTGAGGCGCGTCGTCTTGGGGCGGCTCCCCTTTGCAGGCGGCGGAGAGGCTGACGAGGCTCCAGAGGCCGACCCAAGGGGCCAGGCGGAGCGACGGGGCGGCGGAGAGGCGCATCAGAGCTCCAGCGCGTGAGGTTTGTGCGATATCCCACAGCCCGATCTTTTGCTGCGTGAAACCGCACACCCAACGGCGTCGGTGCTATTCTATCCCTATGCGCCCTCGCCCCGCCCCCACCACGCCAAGGAATCGGCCGTGAGCAGCACCAAGAAGACCCGCATCCTCTTCATGAAGTACCATGAGGCCGCCGACCAGCAGCCTCTGTCGAAGAAGGCCGCTGAGAAGCTGGGCATCTTCCCCTCGCTGCCGCTCTTGGGCCTGGCCTCGTGGGTGCGCCAGAACGGCTT
>JAKLKD010000180.1 GCA_023150845.1 Myxococcota bacterium | reverse complement strand
CCCGCTCCGCGCGCTTCTGCTGGTTCGTGTCGAATAGATAGCCCTCAACGGCGATGAGCCGCCCGTGCCCGTCGCGCAGGCTGCGGCCGTGGGTCCACATCCAGCGCACCTCACCGTCTCGGGTGCACACGCGCATCTCCGCGACGAACTGCTGTGACACCCGGAGCTGGGCGCGGATCTCGACACAGACGCGAGCCTGGTCGTCGGGGTGGAAGAGCGTACGAAAACGAGGACCGCTCGGGTCGAGGAGCTGCTGCTCGCTGTACCCGAGCAGCTCCTCGCAAGTCGGGCCGATGAGCTCCAAGGTCCAGTCATCATCGGCGCGACAGCGGTAGACCGTGCAGTTCAGGCGCTCGATGAGCTCCAGGGTGGCGCGCTCTTGGGCCTGGCGCTGCTGGGCGACGTTGAGGCGGTGCAGGGCCCGCGCCAGCACGTCGACGATGAGGTTCATCGAGGGGTCGTCGTTGAGCTGCGGCGCCGGGAGGCCCGCGTTCGCCGCGCCGACCAAGGTGAGCAGGCCGATGACGCCTTGGGCGTCTACCAGCGGCATCACGAGGGCGCAGCGGTCCTCCGGGAGCAGCCGGGGGAGCCCGCCGCCATCGGCGCGGCCCTCGCCGCCGCGCGCCTCACCACAGACGTACCGCGCGGTGGGGGAGCCGTCTTCGCCGACGATGGCGCACAGCGGCAGGTGGCCAGCGAGGCCGATGGAGTCTTCGCCGGGGCGCCACCAGAACAGTCGCCGCACGCAGCGGTTGTTCGGGTGGTCAACGTCGTAGAGGCTCGCCTGGGCGCAGCCTAGGGTGGTGGTGAGGTCGGCGAGGCAAGCCTCGATGGCGTGCTCCAGCTCCTCGGTGTCGGCGCGCGCCACACGCTTGGCGACGCGCCCGCTGAGCTGCTCGACGGCCTCACGCTCGGCGCGGCGGCGCTCCGCGGCGAGGCGGTTCGTGA
This sequence comes from Myxococcota bacterium, assembly GCA_023150845.1. Taxonomy (GTDB): domain Bacteria; phylum Myxococcota_A; class UBA796; order UBA796; family CAJQPC01; genus JADKFE01. The sequence goes on along the minus strand of JAKLKD010000180.1, from coordinate 11,456 downwards.
GATCGAGGGCCACCAGGACCACCACGTCCTCACCGTTCGCCCGAGACCGACGGAGGTTCAGCTCGACCTCAACACGCTCCCCGTCGCCTTGTACGAGCTGCTCGCGGCGCGGGACGTCGTTCCCTTGGTAGGCGGCGCCGAGCGCCTCTTGCCAGCCGCGTGTGTCCAGGGCCGGGCAGATCTGCTCCACCCGACGCGACGGGCCCATCTCAGGGCTCAGGCGGAGCCGGTCCCGGGCGCGCTGGTTGAGGTCGAGGAGCCGCCCGTCCATCCCGAAGGTCAGGATCATGTCTGAGCTGCAGTCTACGGCGGCGCGGGCGAGGCCGAGCTGGCGTCCAGACTCCTTGAGGTCCGTGACGTCGAGGATGAGCCCGACGAGGGATTGGGGCTTGCCGTCGGCGTCGCGGTTGACGTCCGCCCGAACCTCTCGCCAGCGGATCTCGCCGGTCTGCCGGATGACACGACACTGCACGCGGTAGGGCTGGCGGAGGACAAACCCCTGGTGAATGGCCTGCCAGGTCAGCTCGCGGTCCTCGGGGACGACGATGTTCAGGCCCTCCCGCATGACGTTGAGCACGTCCACAGTGCCCTCTACACGCACCACCTCACGGTCAAAGTCGCGGATCGAGAGCACGCCGGTCGTGTAGTCGAACCGGAACCAAGAGTTGTCGAGGTTGAGTTTAAAGGTGGCGTGGGCGCGGCTGCGGTTGTCTTGGCTCTCCGCCGGGGGGTGCAAGAACACGAGGCGCTCGCCGCCGGAGAGCGCGTGAACCGAGGCGTGGGGGTGCTGCAAGAGGCGAGGTTGGAGCGGCTCGCTGCCTTCTAAGGCGGAGCCGTCGCGGGCGAGACGAACCCAAGGAGTCCAAGGAGCGCGCTGCAGACGATGGATGAGCGCGCGCTGCGCGTCCACCTCACGCTCAAGCCAAGGTCCGTCTGGAGGCTTGGCTGGGACGTCTCTGGGGAACTGCATGCTGGTCTCCTCCACGCTCAGCCATATTCTAGCAGTCAGCGCGCGCAGAAAACAGCAATTTGTGCACAAATTTTTTAGCGGCCACCGCGCCCGGCGAGCGGTGACCCGAGCGAGCTGCCCGCGGTATGCGCCTTGGCGCTGCGATGCTGCCCGCGGCGTCGGCGGTGAGGGCTCAGTCGGGGCGCACCAAGACCCGGGCGCAGCGGAACCCGAGCCCGTTGCTCGACGCCCAGTCCGGCTCGACGTAGCGGGTCGAGACCTCGATGGCGGCATACCCCGTGGCGAAGTTCCCGCCTCTGCTGATCCGCGCCTGGCTCGGCTGGTCCGCGGGGTAACCGTCCCAGCCTTGGTCCGGCCCGTCGGGATCAACGTCCGACGACGTCTCATAGTAGTGCGGCTGATACCAGTCTGCGACCCACTCCGCGACGTTGCCCGCCATGTCCAGGGCGCCGTAGGGGGACACGCCGCTGGGGTAAGAGCCGACGGGCACCGTGTCGTCTACGCAGGCCTCGACGGTGTTCGCGCCCTCGCCCTCCCAGGTGGGACGCATGTTGGCTTGTGCACAGTCGGGTATCTCATCGCCCCAGGGGAACATGCGCTGATCTTGATCCCCTCGGGCGGCCTTCTCCCACTCCGCCTCGGTGGGCAGCGACTTTCCACGGTCTGCGCAATAGGTCAACGCGCTCCAGTGGTAGACCTCTACGGCGGGGTGGTCATCGTATCCGTCAAGCACCACAAACGAGCCGTCCTCTGCGAGTTGGATACGCTCGGGGACGTGATCATCGACGTCATCAAAATCGTATATCGTCTGTCCATCATCTGTGACGTTGTTGAGCCCCCTCTGCGCGCGCTCCGTCAGGAGCTCCACGAGCTGGCGGTTGGTCACCTCCAGCCGGTCGATGCAGTAGTCGTGGAGCTCAATCTCCCGCATGGGGAAGGTGTCTTCGTTCTCGCCGCCGCCCCGGAAGAACGGGCCCGCGGGGACGTAGACCTCGGTCGCGGGCGTCACGGCGGCGTCGGCGTCGTCGCAGTCGGCGACGCTGGGCTCCTCGGCCGCCCACCAAGCGACAAACCCGTCTCCGTCCGAGTCGACCTCAACGGTCGGCTCGGTGTCGGTGTCATCCGGGGGAGAGGAGGTGTCGGACGGGGTCGCAGTAGGCTTACAGGCCATCAAGGCCAATACCAACGGAATCATCTTGACTCCTTGGGGGGCTCCTCAGCGGTTCAGACGTTGATGTCGGCGACCGGGGCGACGCCCTCGCGGATACGCGCGTGCTCACGCAGGCGCAAGAGCGCCTCACGCTCGATCTGGCGTACACGCTCACGAGACAGGCTCATGCCCCGGCCAACCTCGGAGAGGGTCCGGAACTCGCTGTCCTCGAGGCCGTAGCGGCGGGCCAAGACGTAACGGTGGCGCTCGCTCAGGACCTCCTCGAAGGCGACCTGCATCCGGCGGATCTCCTGATCCCGGATGGCGGCGTCCTCGGGCACATCGACGCTGTCGTCCTCCAAGAACTGCTCCAGCGTGCGAGAGCGCGGACCCTCGTCCACCGGCTGGTCCAAGGAGACGGTGCCGCCTTGGGACAACAAGAACTCGGCGCGCTCCACGTCGAGGCCGACCTCGTTCGCGAGGTCGGAGACGCTGTAGTCGGCGCCGAGGGACTCGAAGCGCTTGATGGCCTTCCGCAGGTTGCGGGTCTGCTCAACGGCGCAGCCCGGCAGGCGCACGGGGCGGCCGGTGTGGTCGATGGCGCGGGTCATCTGGGCGCGCACCCACCACCGGGCGTAGGTGGAGAAGCGGATGTCGCGGTCGGGGTCAAAGCGTTTGGCCGCGCGGAGCAGGCCGATGTAGCCCTCCTGGATGAGGTCCGCCTCGTCCAAGAACGGCCCGGCGAGCTTACGCGCCTCACCATGGGCGATGCGGCGGCCCGACATGGCCAGGCGCCAGCGCAGGGCCTCAGCCTCGGCCCAGGCCTGCTTCGCCTCGGCGGAGGCGGGGCGGAGCAGGGGCTCGGCGCGAGAGGTCTCCCAGGCGAGCTCGACGGCGCGCTCCAGCCGGTCCACCTTGGCGGCGCGGGTTCGCTCGGCGCGCTTCGAGGTGCGCGAGAGGATGGCCTCAGCGCAGGGGATACCCTTGAGCGCGAGGCGGGCGCGGTCCTCGGCGGCGTGAATCTGCCGGGCGAGCGTCTTCTCTTGCTTCGCGGTGAGGCGCTCGCTGTGGTTCTTGCCAGAAGAGAAGGAGTTGATAGATGCCTCCTTGGCCGTGTAGCCCGCCAGCGTGGCGAGGAGCGGGGCGGAGAAGTCTGGGGGGTTCGGAGCGAACCGTGACTTCAGAAGTCAGTACGATGAACCATGAGTCCTTGTTTCGTCCCCCCCTTGATTCGTTCTTTACAAAATGGTTTCGCCTGCCCCTCACGGGAGGCTAAAAACCGAGGTTTTCCAGCGTGGATCAGGGCTTCCGGCGCCGCATCGCCAAGGCGATGAACCCCGTGAAGAGGAGCAAACGACCGCCGGGGAAGCGCAGGCGGGGCGAAGAGACGCAGGAGGAGTCCTCACAGCCCGCGTCGCCGCCGCAGCCGCTGGAGTCGTCGCAGCCGATGACCGAGCCCAGGTCGCCGCCGCCGTCGCCGCCGCAGCCCAAGGCGTCGCACCCGGCGATCTCCAGGGGCGTCACGGCCTCCGTCGAGAGCGTGGCGTAGGCCGCGACCCACTGGCCGTCGTCGCTGGCCTGCCAGTCCGCGGCGCCGAGGCCGATGCCTTGCCAGGAGGGCAGGGCGACGGTGGGGAGCAGGTCCGCGGGCAAGACCGAGCCGATGACCGTGGGCAAGAAGCCCGCCACCCCCTCGGAGTAGCCGGGCCCGAGGAGCTCCGTCCACGCCTCGGAGAAGGCCAGGGCCTCCTCGTCGATGATGAGCTCCGGGGTGAGCGCGCTCTCGGTGATGGGCAAGGCGACGCCGATGGAGCCGTCGAGGCCGACCTCACAGATGCGCGCCATGCGGTGGTCGAGATCCGCGGCGGCGCCGATGCCCAGGCCCGCCACGTCGAGGTAGAGCGGCATCTCGCCGTCGAAGTGAGACGTCGGCGGCAGCCGCGGGTCAATCTTGAGCCCGGCGGGGGCGTCCTCAGGGAAGAGGGCCTGGAAGTCTTCGCCGAAGAGCTGGCCCAAGAGGCTCGTGCCCAGGCTGGCCCCGGCGAGCTCGTTCACCTCGACACACAAGGCGCCGCCGGCCCACACGCTCCACAAGAGCGCGTCGGTGAAGTCTTTGGAGAGCAAGATCGCCGCGTCGTGCTCAATCGCGCCGTCCCAGGAGCGCTCGCCGACGGTCGGCCAGCCGCCCATGGTCACCTCGGGGCCGTCTCCGGCCTCGACACACTCGCTGATGGCGCTCGGCGCGATCTCGGCGCCGAGGCCCAAGAACATGCCGCCCGTGGTGAGCTCCAGGGCGGAGGGGAAGAGCGCGAGGTCGACGCTCGCCTCACCCAAGGCCAACGACGTGCTGAGGTTCAGGGACGCCAGGGCCTCCTCAAGGGGCTCCTCCAGGGTCGGGCCGAGGTCGGAGAGGGTGGGGCCCAAGAACTCCCAGATGAGGTTGTTGATGAACTCGGGGTCGTTCTCAAGCTGCCAGGCGATGACGTCGCTCATGCCGCACTTCGCGGACTCAACGAGCGGGTTGTCGATGGGGCTGAGCGTGAGCTCGGGCTCATCGACGGTCACCTCAATCACCCCAGCGTCGCTGAGCGCCATGCTCAGGCCGATGTGCAGGTCGATGAGGATGGGGTCTTCAGCGGGGATGTCGAGGTCGCAGGTCTCGTTGAAGGTCAGAAACGAGCACTTGCCCGTCACCCGCACCTTCTCCGCCGTGGCGCTGGCCTCAAGGCCCAGGTAGACGTCCAAGCGGCCATCGGAGGGGATGATCTCGCTGCGGGCGACGTTGAGGAAGAGCTCGAGGTTCGTGACGGTGTAGCTGAGCTTCTGGGTGCTCGTGTCGTCGCAGGAGAAGTCGCCCTCGACGAGGTCCTCGACGATGCTCTCGGGCACGAGCTGGCCCACGGCGCCGCCGAGGTTCGAGAAGCCCGCGGCGGTGATCTGCACCGCGGCGGCCTGCGGGAGCGGGTCGCCCGGGGTGAGGGTGCCCGCGGTGGCGAAGGACAGAGACACGAGCGAGAGGATGGTCATGCGCCCCAGCATAGCCGAGGACGCACCCTCTCGCTCGTGTTCTTCAGGGCGCCTCCGTGACCCCGCTCAGGGCGCGGGCTCGACGGTGACCAAGGAGAACGCGGCGGGGTCGTAATGGGCCTTGATGAAGGTGTTGATCTCCTCGGTGCTCAGCGCCGCGGCCTTCTGGGTGGCCTCGGCGAAGGCGCCCGGGGGCAGGCCCAGGGTCAGCTCGTTGAGCGTCGTCGAGAGCAGGTTGTAAGGCGACTGCTGGTCAAAGAGCTCCGAGCCCTGGAGGTAGCCGACGGCCTCGATGCGCTCCTGCTCGGTGATGCCGCCCTCGTGGAAGGTCGTCAGCACCCCGCGCAGCTTGGCCTCGGTGGTCGCCTTGTTCTCGACCCGGGTGAAGGTCGAGAGCGAGTAGACGCTCGCCGTCGCCGCGCCGCCGCCCCGGGTGTAGGCCCCGTAGGTCTCGCCGCCCTCGTGGCGCAACGAGACGTAGAGCCGCGAGAAGAAGTGGCCGCCGAGCACGTGGTTCGCCACCAAAAACGCGGGGTAGCTCGGATCCTCCAGGGTGATCCCGTCGCGCATCAGCGCGAAGTAGATCTGGGTGAGGTTGTCCATCGTCTCGACGTGGCTCGTCGGGCGGTCGGCGCGCACGTCGACGTAGGCGGGGGCGATGTCCGCCGGGATCTCGACGCTCACCGGGGGCAACAAGGTCGCGGCGATGGCCTCGGCCTCGGCCCGGGTGAGGTCCCCGGCGAAGCCGACGCGGCGGCCGGGGAGGCGCAGGGCGGTGTCCCGGGCGGCGGCGAGGGCCGCGGGGTCACGGAGCACCTTCGTGGGCTCCTCATAGGGGAGGAGCCGGGGATCTCCCTCGGCGAAGAGCAGCCGCGCCGTGGTCTGGGAGAGGCGGAAGTCGGGGTCGGTCTGGCTGCCCTTCCAGCCGATCTTGCGGCCTTGGTCGGTGCGTTTGAGCTCGGCCTTGTCATAGGACGTGTTCTTGAGCACGTCCTGGACGAGGGCGACGGACGCGGCGAGGTCCCGCTTGAGCGCGACGAGCTCAAGGGTGCAGGTGCGGGGCTCACAGTAGACGCTGAGGTCGGCGGCCAGCGCGTCCGCCCGGGCGCGCAGGGCGCCGTCCGCGTCGTACATCTGGAGCTCCCAGGCCTCGACGCCGTGCTGGGCGATCATCCAGGGGGAGTAGGTGCCGACGGGGATCTCCACGATCAGCACGACCTCGGGGACGCGGTGGTCCTCGACGAGCACGGCCTCGGTGCCTTCAGACACGGTCCAGATCGCCGGGGTGGCCTTGGGGCGAGGGGCGGGCGCCACGACGGGCGCGGCGGTCTCCTCCACGGCGGGGATGCGGGTGTCTTGGGCCGACGCGGGCCCGCTCCAGGCGAGGAGGAGCAGCATGGACGGTACAAACATGGGGCTCACTTGACCTCCTCAGCCTTGGGCTCACCCTTCTTCACGAAGATCTCGACGGGCTGGGCCTCGACGACGTACTTCACCCACGCCGCCTGGACCTGCTCCAAGGTCACCTGATCGATGGCGGCGACGGCGCCGCCCATGGCCAAGGTCTCGTCTCCTTGCCAGGCGTAGGCCTGGCCCAAGGCGTCGGCCTGGGACTCGGCGTAGTACCGGCGCTCCAGGCTCTGCCGCAGGAGGCGGCGCTTGGCGGTGTCGAGCTTGTCTTGGGTCATCCACGCGGCCTCTTCAGTGAGGGTGTCGCGGGTGCCGTGGAGCAGCTTGAACGCCCGGCGCTCGCTGCGGAAGGGCAGGTTGATCGACGCGAAGGCGAGCACGGAGCCCGCGCGCAGGGTCTCGGCGACGGTCATGGCCTCGACGGCTTTTCCGCGCTCGGTGACGAGCTCCTCACGGAAGGCGTCGAGCTCACCCCCGGCCAACATCTCGGTCATCACCTTAAACGCCCAGTAGTCCGGGTCGCGCATGGTCGGGCCGATGTACATCAGCGCGGCGACCTTGATCGGCGGGATGTCCTCCTGGAGGAGCACCCGGGACGGGAAGTCGTGGCTCGCGAGGTCAGGCACGGTCGGCGGCACGAGGCGCTCGCCGCCCAAGGGCCCGAAGAGCTCCTCGACCCGGGCCATGGTCGCCGCGCCGTCGACGGGACCGGCGATGACGAGGTGCATGTTCGCCGGGTGGTAGTAGCCGTTGTAGAACTTCTGCACCAAGGCGAGGTCCGCCGCGGCGAGGTCCTCTTTGGTGCCCGCGGGGAGGTGCCCGTAGGGGTGGTCGCCGAAGATGGCGTGGAAGGCCGGGTCGAGCAGGCGGCTCACGGGGTCGTTCTCCGTGCGCAGGCGCAGCTCCTCGGTGACGATCTTCTTCTCGTTCTCGAGGTTCTCGGCGTCGAGGATGAGGTTCCGCATGCGGTCGGCCTCAAACACGAGCACCTGGTCATGCCAGGCCGGGCCGATGGTCGAGACGTACACCGTGTTGTCGAAGGCGGTGTAGGCGTTCTCCGAGCCGCCGTTCATCGTGTGGTGCCGGGAGTAGGCCTCTTTGTCGTTGTTGGTCGTCTTCCCGAACATGAGGTGCTCAAAGAGGTGGGCGAAGCCCGCCTCGGAGTCCGTCTCATGGGCCGAGCCGACCTGCACCCACATCTGGGTGGCGACCACAGGCAAGGAGGGATCGGAGAGCACGGTGACGTGCAGGCCGTTCGGGAGGGTCTGGGAGACGAGGCTCGGCTCCGGGGTAGGCGCGGGCTCCTCGGCGCGCGCCATAGACCAGGCGAGCGTCAGAGGCAGGAGGCAGGAGATCATCAAGGCTCCGTGGGATCAGGAGAGCGACGAAGGTAACGCGAGGTGCGCAGGATTCACGCGGCTGTCAACGCCCAGGTCCATCAGCGACGGGCGAAAGACGTCATGAGCCCCGTGGCGCCTAAGGCCAAGGTGTAGCGGGCCTCCCGCAGGAGCTGCCCGCGCTCGACGCTGCGCCGGAGCTGGCGCAGGACGTAGCGGGGCCGCCCGTAGAAGGTCCGGTACGCCTCTCGGGCGCTGGCCTCCAGCTCGGGCCAGGTGAAGTCGGGGTGCTCATAGAGGCCGTTGTCGGGCCGATGAATCGAGAAGTCGTAGTTGGCGTCGCGGATGTAGGGCGCCCACTCCCGGTAGAGCGGCGTGCCCGGCAGCGGCATCGTGATCGAGAACTTGGCGAAGTCGAGGTCGAGGGACGCCGCCAGCTCCGCGGTCTCGCGGATCGTGTCCCGCCGCTCCCCGGGGAGCCCCACCATGAAGTAGCCCAGGATGGTGAAGCCGTACTTTCGTGCCCAGGCCACGGCCCGCCGCGCCTGCCGCACGGTCGCGCCCTTCTTGATGCGTTTGAGCACCTCGTCCGAGCCCGACTCAAAGCCGAAGGCCAAGAGGTAACAGCCCGCCCGCCTCGCCACGCGGAAGAACTCCTCGTTCACGTTGGCGACCCGGATGCCGTTGGTGAGCGTCCAGGGCATACGCACGTCGCGCCGGATGAGCTCCTCGCAGGTGGCGATGGCCTGGGAGGTGATGGTCGTGAAGCTGTCGTCTACGAGGTTAAACGCCCGGAAACCGGCGGCGCGGGCGTGCTCGACCTCGTCCACAAAACGCTCGGGGCTCTTGGCCCGCCAGGCGTCGCCGAACACGCCCTTCGTGCAGTAGACGCAGCGCGCCCGGCAGCCCCGGGAGAACTCCAGGTCGGCCACGGGCGCGGTGTGGGCCACGAGGCTCGTCTGCCGGTAACGCCGCAGGTCGAAGAGGTCCCAGGCCCCCATCGCCAAGGAGTCCACGTCGGTGATGAGCGCGCGGGAGGGCGTCTCCCCGTCTCGCCAGGTGAGCCCGCCGATCTCGGCGAAGGGCCTGCCGTCGGCGAGCTCTACGAGGGTCTGGTCCCCTTCGCCGCGCACGGCCACGTCGAAGGGCGCGAGGGTGACGCAGTCCAGCGGCCGGGTGGAGGGGTGAACGCCCCCGGCGACGAGCAGGGCGCTGGGGCAGGCCCGGCGCGCGGCCTCGGCGATGGCCTTGGCCCGGGGGAAGAGCGGGGTGCGGAAGGTGATGCCGACCAGGTCTGGGCGGGCCTCGCCGATGCGGCGCTCCAAGGCGGGGATGGTGCCCGCCTCCTCATCCCAGACCTCGACCGCGTGCCCGGCCCGGCGCAGGGCCCCGGCGAGCAAGGCGAGGTTGAGCGGCGGGCTCAGGGTGATCGCCGCGCGGACCTTGGCGTCTCGGTAGTAGTCCCCCATCGTGGGGTTGATGAGCAAGACCTTCATGGTCTCTGCAAGATGCCACGGAACCAGGCGAAGGTCTCGGGGAGCGCGTCGTCCAGGCGCCGACGCGGCGCCCAGCCCATGGCCCGCAGGCGCCCGCTGTCGAGGGCCTGGTAGGGGATCTCCCCCGGGGGGTCGGCCTCGGCGTAGCGGGTGGGCGCGGGGGAGAGGCCCTCGGCGGCGGCGACGGCGCGCAGGCGCTCGGCGATCTCAGCGGCCGTGGCGCGCTCCTCGCCGCCGACGTTGAACACCTGCCCGCGCAGCGCCGGGGCCTGGTCTAGGAGCAGGAGCGTCGCCGCCGCGGCGTCATCGACGTAGAGCCACTCCCGGGTCATGCCGCCCCGGGACCGGAGCTCCGGCGCGCGGCCCTCCGCCAACGACCGGCACACGCCGGGCACGAGGCGCTCAAAGTTGAGGTCGCCGGGGCCATAGAGGTTACCGCAGCGGGTGATGACGGCGGGGAGGCCGAGGCTCTCGGCGTAGGAGCGGGTGATGAGCTCGGCGCAGAGCTTCGAGACGTCATAAGGCGCCGTCGCCAGGAGCGGGCCGTCCTCGGCGTAAGGCGCTGGGGCGGCGCCGTAGACCTTGTCTGTAGACGCCACGACGAGGGCCTCAGGGGGCCGCGGGGCGACGCGGCAGGCCTCCAGCAAGAGCCAGGTGCCGCGCAGGTTCGACTCAAAGGTCGAGAGCGGCGCGCGGGCGGCGACGGGCACCTGGGTCTGGGCGGCGAGGTGCACGACGGCGTCCGGGGCGTACTCGGCGAGCAGGCGCGGGGCGTCGCTCAGCTCGGCGCGCACCTCGACGCAGCGGTGTATGAGCCCGTCGCGGTAGAGGGTGGCCCGGGGGTCGCGGTCGCGAACCAGCGCGATGACCTCGTCACCACGGTCCAAGAGCCGCCGCGCGCAGGCCCCGCCGAGCAGGCCCGCGGCCCCGGTGAGAAGCGTCCGTCTGCCCATCTTCCTGTCGCCTCGCCGTCATGTGCTGGGCTCAGGCTACCAGAGGTGGCGCGCTCAGAGGGCCAAGGCGCGCTGCCGGGCGCCGATGCGGGCGCTGGCCTCCTCGACCCAGCGCTCGGCGTCATCGACGATCAGCTCGGCGCGTACGCTCATGGGGCCGTCCGCGCGCTGTCTCGCCCCCTCGATCACGAGGCGCCGGGGGCCGGTGCAGCGCACGGCGCCGGGCTGGTCCCGGGTGAGCTCCAGCACCCGGCCGGGGTGCGTCGCGACGACGAGGCGTGTGTCGCTTAAGGCCAGGTCGGCGCGGGTGGTGTTCACGCTCATCGACCGTGGGCCGCCGAGCACGTCACGCTCGACGAAGACCCGGGCTGAGGCCCCCCGGACGAGGCGCAGCGGGGCCTCGCCGTCCGGCAGGCGGGCGCCGGACTCGCGGCGGAGGCGGCGGTAGAGCGAGAGGCCGCCTCCAAAGGCGGAGAAGATGCCGAGGGTGATGAACGCGCTGGTGAGTAGGGTCGTCATGGTGGGCCTTCGACCGTCTCGGGCGGTTGGTGTTCCCGCGCCTTTCGTCAGGTTATCGTATACGTCTGTTCTCGGAGGAATGCTGTGTCTCAACGACCGTCAGAGCCCGTGCTCGCGTGGCTACGCCAGACGCTCAAGGCCAAGGGCCTGAACGTGGCCGCTCTGGCCGAGGCGAGCGGCCAGAAGCGCGCCGAGGTGCGCCAGGTGCTCGGTGAGCAGGCGCCGCTCACCGTCGATCAGCTCATCCTCTGGTGCCGGGTGATGGACGTCAAGATCGAGGACTTCGGCGCCCTCGGCGCCCGGCTGCCGGCGGAGCTCGCCGACGCCGCCCAGGCTGAGGAGGACGAGCGCGACGCCGCCGAGGGCGACGACCCCACCAGCGACGAGGCCGACGAGGCCCCCGGCCTCCTGAGCTTCCCCGGCGCCGCCGCCCGCGCCGTCGCCCCGGCGCCGCCGCCGCCTCCCAAAGAGCCCGACGATCCCCGCTACGTCATCGACCCCTTCGGGATCCAGGCCGAGCAGGTCATCCGCCTCGCGTTCGGCATGGGCATCAACTTCCGCTTCGTCGCCGACACCGCCCAGCTCAAGTCGAGC
>JAKLKD010000179.1 GCA_023150845.1 Myxococcota bacterium | reverse complement strand
GGTCGGAGTTGATCCAGGCCATCAGGAACCCTGGGGCCACGTAGCAGACGGGGAGGAGCACGATCCCGATGATCACCAAGGGCGCTTGGACAGCGAGCACACGCCACTCCCTCTTGAGATCGGCGCCCGGGGCCACAAGCTCGCTCCACACCACCTCGCCCTTCTTGTCGGTGAGCACGACCAGGGCCGGGCGCTCCAAGGGCACGCCCTGGGCCTCAACGCCGTCCACCCAGAGGGTGTGGTTGCGGGGGATCGGCGCGGCGCCGCGCGTAGAGGGCGGCTGCTCAAGCGCCCGGGCGTAGAGCGCGAAGAGGGCGTGGTCCGGCGGCGCGAGGGTGGGGGAGAGCTGCGCGGTGGGATCGGCCTCGACCATGGCCTGGAGCCAGAGGAGCGCGGCCTGCTCCTCGCCGAGCTGCGCCTGGATGATCCCGTTCGCGACGTAGATCGCCGCGCTCTGGGCAGGCGTCGGCACCGCGCTGAGGCAGGAGACGGTCAGCTCCGTGCGCCGCTGGTTTGGGGCCTGGGCGGTGAACTGCGCCATCACCTCCTTGGCGGCCGCCGCGGCGTGATCGGGCCGCATGGGGCAGGCGGCCTCGGCCACGGGCGCCAAGCAGGCGGAGAGCAGGAGGGCGGTCAACAAGGCGCGGGCGCGCGGCATAAGGGATCCTCCAACCCGCACAGCATAGCCCCGGCTTCGACGGCCCACACGGCGCGCGGTCTTTAGCCGTTGCCCGGCATCCCCGTGTAGGCCGTGACCATCATGAAGGTGTAGTAGCCCACGATCAACCCGGCGCCGACCCCCATCCAGGCGTACACCTTGGGCGAGACCTGCACCCCGCGCCACTCGTCCTCAAGGTCGGCGCCCGGCGGGACGAGGTCGCTCCACACGACCTGCCCCTTCCCGTTCTTGAGCGCGAGCAGGGCCGGGCGCTCCAGAGGCACGTCCACGGCCTCGACGCCGTCGACCCAGAGGGTGTGGCGGCGGGGGATCGGCGCCACGCCCCGTGGGGAGGGCGGCGCGGCCTGGGCCTGGGCGTAGAGCGTGTAGAGAGCATGAGCCGGGGGCGCGAGGGTCGGGGAGAGCGGCGCGGCGGGATCGGCCTCGACCATCGCCCGGAGCCAGAGGAGCGCGCCGGGATCGTCGCCGATGTTGAGCTGTATCACCGCGTTCGCGGCGTAGATGGCGGCGCTCTGGGCGGGGGTCGGCACGGCGCTGAGGCAGGCCACGCTCAGCTCCGTGCGCCGCTGGTTTGGGGCCTGGGCGGCGAACGCCGCGACGACCTCCTCGGCGGCGATCACGGCGTGCGCGGGCCGCTGGGGGCAGGCGGCCAGGGCGGCGGGGGTCGAGCACCCAAGGATGAAGAGCGAGGCGGCAAAGCGGGTCAGGGCGCGAGGCATGGGGATCCTCCAACCCGCACACCATAGCCCCGGCTGTGGCGGCCCACACGGCGGGCTGGCGGTGACGGGGGCCCGCGCCCGTCCGTTGGAGGCGCCCCGCGGCCCACCATCGCCCAAGACGGCGGTTAAGATGAACCCAAACCCCTGAGGCCCCCATGAACCTCTCCCTCACGAACGTCCACCTCGATCTCGGCGCGGGCCGGCGCGGCACCGACATGGGCCCCTCGGCGATTCATGTCGCGGGCCTCGTCCCGGGCATCCGCCGCCTGGGCCACACCGTCGAGGATCTGCTCTCTCTGGAGTGCAGCACGTTTGAGGCCGAGGATCCCGGCGACCCCAGCGCGCGGTTTCTGCCGGAGATCACCCGGGTCTGCGAGCGCCTGGCCCTGCGGGTCGAGACGAGCGTGCTCGGCGGGCGCTTCCCCTTGGTGCTCGGCGGGGATCACAGCGTCGCCATCGGCACCATCTCCGGCCTCGCCCGGGCCTACCGCCGCCGCGGCCAGCGCGTCGGGGTGCTGTGGGTGGACGCCCACACCGACATGAACACCCCCGAGATCAGCCCCTCGGGCAACGTGCACGGCATGCCCTTGGCCTGCCTGCTCGGCCACGGCCCCGAGGCCCTGACCACGGCGATCTGCCCCGACGGCCCGGCCCTGCGCCCCGAAGACGTCGTGATCTTCGGCGTGCGGGACGTCGACGCCGGGGAGAGCCGCCTCGTGCGAGAGCTCGGCGTGCGCGTCTACACCATGAGCGAGCTCGACGCCCGGGGCACGTCCATCTGCGCCAAGGAGGCCCTGGAGCGTGTGCTCGACGGCACCGCCGGGGTCCACCTCTCCTTCGACCTCGACGGCGTCGACCCCAGCGAGGCCCCCGGTGTAGGCACCCCCGTCCCCGGCGGCCTCAACCTGCGCGAGTCCCACCTCTTGTGTGAGCTCGCCGCCCAGACCGGCAAGCTCTTGGGCATGGAGGTCGTCGAGCTCAACCCCACCCAAGACGTGACGAACAAGACCGGCAAGCTCGCCGTGTGGCTCATCGAGTCGGCCTTGGGGCGCTCAATCCTCTAAGGCTGGCGCAGGCAGGGCAAAAAGTAGCCCTTGTAGCGCGCCTGCAGCTCCGGGAGTCGCCAGTCGTGGCCCGTGATCCGGCCCCGGCAGAGCGCGGCGCCGCAGCGGCAGTCCTCGGCGTAGATCTCGTCGTCGGCCATCCACATCGCGAGGTCCGTGGTGAGCTCCTCCCCCGCGGCGATGTCGCGCAGGGTGACGACGCTGACCTCATCCGCCATGCCGCAGTTGGGCTCGCAGCGGTGGTTCAGGGCCTCATCGATGGTCTCCGGCTCCTCCCAGAGGCTCGTGAGGAAGCGCGTCTCGTCATACCGCGTCGTGGCCCGCGGGCGATGGATGGCGGGGTTGTACGCCACATCACGGATGAGCGTCCCGCCCCAGCGCATCACGATCTCCCCCGCGCGGATCGGCGCCGTGGTGTGCACACCCACGCCATGAATGGCCGAGGGCGCGCGGACGAGCCGCGGGTCACACCATTTGGGGAGGCGGGTGGGGGTCATCGAGCGCTGCAGTGTCTGGAGGGGCCTTACTCCTCGCCCCGGAGCGTAGACGAACGGTGGAGGGCTGGCCTGAGGTTGAAGGGCGTCAGCTCCGTGAGATGAGACGCCGGTTCTCTCTCCTCAGCCATCACACCACCTCCCCCCAACTCTAACCCAGGGCCTCCCCGGCGCGCAGGTGCACAAAACGCATGGCGTGGTCCACCGCGGCGATCTCGCCCTCGCGCAGGGGCGTCCAGACGTTCTCGCCTTGCAGGGGCTCGCTGGTGAGGATGAGGTGGTTGACGTGGCCGCTCTTCGAGGGCGCCTCACACTCCGGCGAGAAGAAGGGGCACAGGGTGCGCTCGGGGCAGCGGGCCTTGTAGGTGGAGAAGTGCAGCTCGCGGCCGCCTTGGTGGGCGGCGAGGAGCTCGCCGTCGGTCACCATCAGGGTCAACAAGGAGCGCTCGGCGGCGGTGTCGCCGTCGCAGACCTCCCGCACCAAGGCCACGGTGCGGCGCAGGGCCCGGACCACGGCGGGCAAGGGGGTGCCGCGGCGGGTCAGCTCGGCCTCGTCGGAGAGGTGGGTCAAGAAGAGGTGGAAGATGAGCTCGCTGTCGGTGTCGCCGAGGATGTAGCGGCGCACGAGCGGCGCCACACGCTCCATCAGGGCGGCGCGGTGCCTGGGGAAGCTCGGCACGTCGCCGTTGTGCGCCATCACCCACCGCCCGTGCTGGAAGGGGTGGCAGTTGATCATCGACAGCTCGCCTTGGGTCGCCTTCCGGATGTGCGCGAGCACGGTCTGGGACGACATGATGCCGCCCACACGCTGAAAGAGGGTGTTGTGCCGCGCCGCGCCCACGGACTTGAGCACGTGCGGCGCCCCGGCGACGTAGTAGGCCACGCCCCAGCCGTCGGGGTGGGCGGCGCTCTGCACCGCGAGGGCGTTGTCGGCGGAGAGCAGAGACTTGTGGACCTGGCTCTCCAGGACGCTGCGAAAGCCAAAGAGGCGGCACATGGGCGGTCAGTCCGATGGGGTGGGGGAGCCTCGCCAAACTAACAGCGTTTGGCGCCAATTCTGAATAGACTGAACGAATGAGCAGGTACGCCGACAACCCCCCGAGCCGCTTCGGGGGCACCATCATCGAGTGGGACGAGGGCGAGGCGCCGATCCCCAAGATTGAGCTCATCGAGGATCAGTCCCGCTCGATCCTCTCGAAGAACCCCGATCCATCCATGGGCTTCGAGTGGAGCCTCAACCCCTACCGCGGCTGCACCCACGCCTGCGCCTACTGCTACGCCCGGGAGTTCCACGAGCGCCTGGATCTGGGCGCCGGGGTGGACTTTGAGCGGGTGATCGCCGTGAAGCGTGACGCGCCGCGGCTTCTGGAGGAGGCGCTGGGTCGGCGGAGCTGGGCGGGTGGCGTCATCTGCATGTCCGGCGCCACGGACTGTTACCAGGCCATCGAGCGCCGCCTGGAGATCACCCGGGCCTGCGTCGCCGTGCTCGCCGAGCACAAAAACCCGCTGCTCATCATCACCCGCTCCCCGCTCATCACCCGGGATCTTGACCTGCTCACCACCCTCGCCGCCGTAGACGCCGTGCAGGTGACGATCTCCATCCCGATCCTGGATCCGGGCCGCGCCCGTGCGCTTGAGCCCGGCGCCCCGCCCCCCGCCGCGCGCCTCCGGGCCGTGCGGGCCCTCGCCGACGCCGGGGTGCCCGTCGGGGTGAGCCTCGCGCCGCTTCTGCCCGGGGTCAACGACGAGCTGATCCCCCAGGCGCTCCAGGCCGCCCGGGACGCTGGCGCGCGCTGGGCCTGGACCGGCCTCGCCCGCCTCACCCCGCCCGTGGCCGCGGTCTACGAGGAGCGCCTGCGGGAGCGCCTGCCGCTCCGGGCTGAAGGCGCGCTCCAGCGCCTCCAGGCGGCGAAGGAGGGCGGCGAGGCCCACAAGCTCACCCAGCAGGTCTTCCAGCTCTGGACACGCCGCCTCGGCTTCGAGCCCCCGCCGCCTTGGCCGAGCCCGAGCCCGTTTCGGCGCCCGGCGCGGGGCGCGCAGCTCGGGCTCTTTGGGGCGGGGTAGGGTAGAGAGAGCACAGCATTCGAGGTGGTCATGGCCGCGGCAGTCTTCACCCTCGCGTTGCCCCCGGAGCTCGGCGGGGCGGTCTTCGGCCCCTTTGAGGGCGTCATGGTCGCCATCGGCACCGACGCCAGCCGGTGCAACATCACGCTCAACCCCGGCCCCGGGCTCATGCCCGTGCACGCCTTCATCGCCCCGCGCGCCCCAGGCCAGTACACCGTGCAGGCCACGGAGTACGGCGCCGAGGTCTACGTCTTCCAGGGCGCCCGGGCCACCCGCATCGACGGCTCGGCGACGCTGAAGGTCGGCGACAGCTTCGCCTTGGGGGACGCCGGGGGCCCGCGCTTCATCGTCGGGGAGCCCGCCCCGGGCCAAGGGGTCGCCAGCCAGAGCGCCGGGCGCGCCTCGGACCTCCGCCTCGGCGGGCGCCGTATGCCGACAGCGGCGGATCTCCAGAACGAGGTGCAGCGCCAGGCCATGAGCGAGCTGATGCGCCAGAAGCCTATCGCTGACGCCGCCCGGGGCTATTGGCGGGTGAAGTCTGGGGCGATCTTCCAGCCGCGCTACATCATCGGCGCCGTGGTCGGCCTGGGCAGCGTCATGGTCGCGGGCTGCGGCGGCCTGCTGAAGATGCTGACGGACTGAGGGTTAAGCCGCGGCGCCCAACGCACGGATCGTCACGACGGGCTAGAATGGATCTGATGAGCGACCCTCGCGAGCCCAACGATCCCCCGTCCTCCGCCGCTGGCGGCGGTCGGTCGCGGCGTGGGCTCAACGTGCCGGACATCCTCTACCACGGCACCACCCGGGGCCGGGCCGAGCGGTTCCTCCACTCCGGCGGGGTCATCCCCAGCCAGGGTCGCCAGGTCTTCCTCTCGACGCGGGAGTCTGAGGCCTGGCGCATCGCCCACCGCTTCAACCAAGAGCCCGCCGTGCTCTACATCGACGCGGGGCGCGCCCGGCGTGAGGGCGTGGCCATCCGCCGCGTCCGGGACGGCCTCTTCGTCGCCGACCGTGTGCCCGCCCGCTACGTGCTCAACCTGCGCGGCGGCTTCCGGGAGCAGATCTCCGCCGGGGGCCTGCTCTTGCGCCGGGATCGGGGCGGCCTGGAGCTCGCGCTCGTCGCTTGCGCCCGCAGCCGACGGGTGACCTGGGAGATCGCCAAAGGGAAGCTGGAGCCCGGGGAGACCCCGGAGCAGGCCGCGCTGCGCGAGATGCAAGAGGAGATGGGCTTCTCCGCGGAGCTGACCATCACCCACCGGCTCGGCCAGGTGCGCTACGGATTCCGCACCCCTGAAGGGGATCCCCGCCTCAAGACCCTCCACGTCTACCTCGTCGAGGCCCCCGCGCCGCCGGAGATCTTCCGCCCGGCGCAAGACGAGGGCATCGAGGAGGTGCGCTGGTTCCCGCTGCACGACGCCGTGCGCCTCGTCACCCACAGCTCCCTCATCCCGCTCATGGCCCGAGTCCGCGCGCTCCTTCAAGGGGAGCCCCTTGACGACCCCGACGGCAGCGGGCAGTAAAAGACCCTCTCACGGAGACCTCATGGCCGCTGACTACCTCGACTGGCTGAGCGACGTGTTTGAGGAGGCCCAGGTGCCCTTCAACGCCGAGACCGCGGACTTCCTGGATCAGGCGCTGCACCAGATCGCCCGGGTGAACTACCCCCAGCAGCGCGACGACGAGGTCTTCAACGTGCTCCGTGAGCGCTTCCTGAAGGTCGGGCCGTCCGGTCGGCAATTGCTCGCCGCCTACCTGCGCGACGCCTTCTTCGCCCGGCGCACGAGCCCGCATCGCCCCACCGAGGGCGGCGCGCACTTCACGAACGAGTCCTTCAAGGGCTGAGCGCGCCCCGGGCTGAGCGCGCCCCGGGCTGAGCCCCCCGGGGCTCAGTCCGTCTCGGTCTCGACCTCGTGGTCCCGGGCGTCTACGACCTTGCCGTAGCGGTCGTAGATCGTCGCCCGATCCTTGGCGTTGTTCCAGATCGGCGAGTCGCTGCCGAGGTAGACCTCAAGCTGCTGCTGGGGGTCGCTGACGTGCTCCCCGCGCCCAGAGAACACCTTGAAGGTGAAGCCCGGGGGCACGACGACGGCGGGCAGCGAGAACGAGCGCCCCTGGGCGTTGTTCATGCGGTAGCCGTCGAGGTTCACCGGCTCGGTGAGCACGTTGCAGACGCGCAGGTACTCGCCGTTGACGTTCTCGCGGTCGTCGCCGGGGGCGTTGGCGTGGAACGAGGTGATGTGTAGGCTCCCCTGGTAGCTCTCGGTGCTCCAGATGCCGCGCTTCGCCGCCCGGGCCCGGCCCTGGGTGGCCAACATCTCGCCCACGTCGCCGATCTCGACGGGCGGGATGAGGAAGACGTGGCCGAGGCCCCGCTCCAGGAGCTCAAGCTCCAGGGGCTTGCCGTCGACGCGCACCCAGGCGAGCAGGCGGCCGTAGCCGTCGCGGTTCACCTCGCCGTAGAGCAGGGTGATCTCTTTTCCGAGGACAAACTCCGCCGTGGCGTCCCGGGCTTGGGGGCCGTAGGCCTCAAGCGGCTTGAGCTCCGGCGTGTTCACCCCGGACACACGCACCTTGTCGCCGGTGTCGAGGGTCATCGTGTCGCCGTCGTAGACGCTGGCGACGACGGCCCTGGTCGGGGCGGGCGGCGCCGAGGTGGCCAAGGCGAGGCCGCTGAGGCCACAACCCAGCACGACAAGCGTGAAGAGACGAAGGTGAGCCATGGGGAGCTCCAGGCGCCAGAGAACGCCAGTCTACTTCACGCGGGCGGCGGTGGCCAGCGCCGTGAGCCGCTCGGTCTGCCAGAGGTGGTAAAACCGATCGGGAGCCAGCCGCGCCGCCTCGGCGGAGGCTTTGGCGGCCTCGGCGAGGGCGCCACGGCCCAAAAGCACGATGGCGAGGGTGTCGAGGTAGTCCGAGCGGTGGGGCGCCGCGGCGACGGCTCCTTGGATGAGGGCGAGGGCCTCGTCCTCGGCGGATCCGCCCATCGCCATATACCAAGCGACGCAGTTGTCCTTTGAGGAGGCGTCCTCAATGGGATCACAGTCCCGGCTGAGGCCCGTCTTCATCAGGCGCTCGGTCTCCGCGCCGCCGCGCCCGACGTGATGCAGCGCGGCGATCAAAAAGTCGAGGGGGCGGGCCTCGGGGTGCAGCCGGGCCATGGCGCGATCGAGATCGGCGTTGAAGGTGGCGCGCTGGGACTCCAGGCCGGGCTCCATCACCGTGAGCGCGTAGAACCACAGCGCCTCGCCGTCGGAGGGGTAAAGCGTGAGCCGGTGGCGCAGGTGCGCCAAGGCGCCGAGGCGATCTCCTTCGGCGCGGGCGATGCGGGCGCGGCGCTTGAGGTCGGCGTCGGGGTTCTGCAGGAGGCGGGCGGCGGTGTTCAGGGCGCGTCGGGCGGCGGCGGTGTCGCCGAGGTTCAGCTCGGCGTCGGACCGGGCGAGCCAGGCCTCGGCCTCCTCGGGGCTCGCCTCGGTGGCGGCCCGGGCCAAGGTGAGGCCCTCCTCGGCGCGGCCGGCCAAAGCGAGGCCGTTCACCAAGGCGACGATCTCCGACTGCTCGACGAGGGCGGCGGGGCTCAGGGCCTTGAGGTGGGACTCCCAGGCGGCGTGGTCGCCGCGGCTGAGCATGAGCCGGGCGAGCAAGGAGCGCGCCTCGTCGTGGTCCGCGGCCTGGGCGGTGGCCGTGAGCAGCTCGGTGATGGCCTCGTCCTCACGCTCAAGCGCGATGAGGTACTTGCCGCGGATGAGCGCCCGGGCGTCGTCCCGGCCGTGCTCCTTGAGCTCCCACTCCAACATCCGGGCGTGGCCGTTCTCGGCGCTCGGGGGCCCCTCGCTGGGGTTCATGGCGAAGCGGCCCTCGGCGAAGTGGAAGCTGACCCGGTGATCTTGGAGCGCGGCGTAGCCGATGAGGCCGGGCATTCCTTGGGGGCCGATGGTGTAGGCCGCGCCCTCAAAGTTGATCCAGGTCGCGGGCTTGAGGTCCTCGACCCGCGCGCCGCCGAGCTCGACGGCCTGGAGCGGCACACGCCGGGTGCGGCGGTAAAACGCCGAGACGGGCACGAGGTCGGCGGCGCCGATGCCGAGGATGGGCTCCTCGCCGATGGTGCTCACGGACTCGAAGCCGACGCCGGTCCCGCCGCTGAGCATCACGCCGTGGGCGCCGGTGTCCACCTCCAAGAGCAAGGTGCGCTCCACGACGGAGCCGTTCTGCTCCCCGGCGAAGGCCTTGACGTAGACCGAGGCGTGGGCGCCGTCGAAGCCCATGGGCTGGGCGTTCGCCGGGACGGGGATCTCGCCGGGGACGGCGAGCTCCAGGCGGTCGGCCGGGTAGTCCACCACCAAGGTCACCTGGCCCCAGACGTTGTTGCCGATGATGCCGTCGACGGGGATGAACCCGGCGGACTCCGGGGCGCCGTCCACATCGACGGCGACGTCTACCTGCTCAAAGACCATTCCGCCCAAGGAGAGCCACGGCAGGCGCGCCCGCCGCCAGGTGGTGCGCCCGGCGACACCCTCGACATAGCCGCCGTCGGAGACCTTAAGGGCGAGGCGCTCGGCGACGTCCGCGCTCACCGTCGAGATGCCCGCGCCGGTGTCGACCAGAAACACGGCGTCGCTGCCGTCGGGGAGCCGCGCCTGGACGAAGATCTTGTCGGCGTCGGGGTAGGCCCGGATGAGGTCGAGGCTCGCGCGGCTGGCGCTGCGTTTGGGGGCCACGGCGCCGTCGGAGTGAGGGGCGCACGCGCCAAAGGTGAGGAGCCAGAGCCAGCGCATGAGCACTCCTTGTCAACCTCTTGGGGATAGCCCGACACGCGGCCATCGTCGCGGGTGTATCCTCACAGAGCATGAAGCTCGATCCCGCCGACCTAGACGCCCTGGCCTCGTTCTTCGCCCGTCGTTTCCCCGGGGCACAGGAGCGCGCGCTCCTCTGTATGCACGTCGGCCTACGCGCCGGGCGTGAGCAAGGAGACGATCTCGCCATCTGGCTCGAGATCGTGAAGGAGGCGTATCGGCGCCGTCGGCTCTTGCGCCTCGCCCGCGCCGCCCAGCAGGCCCGGCGAGACGACGAGAACCTCCAGGTCTTGATCCGCACGCTCAGCGCGTCGGGGCCGCCTCCCTGGGCCGCCCGCGCCGTGGGCCTCGCGCTCTTGATCGTGCTCATCGTCGCGGGGCTCAAGGTCGTGCTCCGGCCGAAGGGGGAGCCCGCCGCGCCGGAGACCCCCGCCGTCACCGCGCCTGTGGTGGCTCCGGAGGTGGAGGCGCCGCCCGTCGACGCGCCGCCCGTCGAGGCGCCAGCCGTTGAGGCGCCCCCTGTCGAGGCCCCGCCCGTTGAGCCGCCGCCTGCCGAGGCGCCGGTGGAGGCCCCGGCCTTGCCGCCCGTCGAGGAGCTCGCCGAGCTGACGCCGCCGAAGCCCAAGGCCAGCCCAGCGCCCAGCGCGGGCTTCGCCGGGGCCCAGCCCGCGGAGCGTATCGAGGGACGCTGCGGCGGCGTGAAGGGCCAGCCCCTCGGCTTCTGGTACGCGGGCTCGACCATGCCCGGCAAGAAGGGTGAGGTCTACACCGTGAAGGCCGGGGCGAACGTGCGCGGCGACTACCCCCGCAAAGCGAACAACTACAACGCCCGGGCGCCCCTGGCCTGCGCGCTCATCTCCGGCGACCGCGTACGCATCAGCGGCGAGCCTGTGCTCGTCGGTGAGGACTGGTGGGTGCCGATGGCCGTGGGCGACCTGCTGAACCCTTAGGCCGCCGCCGCGACCCTACTTGTGGGCCTCGTAGACGCCGCGCTGCACGTTGTCCAAGACCTTCCGCCAGCGGGCCTCCAGGGCCTCGCGGAGCCCGGCGGCGTCGATGAGCCGACCTAAGGTGCCGCCCGGCTCGTAGTCCGAGTGCAGGGTGATGAGGGTGTTGGACGAGGGCTTCATCGTCCGGAGGCTGTAGTGCAGCTCCCCCGCGGTGCGTTTGCCCGTGGTGCGGCAGAGCAGGCGGCGCCCGCCGTGGCTGTCGTCGAGCTCCAGGATCTCGTAGCCGATGACCCGGCTCTTGGGGACCATCTTGACCGTGAGCTCCCAGGTGCGCTCGCTGGTGCGCTTCACCTCGTCGAAGGCGCCCTGCAGGAACTTGTCGTGGGAGTCGGGGTTAGACAGCCAGGCGAGCACGTCGTCGCGGCGAATGCCCTCAATCAGCGTGTCCGTCGTGATGACGCTCATGGGGGTCTCTCCAGTTGGGGCGAGGATAACCCAGGCGGCGCCGCAGGTACAGGCCATCCACCCTGCGCTCGGTTATGTCCTGGCGATGACTCCTCTGCTCATCCCGTACTGGGCGCCAAAAGTCGTCAACGTCGGCCCCGTCCCCATCGACCCTTGGGCCACCTTGGTGCTCATCGGGCTCGTGGTCGGCCTGGAGATCTCTCGGGCGCGCGGCATCAAGCGAGGGCTTGAGGTGCCGGACATCGTCGATGGCGCGATGTTCACCGTCGGCATGGGCTTCGTCGTCGGCCACCTCGTGCACGTGCTCGCCTACAACCCGGACCGCCTCGAGACCGACGGCATCATGTCGCTCGTGCGGGTGTGGCAGGGCTTCTCGTCTACGGGCGGCTTCTTGGGCGCGATCATCGGCTCGGTCTTGTTCTGGCGGGTCATCCGGCCCCGGGACTACTGGGCGCACGCCGACACCATCATGTTCGCCTTCCCGTTCTCTTGGGTGTTCGGGCGCCTGGGCTGCTTCGCGGCCCATGACCACATCGGGCGCAGCTCGGACTTCTTCTTGGCGGTGAACTTCCCCCTGCCCACGGGGCCCCGGCACGACCTGGGGTTGTATGAGGCGCTGTGGACGGTGGTGATCTCCGCGGTGTTCTTCGCCGTGGACCGCAAGCCCCGAAAGGGCGGCTTCTACGTCGCGCTCTGGGCCTTCCTCTACGCCCCCGTCCGGTTCGTGCTCGACTTCTTACGCAACGAGGACCTCGACAGCGCGGATGTGCGCTGGGCGGGGCTCACTCCGGCGCAGTGGGGCATGATCCTGATGTTCTTGGCGGGCGCCCTCGTGGCCTACCAGCGCCGCGGCGCGCCCGAGAGCGCTGGATCTTCTTCGGCGCCTGCGTCAGAATAGGCGCGCGCCCGCCGCCTCGCGCGGGGCTCGAAGGGATCCTCGATGGAAGCAATGTTGGCGGGGCTCGCCTGTATCGCCGCGCTGGGCGCGCTGGTGCTGCCCCTCGTCTCCGCGGTGGCGGCGTTCAACGCGCGGAGCCGGGTCGCGGCGCTCACGGCGCGGGTGGAGCTGCTGGAGCTTGAGCTCGACCAGCTCAAGGACCGCCAGCGGGTCGGCGCCGCCGTGGCGTCGAAGGCGCTCGCCAAGGCCCCCGCGCCCGCCGCGGCCCCGAAGGCCGCCGCGGT
>JAKLKD010000178.1 GCA_023150845.1 Myxococcota bacterium | reverse complement strand
AGCGACGTCATCTGGGGCGACAAGTCGCCGAACTACCGGATGCACGTCCCCGCATTGGCGAAGCTCTACCCGCAGGCCCGCTTCATCCACCTCATCCGGGACGCCCGGGACGTCTGCCTCTCCTCGTACAAGGCCTGGGGCAAAAACATCGTGCGGAACGCCCAGCGCTGGGCCGACGAGGTGGCCCTCTGCCGCCGTGACTGCGCGGCCTTGGGCCCCGAGCGGGCGATGGAGCTGCGCTACGAGGACCTCATCGCCGACGTCGAGGGCCAGCAGCGCCGGGTGAGCGCCTTCTTGGACCTCGCCTTCGACCCGGCGATGACCCGCCCGGGGCGCGTCTCGGAGAACCTCGGCGACACCAAAGGCAAGGATAGGGTCGTCGCGGGCAACACCGAGAAGTGGCGCGAGCTGCCGGAGCCCACCCTGCGCCGGGTCGAGGCCCTCGCCGGTGCCCAGCTCCAGGCCCTCGGCTACACCCTCGCCTTGCCGCCCCAACCCCCGGCCCGCCTCAGCGCCGCCGAGCAGGCCGCCCTGCGCGCGGCTGATGGCGTGAACCTGCTCCGGTTCCGGGTGAAGGAGTGGGGCTGGCGTGACGCCGTGAAGTACAGCCTCGCCGCCTGGGAGAGCACCCGGGCCTAAGGGGAGGCCGGGGCCTGCTCCCAGAACGCCGTCGGGTCGTCGAGCCCGCCGCTGTGGGAGAAGACGACGGCCTCCACCTCCGCCGCCCGTGGGAGCAGCCGATCCCGCAGGTCGAGGAGGGACGCGGCGGCCTGGGCGGGATCCTCGCTGTACTTCTCTGGGGGCGGGCCCACGGCGCCGTCGCGGAAGAGCATCGCCGAGTCGCCGGTCACGAGCACGCCGCCGACGAGGTAAGCCGCGTTCCCTGGGGTGTGGCCGGGCACGGAGAACACCTCGACGCTCCAGTCGTCGAGCGTGGTCACGTCGCCGTCCTCCAGGGGCGTGTCGAGGCTGTGCCCGGCCTGCCCCAAGAGCGGCGCCTCAAGCCCGAGCCCCCAGCGTGTCGCGTTGGGGTAGGCCGCGAGGCCGCCGATGTGGTCCTCGTGGGCGTGGGTGATGAAGAGGTGATCGACGTCCGCGAGGGTGTAGCCCATCGGCTCCAGGGCCTTTTCGACCTTGGCGCCGTCCTCTTGGGGGCCCGCGTCAAAGAGCACGAGGGCGCCGCCGCCCGTCTCGCCCACAAACACGCTGGTGTAGGTGAGCTTGACCTGGGTGAGCGGCCCAAAACGTACGCCGTCCTCAATCCCGGTGACCTTACAGGCGAAGAGGAGCAGAAACGACAGGATCATGGGGCCTCTTGGAGCGGGTGTGTGAACAACCTTGTGCCTCGATGGCACCCGCGTTGCGAGCCTCATCAGGAGACACGATGTCCTTCATCCCCCGCGCCGCGCCTCTGGCCCCCTTCACCGTGGCGCTGCTCTGGGGCTGCGCGCCGAAGGTCCCCCCGGACAGCGCCCTGGACTCCACCGAGACCGGCGAGACCGGCGACAGCGCCACCCCCCTCGCCCCGCGCCTCCTGGTGAGCGGCTACAAGAGCGCCGCGGTGCTCGTGCTCGACCCCGCGGACGGCGCCGTGGTGACCAGCTTGCCCGGGCTGCCCGGCGCCCAGGCCACGCGGGTTCACCCCGACGGCCGCCTGCTCCTCGTCGCGGAGGAGGTCCCCGGCGTCTTCACCGCCGACGCCAAGACCTTTGAGGGCCTCACCGCGCTCATCCAAGACGACCCCAACACCGAGGCCGACGAGACTGGCGGCCTCACGAGCCCGACGGGCGTGGCGTTTCTGGCCAACGGGGAGCTTGTAGTCGGCGACTACAAGACCGACCGGATCCTGCGCTACGACGCCCAAGGCGCAACTCTAGGGGTGTTCGCCGAGGGGGTTGACGGCCTCGACGGCCCCGACGCCGGGCTCGTCGTCGGCCCTGAGGGGGACCTCTGGGTGCCTTGCTTTGAGTCGAACCTCATCTTGCGCCTCGACGCCGCCGGGGCCGTCGTGGAGCGGATCGAGGGCGCCACGAACCCCCGGCACCTCTGGTTTGACGCCGAGGGCGCGCTCTGGGTGTCGAGCTGGGGCAGCGGCGAGATCCTCCGCCGGGAGGGCGGCGCCTTCACCGTCGTCGTCAGCCCCCGCGCACCTACGGGCTTCGTCGTCGAGCCCGACGGCGCCGCGATCTGGGTGACCTCGGACCAGACGAGCCGCGTGCTGCGCATCGACATCGCCACAGGCGAGGTTTTGACCACCCTCAACCCCGGCGACACCGGGCTTGAGGGCGGCACCTTCTTGACCTGGCGCTGAGCCCAGCGGGCCTCAGACCTCCCGGTACACCCACAGGCTGTCGCCGACCCGCCCGACGGGGAAGCTCCGCAGGGGCTCCGTCGCCGGGCCGACGAGCACGGCGCCGTCCTCATCAAACATCGAGCCGTGGCAGGGGCAGACCGCGGCCTGGGCCTCGTCCTCCCAGGCCACGTCGCAGGAGCCGTGGGAGCAGATGCGCCACAGCGCGAGGTAGCAGCCCTCCGACGGCTGGGCGACGAGCAGCTCCAAGAAAGCCTCGGGCTTACTCACCGCGGCCTGTCCGCCGACCTCCAGGAGCTCGGGGTGGTCGGAGAGCGGGATCTCCCACCAGCCGGGCTCGCCGGGGCTCGGCGTCGGGCCGCAGGCGGGGGCGGCGCTCTCGACGAGCTCCTCCCCGCGCCGACCGCAGCCGAGGCCGACGCAGGCCGCGCCGAGCAGGCCGCCGAGCACCTGACGCCGGGGGCAACCCAGCGTGAGGCTCACAGCGCCTCCCCGTTCACGACGGCCACGGCGTCGAGGTCAAACCCGGCGCTGGTGCCCTCGTAGCTGCCCGTGCCGGGCTCCCGGATCCGCACGAAGCGGGCCCGAGAGACGCCGAGCTCGGCGAGGTCGAAGGCGTCGCCGCCCGCGACCTCGGGATCTGTAGGGTCGATGCCGTTGTCGGGGTTGGAGTAGACGAGGCCGACCCCCGCGCAGCCGGGGTACTCCCCGGCCTCGTCGGTGGCGTCGCAGGGCCACTCCACGAAGGTCACGCCGTCTTCGCTCACGCCGACGACGCCGGGCTCGTACCAGCCGGTGAACGGGTTCTCAAAGACGAGGAGGTCAGGGCCCTCGCCGTCGATGAGGCCGATGTCGTCAAAACGTAAGACGATGACGCCGCCCTCGCCGAGGCTCAGCACATCGAGGGAGGCGTTCCCGCCCTCGCCGCCGGTCGGCGGGCCGAGCACCACGTCGGGGAGCTTGTCTTGGCCGAAGCCCGCGTAGGGGCCAGGCATGAAGGACTCCACGGCGTCGGCGAAGGCGTCGGGGCCCACAGGCGCGGTGTCGACGACGCCGCTGTCGGCGCCGCCGGTCTCCGCGGTGTCCGTCGCCGCGTCCCCGGCCTTGCAACCGGAGAGCGCGAGGGCGAGGGCGCCGAGCCACCTCATGGCGCGGTCATCGACGTCCAGCCGAAGCCGTTGCACCCGGCGGCGAGGTCCGCGCGGTTGGCCCCGGTGGCGGCCTCGGCGTCGGCCTGGGTCGCGGCGTCGTAGGCGAACTGGCAGTAGTAGAGCGCGTCGCCGTCCCAGGTCCAGTCAAAGCGGGACCAGAGGCCGGGGTTGTAGGTGTTCGCGGCGCCGTTCTGGGCCACGGCGTAGTCGGCGTCGTTGTCGTAGACGGCGATGGCGTAGCTCGACGAGCCGCTCACCCAGCTCGTGTCGGTGATGGTGTGGCTGCCGCCCCAGCCATCGGCCCAGTCCCCGGCGATCTCGATGCCGGTGGGGGTGTTGCTGTCGGTGTTGGTGTCGTCGGTGGCGCTGTCGTCGGCGCCGCTGTCCGTGCTCGCGTCCTTGTCCCCACAACCCACGGTGAAGGAGAGCGCGGCCAGGATCCACATCATGTTCTTCTGCATGGTCACTCCGGTTGACCCCGGAGGGAGCGCGCAGGCGCACGAGGAGTACGCCAGCCGCTCCCATTCACCGGGGATGGCTGTAGCGTGTGCAGGCAGGTCTCCCGGCTTACGGCCGTAATCCCCATCGCCTTCCCAGGCCCTCTGGGCCCAGTGGCTCGCCGTCGAGACGGCGTGATGGAGCGTGACCGAACACGGTGGCGGGACCGCGCCGGAGTCTCACCGGCTTCCCTTTTCAACCTGCCCCCGGCCATGATGGCCGAGGCGCAGATCACCAGCACACGACCGTCGTTCTCAGACGGCGCCGCAATCGTAGCTGGATGCGGCGGCCCTGCCAAGGTCCTTGGTCAACACGGCGTAAAGATCGCCCCCTTGGCAACTTGGATCGCCCCGAGTATATGAGCGGCGCTGACCGCGGGCGCCCCCAGAAAAGGCTCGCGTCGTCTCGCGCTGTTCTTCTCCGAGCCTCGCCTCACTCCGCCGACGATGCCCCCGTCGAGCGCCTCTGGCGCCGACCCGCGGCCTCGCAGACGCGACCCCCCGATGACGGGCGCGAGATTCGCGCGTGGTCTGGGGTGCTCGGTTTTTTTACGCGCCGCTCTGCGGCTCAGCCAGATCGACGAGGTCGTCGATCCGCGAGGGTGCGACGCCCTCTGCTCCACAGGAACTCTCATGCGCAACGCGCTGCTCGTCCTCTCCGCCCTCTCCTTCTCGACCCTCTTCGCCTGCGCCCCCCAGCCCGCCAGCATGACCCTCGCGGGCTCCGAGGCCGTTGAGGTCCACACCCTCGACGCCGTGGCTTTGCCCCAGGTCAACCTCCTCGACGCCGAGGGCAACCCCATCACCGACACCTCCAAGGTGACCGTGACCTGGGCCGTCGCCGACGCCGCCGTCGCCAAGATCGAGGCCGACAAGGTCGTCCCCCTCGCCTCGGGTGAGTCCGACGTCACCGCCACCGCCGGCGCCTTGTCCGCCACGTTTAAGCTCAAGGTCTCCGTGCCCGACGAGCTCCAGCTCCCCACCGCGGACACCTCCTGGGCCGTCGGCCAGACCCGCCCCGTGCCCGCCAAGGTGCTCGCCAAGGGCGCCCCGGTGGAGGGCCTCACCGTGACCTGGACCTCGTCCAACGAGGCCGTCGCCACCGTGGACGCCACGGGCGCCGTCACCGGCAAGGCCCCCGGCGAGGCCACCATCACCGCCGCCCACAACGAGCTCAAGGCCACCTTGAACATCGTCGTGAGCGAGGCCGCCGCCGCGGACGCCGTTGAGGGCGCCGCCCAGCCCACCCCCGGCGCGATGTGATCCGGGCTCGCTGAGCCTCAGAACACGGCCTGGACACCCCAGGCCGGGCTCAGCACCCAGCCGCCGAGGTCTTGGGTCTCTCCGTAGAGGTCCAAGGTCCCGGCGGAGCGGGCCACGCCTAGCTCGCCGACGAGGAAGACATAACGCCAGCCGAGCCCGAGCCCGGCGAAGCCGCCGACGTGGGTGAGCGCGCCCTCGGCGGTCACGGGGCTCAGGCCGAGGCGGCTGGGATCGAGGGTGAGCTGGTAGGGGCTACGCACGAGCTTCACGCCGCCCCAGGCCCGCCCCCACTCCCCGAGCTCCACGCCCGCCTGGCCGCTCAAGGCGAGGTCCCAGCGGGTGTACTCCGTGAGCGTCACGAGCTCACTCACGGTCTCGACGGCGCCGAGGCGGAAGCCCCCGGCCTTGCCCGCCCGCAGCCCGGCGCTGAGGTAGACGGGGTGGAGGTTCACGCCGCGGCGCAGGCCGACCCCGGTGAAGCCGCCGCCGCCCCGGGCTGAGAGCTCCCAGCCATAACCCAGGCCCACGGCGGCCTCGGCCCAGGTGCCAATCCCCGGCGCGCTGAGCGCCAAGGCCGTCGAGCCGTCGATGAGGTCGTCGCGCTGGGCGTCGGTGAGGCCGGTGACGTCGTCCCCGGCGGCGTCGGCGACGGTGCGCGCGGCGGAGATGGCCTCCCGGGCCGTGGCCGTCGGCAAGGTGACGGTGTTGCCCCAGGTGAAGCCGAGCTCGCCGCCCTCTAAGGTGCGGGCCGAGCGAAGCTCCGCGAGGTTCATCGCGCAGCCGGAGAGGACGATGAGGATGGTCGGCGTCATGCCGTCTCTCCGAGCGGGTCAGGGGGCGCGACGCGCCGCGTGTGGTTCCCGCGTCGGGGTGCGCGCCGACGACGCGCCTGTTTGGTCATGCGCAGACGCTACCGCGCGGCGGCGGAGAAGTCCAGGCCCCGGGGGTGTGGCGGCGCTCAGATGCGCTCACCGACCGGCGCCTCAGGGGGCGCGCTCAGGCGCAGGGTGGCCCAGCGCCCCTGCTCTTTGCCCTCGGCCAAGGTCACGACGTAGACGGCGACGGTGTAGCTGGGGTGCCGCCGCAGGTCATGGCCGACGACATGAAAGACCTGGGAGAGCGGCGTCTCTTGGCCCGGGGCGAGCACCACCTGGGCGCTTCGGGCGCGGGGGTCGAGGCGCTCCCCGATCGAGTCCAGGCGGATCGGCGCGTCCCCGACGAGCACGATCGGGGCGTCGTCGGCGCGCAGCTCGACGGCGTCTACCCGCAAGGTGAGCGGCGCCTCGGTCAGGTTGCGGAGGGAGAGCTCCAGGTGTACGACGTCCTGCTTGACCGTGGCCTCAAGGACGCTCAGGCCGAGGCCCGCCTCGGCGGACGGCTCGGCGCGAAACTCCCAGCGGCGCACCATCGCCGCGCAGCCGGGCGCGGCCAACGCGATGGCGAAGAGAAAGCCGACGAGGCCCCGCGCGCTCACGCGCTCTCCGGCGAGAGCCCACGCTCCACGGGCGGCCGCAGGGTGTGCCCGCCGCGGGTGAGCGTGAGCGCACGTTTGTTCTCCCCGGCGGCCCAGGCGAGGCGCACCGGGCCAAAACGGCAGGAGAAGAGGCCCGTCATGCCCAGGTCCAGGCAAGAGCGCACGACGTGGACCTTGCCGGGGCCGAGCTCCCGGCGGGTGGTCGGCTTGCTGTCCATGTCGGGGGAGCCGTCGGCCTCCAGCGGCACCACGAGCTCGTCCGCCGGGCCGAGGCGCTCCTCACAGAGGCCCTCCCGCCAGGTCTCCCAGCCGCGGCCGTCGCGCTCCTCCCAGGCGAGCCCCAGGGCGCCCCCGGAGCTGAGCGCCCGGGCGTAAGGCGCCAGGTCGAGCTCCTCCAGCTCCGCGCCGTCAGGCCCGACGAAGCTGAGCGCCATCACCCCGGCCTCCAGCACCGGCAAGACCTGGGCCGTGAGCTCAGGCGCCTCGTGCGGGATCGTGGCCAAGGCGCGGCTCAGGGTCACGAAGGGCAGCTCAGGGAAGATGAGCAGGCGCTTGGGGGTCACGGTGGGCTCCGATCAGGGGTGCACGACGAGGGTGTACTCACGCTCGATCTCGCCGGTGATGGTCACGGTGACGCCGCCGATGGAGATCTCGCCGCTGCTCAGCGTCTGGGTGATGGTCTCGGCCTTGGAGGCCTTGCCCTCGGCGTAGTAGCTGGTGCCGTCGGCCTCGATGAACTGGCCGCCCTCGCCATAGGCGTGCAGGGTGCGCTTGGCGTCGGCGTCCTTGATGTCCACGATGTCACCGACCACCCGCACCAAGGTGTCGGGCACGTCGGTGTAGACCGGCAGGAGCGTGCCCGCGGGGACAAAGACCGGGATCTCGCCGACGCTCGCCTGGAACAAGCCGGACTGCACGGGCTCGCCGGTCCAGTAGCTGTACCAGGTCTGCTCCTCGCCGAGCTGGGGCAAGGTCACCGAGACGCGGTCTTCGCCCTCAGCGAGCACTGGGGTGACGAGCAGGGCCTCGCCGAGCATCCACGCCGTCGTGTTGAGCCAGGGCCAGTCGGAGTAGATGAGCCCGGGGTGCAAGAGGAGCGGCGTGCCCTCGGTCTCGGCCAAGGCCGCGAGCCCGCGGATGTAGGGGAAGAGGCGGGTATGCTCAATCGCGTACTTCTTGTAGTGCGCGAGGGTCTCGTCGTCGGAGTCAAAGCGCCAGTTCGCCGTGTCGAAGGCGCCGTGGTGGGTGCGCATGATCGGCGCGAAGGCCGCGAGGCTCGCCCAGCGGAACCAGAGCTCCTTCGACGTGGGCTCGGTGCCGACGGTGGAGTAGCCGCCGATGTCGAAGCCGATGAAGGGCACGCCCGACATCGACAGGCCCAAGGCCATCGGCACGACGGAGGGGTACCCGTCGTCCACAGACCAGTCGGTCTGCTGGTCGCCGAGCCACATGATCGGGGTGTAGGCGTGGCTGCCCGCCCAGCCGCTCCGGGCGAAGAACGTGGCGTCCCGACCCTCCAGGGCCTCGTAGCTCAGCTCTTGCCACAACACGGGGTAGAGGTTGTGGTCGAGGATGGGGTCCATGTCGTTGAGCCGGGCGTCCGGCGGCATCCACTCGGCGAAATCGGCCATCCAGCCGTCGAAGCCTAAGGTCAAGGCGAGGTCCATCTTGGAGCGCGCCCAGGCGCGGCTCTCGTCCCAAGAGAGGTCGAGCACGCTCACCTCGGCCTGGGTGGCGTTCAAGAAGGTGTAGGGCACGTTGTCTTGGGCGCGGATGACGTACTGCTCCGCCTCGGCCCAGGCGCTCGACTCCTTGTCGACGAAGGGCGAGAAGTACGCGAGCCACTTGAAGCCGAGCTGCTCCAGCTCGCCGTCGATCGCCCCGGCGTCGGGGTAGAGCGTGGAGTCGATCGTCCACTCCCCGCTGAGGTGGTAGCCGAAGCAGATGACCGACGAGGGGATGCCGTTCTCCCGCAGGGTGTTCGCGACGTCGAGCACGTTGTCGACGCCACGGATGGCGTCGTTCCAGGGCGCGAAGGCCCAGTCCGGGGGCATCGCCGGGCCGCCGCGGCTCGCGCCGTGCTTGGAGAGCACGTCCATCGGGCTGTCCCCGACGAAGACGTGGACGTCCATGCCGGTGTCCCAGGCGGCGATGGTGTAGGTGCCGGGGGCGGTCTTGCAGAGGTCGAGGTCCACCCGGCCGCCCGCGTCGATCTCGACGCCGACGCCGTCGTCGGGGCGCAACAAGAACGGGATCGGCGCGCTGGAGCTGTGGCGGGTGCCCTTGATGAACCAGTCCTCGGGCGGGTTCTCGCTGTCGGTCTTGCCGATGCCGGGCTCACCCACCCACAAGGAGAAGGCCTCGCCGCCGTGGTTCACGTCGAAGGCGTGGGCGCCCGCGCCCAAGAACACGTCGTCGGGGCCCGCGCAGGCGAAGCCCATACGCACCATGTCGCCGCGCTCGGCGTAGAGGCCCAAGGTCAGGGCGTCGTCGTTGGTGAGGCTCAGGCGCAGCTCACCCAAGAGCGCGCCGTCGGCGGCCTCAAGATCGATGATGTAGATCTCGTCGGCCTCTTTGTTGCCGCGCACCTTCGGCGGCGACGCGGCGGCGAAGCCCGGCGGCGCGTCGTTGAACTTGTAGGAGCCGTAGGCGAACTCGATCTCGCTCTCGGCGTCGCCGACGGCCAGGGACGTGAGCTGCATCACGGGCTCACCTTGGAAGAGCACCAAGGCGCCGGGCTCGTCCTTGTCGAACTCGACGGTGAAGTCTCCGAGGCGGCGTGTGCCGTCTCCGCAGCCGACGAGCAGCGGGAGGACGGAGAGGATCGCGCGGGGACGGCTCATCTTGGGGCGCTCCGAGGCAGGTGACCCCCATTGTGTACCTCGGATCTCCCGTCTTGGGGAGCCCGAAGGCCGGGCTCAGCGCCGCGGGGCGCCAAACAAGGGCAAGGGACCGTCGCCGACACGCTCCACCGGCAGGGCGTTCGCCGGGGCCCGACCGCGGCTCACGGCCACCCAGCCGCCACGCCAGGGCAACAACATCGCCTCGTCTGGGGGCCGCAGGCGCTCCCCAGGCCGCTCGCCCAGCGCCTCGACGATCCGCACCCAGGCCGGGAGCGCGGACTTCCCGCCGGTCTCCCCTTCGCCGAGGCTGATCGTGCGATCCGTGCCGATCCAGATCGCTACGGTGTACCGGGGCGTGAAGCCGACGAACCAGGCGTCCATGTAGCCGTTGGTGGTGCCGGTCTTGCCGGCGCGGTCGAGGCCCTCCACCGCGGCCCGGCGCGCCGTGCCCGCGGTGACCACGCCCCGGAGCATGTCCACGAGCTCATACGCCACGCCGCGGGGCAACACCTGACGGCCGGGACCGCCAGGGAGCGGCGCGAGGCTGCGGCCCTCGACGCGCAGGGGCTGCCCCGCCCGGGCGAGGAGCTCCTGGTTGACGCTCAGGAGGCGGGTGATGAACACGGCGTCAGCGCTGCGGCCGAGGCGCGCCAGGGTGGCGTACCCCCGCGCCTGGTCGAGCACGGTGACTTCAGAGGAGCCGAGCGCCATGGTGAGGTCGGCGCGGAGCGGGGTGTGCACGCCCATGTCCCGGGCCAAGGCGGCGATGCGGTCGACGCCGACCTCTAGGGCGAGGCGCACGGCGACGGTGTTGAGGCTCCGGGCCATAGCGTCACGCATCGGCAGGGCCCCGGCGTAGCCCCCGGCGTAGTTCTTGGGGCTCCAGGTCTGCCCGTTGCCCGCGGGCAGGGCCAAGGGGCCGTCTACGACGGTGTCGATCTGGCTGTGCCCCTTCGCCAAAGCCGCGGCATAGACGTAGGGCTTAAAGCTCGAGCCGGGCTGGCGCAGGCCTTGGCTCGCCCGGACGAAGCCCTCCAGGGTGTCGCGGTAACCGCCGACCATCGCGACGACGGCGCCGGTCTTGTTCTCGATGACCACGGCGGAGGCCTGGGCCCAGGGCGCGTCGCCGAGGCGCACCACGTCGGGCTCCTCCGTGCGGCAGACCTCCAGCACGTCCCCGACGCCGACGAGGCGGGAGAGCGGCGTCGGCGGCAGGTCGCCGCCGGTGTTCTTGGGCCGGGCGAGGGCGTCGTGCTCCTCGGCCAGGAGCTTGAAGGTGAAGGGTCCGGCGCTGAGCTTGTTGAGGTCTCGTTTGGGGCCGACGAGGGCCTGAAAGCACTGATCGGCGGCGGGCTCACGCACCTGACCACCACCGCCGCCCTTTCGGAGCCCGGGGCCCTCGCTGAGGAAGCTGTCCCAGGCGTCGCGGGAGAGGCGCTTCACGATGGGGGCGCGGCCCTGGCGCGCCTGGTGGGCGTCCACGATCTCCCGGACGGCGGCCTCGGCCTCGGCCTGGACCGTGAGGTTGAGGGGCGTGTGCACCTGCAGGCCGAGCTCAAAGAGCAGCTCGTCGCCGTAGAGCGCGCGCAGCTCCCGGCGGACCTGGGTGATGTAGGCCAGGGCCTCCCGGCGCTGGGAGTCGCCCTCCCGGGGCACGAGGACGGGGTCGTCTTGGTGCTGGGCGGCCACCTCGGCGCTGACCATGCCCAAGGTGACCATGCTGCGCAGCACGATGCCCCGGCGCTCGGCGGCGGTCTCCGGGGAGCGGCGCGGCGAGTACCGGGACGGCGCGGGCACGAGCCCGGCGAGGAGCGCGGCCTGGCCGACGTCGATGTCCCGGGCGGAGACGCCGAAGTAGTCCTGGGCGGCGGCCTCGACGCCGTAGTTGCCCGCGCCTAAGGCGACGTAGTTGAGGTAGAGCTCCAGCAGGGCCTCTTTGGACTGCTCGCGCTCCAGGCGGATGGCGAGCACGGCCTCACGCAGCTTGCGGGTGTAGCTGCGCTCCTTGCCGACGATGAGGTTCTTGACGAGCTGCTGGGTGAGGGTCGACGCACCTTGGGACGTGCCGCCGCTCTGGAGGTTCACGACGATGGCGCGGGCGATGCCCCGGAGGTCGACGCCCTTGTGCTGGAAGAAGCGGCGATCCTCGGCGGCGACGAAGGCCTGCCAGACGTGGTCGGGCAGCTCATCGAGGGGCACCCACACCCGGCGCTCCACCCAGAACCGATCGATCGCCTGCCCCTCGGCGTCGTAGACCTCACAGTTGGTCAAGGGGCGGAAGTCGCGGTATTCCGATAGATCAGCGGGGAGGGTCGAGAGGATCACGCGGTCAAGCCAGATCCAGCCGACCCCCGCCGCCAGGATGCCCATGACCAAGAGCCACAGCGTCAGCCGCACGAAGGCGACCAACACGCGACGCAGCACTTGGATCACGCGGGCCGTTCGGCTCTGCATGGCGCTTCTCCCGATCGCCGGGTGTAGTCCAGGGAGCGACGTGACGCAAGCGCCCGACGGGCTGCGTGAGGCGCCGCTCACCTTGCCGGGCGACTCCTTGGCCCTCGTGGAGCTGGCCCCAGTGGCCTCGCCGGAGGGCTATGGGCGGGCGAAGGAGCTGGCGGGCGGGCTCACCGCGGCCTTTGAGCTGGCGCTCACGGATCTGGAGGGCGTCGTGCCCCGGGTCGGCGCGTTGGCGCCTTCACCGGGGGTGAGCGAGGCCGTACTCGTCGACGCCGAGCGCTGGACCCTCACCCTCGACGCCGAGGTCGAGCGTGTCGGCCCGGAGCGCTGGGGCCTCACCCTGCGCGGCACGCTCTGCCGCCGGGACGGCGCCTGCACCTTCCCCGAGGCCGAGGGAGACCCCAACCAGACCGGCCCCGCCGTCGCCGAGCTCATGGAGCAGATCGCGCTGCGCCTCGTCCGCAGGCGCTCCTCCGACGCCGCCCGGGCCTGGGCCGAGCCGCCGTCGGACGACCCCTACGCCGTGCTCCTCGCCGGGCGCGCCGCGGCGACGCTCTACGGGCAGCTCGACCCGCCGCCGCCGGAGCAGGTCGGCGACAAGTCGAAGGATCCCGTCACCCGCGCCGCGCTGGTGGACCCCGACCTCGCGCTCACCCGCTGGGTCGCCGGGCGCCGGGCCATGGCGCGGGGTGAGCACAGCCAGGCCCAGCAGCACTTCAACGCCGCCGCCCGGGGACGCCCCGCCTCCGCCGTGCTCTTGGCGGATGAGGCCATCGCCTGGGCCGCCTTGGGCCGCATCGACCGCGCCGCGACCCTCTGGGGGGCCGTACGAAACCTCGTCGGCGACGACCAGCGCTTCTTGTTGCCCCAAGCCCGGGTGGCCTTGGCATTGGGCCAACTCGACGAGGCCGCCGAGCGCCTCGCCCCCCTCTCCTTCGGCTATGACCGCGACCCAGACCTCGCCGCCTTACGGGTCGCCATCGCCGAGGCCGGTGGCGCTGGGGAGGGCTACGACCTGCTTCTCCAGTCCTGGGAGCACGCCGCCCCGGACGACCCCGAGCCCACCCGTCGGCGCCTCGCCTTGCGGGTGCGCCGCGAGGACTACGAGGACGCCTTGACCCTCACGGCGGAGCTCGCCCGGCGCGGCGCCCGGGACGAGTCCGAGCGGAGCCAGCTCGCCCTCTCGGCGGCCCTCGGGCGCTTCGACGAGGCCGCCACCTTGGCCGAGGGGCTCGGCGAGGACCTCACCGCCGACCGCCTGCGCGCCCGCGCCCAGCCCGAGGCCCGGGTGGAGTCCCTGCGCGGCGACCCCTCCCCCTACGCCCGGCTCTGGCGCGCCGAGGCGATGATCCAGGGTGGGGACGCCATCGGGGCCCTCACCGAGATCGAGGCCGTGCTCAAGGAGCGCCCCTGGCTCCCCGAGGCCCTGGAGCTCAAGGCCATCGCCCAGACGGCCCTGGGACAGACCGCCGCCGCCGAGGCCACCCGGGCGATGTGGGCCCGGGCGAGCGGGGTCTGAGCGGGCGCCTACTCGCCCCGGCGCTGCAGGGCCCGGTAGATCGTGCTGCGGGCTACGCCGAGGCGGCGGGCGGCGGCGCTCACGTTGCCCGCGCAGGCGTCGAGGGCCCGGCGAATGGCGTTGGCCTGCACGACGTCTAAGGCGTCTTCGCTGAGCGCGCCCAAGGCCGCGGGGGGCGACTCGACCTGGAGCAGGTCAGGCGGCAGGTGGTCGAGCTGGAGCACCGGGGCGCCCTCCGCGAGCACGAGGGCGACCTCCAGGGCGGACTTGAGCTCCCGCACGTTGCCCGGCCAGGGGTGGCGCAGGATCAGGCCCTCCAGCGCCGGGCTGAGCGCGGGCGGCGGGTTGGGCCGCGTGGCCTGGGCCAACAAGAAGCGGGCGAGGCCGAGGCGGTCCTCTCGGGCGCGCAGAGGCGGCAGGCGCAGCACGACGCCCTTGAGGCGGTACCAGAGGTCCTGGCGGAAGGCGCCGCTCGCCACGAGCGCGGGGAGATCCCGGCAGGTCGCGCAGATGACCCGCACGTCGGCCTGGCGCGGCGTGCGCTCCCCGACGCGCTGGAAGCGGCCGTCCTCAAGCACCCGCAGGAGCGCCACCTGCATCGCCGGGGGCATCTCGCCGATCTCGTCCAGAAAGAGGGTGCCCCCGGCCGCGGCGTGCAGGAGGCCGTCTCGACCTTGGCGATCTGCCCCGGTGAAGGCGCCGGGGCCGTAACCAAAGAGCTCCGCGGCGAGGAGCTCCGGGGCGAAGGATCCGCAGTTCACGGCGACGAAGGGCCCGTCGCGCCGGTGCGACGCGGCGTGAAGCGCCTCGGCGAAGCGCTCCTTGCCCGAGCCGGTCTCGGCGAGGAGCACGATGGGCAAGGCGCTCGGCGCGACGCGGCGGCCCAGCTCGACGGCGGCGCGGGTGGCGGGGTCCTCGGCGAAGACCGCGGAGAAGGCGTCGTTGGCCTTTGTCGTGGGGAGCGACGGCGTGGCCCGGGGTGCGGGGACCTCACGGAACACGGCGATGGACAAGAGCGCGCCGTCGGCGCCATACAGCGGCTCCAGCCGCGCCTGGCAGGGGCCCAGGACGCCGAGCTTGGGCAAGACCGCGCCGCCCCGCGCCCCGCCTAACGCCGCCCGGCGCAGCTCCTCCCAGCTCAGGCCCAGGGCCTCCTGCACGTCCACCGGGGCGCGGCGGGGCCCCAAGACCACCCGCGCGGCGGCGTTGCAGCGCACGATCTGCCCCGGCGGCTGCACGAGGAGCGCGGGCTCGGAGACCCGGTCCAGGGTGCGCTCGACGAGCCCGACCACCTGCGCGCTCGCCCGGGCCCAGGCCCGCGCCCGCCAGGTCGCCTCCATGGCCTGGGCCGTGGCGCTCACGAGCGCCCAGACCGCGGGGTGCGCCTGGCTGACGATGGAGGTGGCGTCTAAGGCGGCGACGACTCGGCCTTCGGGGTCTCGCACCGGGGCCGCGTAACAGACGAGCTCGTGGAACGGCCGGGCGTAATGCGCCGCGCCGACCACGGCCGTCGGCCTGCCCTCGGCCAGGGCCGTGCCGATGGCGTTCGTACCCCGGGTGGCCTCGCCCCAGGACGCGCCCTCAATGAGCCGCACGGACTTGGCGATGGGCGCGAAGGCCCCGCCGCCTCCGGCGCGCACGACGACCCCCTCGGCGTCGGCGAGGAGGAGCTTAAAGTCATAGGCCGCCAAGGCCGACGCGCCCTCGTCGAAGGCCTCACGCACCTCGCTGAGCAGCGGGTCCAGGCGCTCTTGCCGGGCGCGCAGGGCCGCCCCGCGCTCCAGGCCCAGCTCGGAGGGGATGTTGTCGTCCGGGGCACCGAGCTCCCGGGCCCGGGTCCAGCGCTCCCAGACCAAGGCCGCGCCGTCGTCAGGGCGGTCGAGGCCCCGCCGAAACCGCTCCCACCAGGACACCTGGGACAGCTCCAGCACCAGCGCGCTCATCGGACCTCCGGGAGGAAGACTCCCAAGGACTGTATCACCCCGCCCCGGCCGCCGCGTGTGTGTCGCGGATCGCGACGGTCCCCTTGTCGCGTCTCGCGACAGCGGGCGAAACAGACCGCCGAGGCTCCATCCCCGCGGGGGCGCCGGTCCTTGGCACAGCTCGTGCAACGCCGTGAATCCCCACAACGGAGGTCCCATGCGCTACGTCTCCCCGAACAGCCCCGGCTCCTTGGTGCAGTACCCCGATCGGTACGACCACTACATCAACGGTGAATGGGTGCCCCCGGCCCGCGGTCGGTACTTTGAGAACGTGAGCCCGGTCACCGGCCGCCCCTTCATCCAGATCGCCCGCGGCACCCATGAGGACGTCGAGCGCGCCCTGGACGCCGCCCACGCCGCGAAGGCCGCCTGGGGCGCCACCCCCGCCGCCGCCCGGGCGCAGATCCTCAACCGCATCGCCGACCTCATGGAGCAGAACCTCGAGCTGCTCGCCGTCTCCGAGACCTGGGACAACGGCAAGCCCATCCGCGAGACCCTCGCCGCCGACCTCCCCCTCGCCATCGACCACTTCCGCTACTTCGCCGGGGTGATCCGGGCGAACGAGGGCACCGCCGCCGAGCTCGACGCCAACACGGTCACCTACCACATCAAGGAGCCCCTCGGCGTCGTCGGCCAGATCATCCCCTGGAACTTCCCGCTCTTGATGGCGGCCTGGAAGCTCGCCCCGGCCCTGGCCGCGGGCAACTGTGTGGTGTTGAAGCCCGCCGAGCAGACCCCGGCGAGCATCATGCTCTGGGTGTCTCTGGTCGGTCACCTGCTGCCCAAGGGTGTGCTCAACATCGTCAACGGCTTCGGCGTGGAGGCCGGGAAGCCCCTGGCCCAGAGCCCGCGCATCTCGAAGGTCGCCTTCACCGGGGAGACGAGCACCGGGCGCCTCATCATGCAGTACGCCTCGGAGAACATCATCCCCGTCACCCTGGAGCTCGGCGGCAAGTCGCCGAACATCTTCTTCGCCGACGTCATGGCCCAAGACGACGCCTTCCGCCAGAAGGCGCTGGAGGGCTTCGGCATGTTCATGTTGAACCAGGGCGAGGTCTGCACCTGCCCGTCCCGCGCGCTCATCCAGCGCAGCATCTACAAGGACTTCCTCGACCTCGCCGTGGAGCGCGCCAAGCTCACCGTGCCCGGCGACCCCCTTGACACCAGCACCCGCCTCGGCGCCCAGGCCTCCAACGACCAGCTCGAGAAGATCCTGTCCTACATCGACATCGGCCAGAAGGAGGGCGCGACGCTCCGGATGGGCGGTGAGCGGGTGCGGCTCGGCGGTGAGCTCGTCGAGGGGTACTACGTCGCCCCGACCGTGTTTGAGGGCCACAACCAGATGCGCATCTTCCAGGAGGAGATCTTCGGGCCCGTCGTCTCCGTCACCTCCTTTGAGGACGAGGCCGACGCGATCAAGATCGCCAACGACACCCTCTACGGCCTCGGCGCCGGGCTCTGGACCCGCAGCGTCCACGACGCCTATCGTGTGGGCCGCGCGGTGCAGGCGGGCCGGGTGTGGACGAACTGTTACCACCTCTACCCCGCCCACGCGGCGTTCGGCGGCTACAAACACTCGGGCATCGGCCGGGAGAACCACCACATGATGCTCGGCCATTACCAACAGACGAAGAACCTGCTCGTGTCTTACGATCCCAACCCGATGGGCTTCTTTTAGGCCATGAGCACCCTCCCCGACCAGGGCTTCTCCCAGGTCTCGGTCACCGACGAGGCGGCGGCGCTGATCCGCCGTCTCGTCTTGGACCACGGCCCGGTGATGTTTTTCCAGTCCGGCGGCTGCTGCGACGGGAGCGCGCCGATGTGCTGGCCCAAAGGTGAGTTTCGCCTGGGCGAGCGCGACGTGCGCCTCGGCGTGGTCGAGGGCGCGGAGTACTGGATCGGCGGCGATCAGTACGAGCGCTGGCGGCACACCCGGCTGGTGCTCGACGTGGTGCGCGGACGTGGCGCGGGGTTCTCCTTGGAGGCCCCCGAGGGGGTGCGCTTCATCATCCGGTCGGAGCTCTGCAGCGTCGAGGAGCTCGCGGCGTTGGGTGAGGCGCCCCTGCCCCGGGGCCGCGACCAGCGCTGAGGGCTCAGGGGCCCTCGACGACCTCCAGCACGGTCATCATCCCGCCCTCCTCATGCTCTAGGATGTGACAGTGGACCATCCAGTAGCCGGGCTCGGTCGGGGTGACGAGCAGGCGGGCGCGGTCTCGGGCGCGCAGGTTGAAGGTGTCCTCGACGACCCGGCTCGTCGGGGCCACGCCGTTCACGCTCAGCACCTCAAAGGCCATGCCGTGCAGGTGCACGGGGTGCTCGACGCCGCTGAGGTTTCGGGCCTCAATCACGATGGGCTGCCCGGCGATCACCTGCCCGACGGTCACCTCGGGGTACTGCTCCCCGTTGATGAACCACTTGCCGTCGTCCCCGGCGAAGGTGTAGGTCAAGGTCGTGAAGCCGGGGTCCACGCTCACGGCCTGGCCGGGGTGAGCGAAGGTCGGGGGCGCCGTCGCGGCGGCGTCTCCTTCGGGCTCGATCAAGAACAGCGCCGACTCATCTCCGGCGACGGGGCCCCCGGCGTGGCTGTAGGGAAGATCCCACACGGTCACGCCCTCGGCGCCGAGGCTCCACAGAAGCTCGACGCGGTCCCCGGGGGCGAGCAAGAGGGTGTCCGGGGTCTGTGGGACGTCCAGGAGGCCCTGATCCGAGGCGATCTGGGCGCCGAGGGCCCCGGAGAGCTTCACATAGCCGCGGTTCGAGGCGTTCAGCACCCGCGCCCGCAGGGCCTCGCCGCTCGGGACGCTGGCGGTCGGGGCGATGAGGCCGTTCACCAGCCAGAGCCCCTCGTCCCCGCTCTCGCCGTGGCCGCCGGTCTCGCCGTGGGGCGGCGTGGGGCTGGCCGAGTCGGGCGTCTGGCTGTCGATGGCGCCGTTCTCCGGGCGCGGGAGGATCCAGTCATCCAGCACGATCACCCGCTCGTTCTGCACCCTGGGCTCGGCGGGATCCTCCACGATCAACACGCCGTAGAGCCCGGCGTCTACCTGCTGATCGGTGTTCATGTGGGGGTGGTACCAGAAGGTGCCGGCCTCCGTCGCGATGAAGCTCACCGTGCGGGACTCCCCCGGCGCGACCCCGCCGAGCATCCAGGTGGCGCCATCGGCCTCCCACGGGGTGACTAGGCCGTGCCAATGCACCGTCGTCGTCTGCTGGAGCTGGTTCACGAGGGTCACGGTGACCTTGTCGCCCAAGGAGACCCGGATCGTCGGGCCGGGGGTCTGCCCGTTGTAGGCGTAGCCCTCGATCTGCTCGCCGCCAGGCAAGACGTGAGTGGCCGGGGCGGCGGTGAGGGTCAAGGCGAAGGCGCCGGCGGCGGGGTCCTCGTCGATGGCCTCCGCGGGGGAGACGAGGGCGGTGATGGGCTCCTCCTCCATCGTGGAGTCTCCGCGCGACTCCGGGAGGGGCTCCCCCTTGTCGCCCTCACCCCGACAGCCCAAGGCGATGACGGCCAGCGCCGCCCACCGCGGGCTCATCGCCAGGTCTCCGTCATGGTCTGGTCGCCTTGGGCCCAGCCGCGCTCGGCGGAGAGCGCGTAGGGGAACGGGCGGTGGATGAGCCAGGCCCGGACGAGGGGCGCCTCGCAGCCCCCGGCGAAGCGGTGGCTCGTCGTGGCCGAGGTCCCGGCGACGAGGCGGTTGTCCGCGCGAACGTCGACGGCGGCGTGGTGCGGGGCGAAGGGCGCGCCCTCGGCGTCGACGAGCACCCGGGCGAAGGCCCAGCCCGGCGCCAAGGCGTGCTGGGCTGGGTCGCTCGGCCGGATGAGCGCGACGGCGTCGCCCGCGGGCAGAGGCGCGTCGAGGGTGACCGACCCGTCGGCGCCGACGGCGAGCACGACGCGCTCCCCGACGAGGCGCTCCGCGGGCCAGCCCTTCTCTTCAGCGCTGAAGGTGCCGTCTCCGAAGGGCCCCCAGCCCGAATAATCGACGAAGCCGCCGTCCCGGGCGACGACCCGGAGCACGTCGCCGACCTGGGCCTCGGGGAACCTCGTCCAGTCCTCACCCGCGGCGCGGAGCGTGACGGCGCCGCCCCAGTCCGGGACCACGTCGCCGCCGATGGGCGCGAGGGGCTCCCCGTCACAGCTCGCCTCGACGCGCAGCAGCACGGCCCGCATCGGCTCCCCGGTCGGCAAGGCGTGGGCGGGCCCGGAGTTCGTGACGGTGACCGACACGTCGAGGCCCTCGTCGCTCACGCTCGTGGACACGCTGAGGCTCCCGGCGAGCTGCAGCATGCCCGACTCGGGCTGGCGGGGGCCGACCCAGGCGTGATCCCGCACAGATCCCGGCGGGCGCACCCAGCCCCCGGCGACGCCCGGCGGGATGTC
Organism: Myxococcota bacterium; assembly: GCA_023150845.1. Lineage (GTDB taxonomy): Bacteria > Myxococcota_A > UBA796 > UBA796 > CAJQPC01 > JADKFE01. Next base: position 1,173 of record JAKLKD010000178.1, on the reverse strand, counting down.
GAAGAGGTTCACGAGGTCCGCCGAGTTCCCCACCTCGGACAAGGCGGGCATGTGGCAGGCCACGCAGCTCACCTCGGGGGCGAAGGGGCTCGCCGCCCACTCCGAGTACGTCGTGTGAATCGGCAGGCGGCCCTCGGGCCAGCGGCCGAGATCGATGGCCTCGCCGGGCACGAGCACCTCTTGATTGAGCTCGTGGCAGCCGCCGCAGAGCTGGCCGTCGTGGAGATGATCCCGGGCGACGCTGCCCATTCGTGGGTTGAGCACGTCGTCGTAGGGCCCGAAGGTGAGCGGCTCCCAGGGCCCCGTCGGCCCGTCCATGGCCTCGGAGGGGCGCAGGATCTTGAGCGCCCCGGCGACGCCCGGCGCGGGGTTCGTGAGGTCTACGGACTCGACCTTGTGACAGACGTCACAATGAACGCCGTAGTCGTAGGCGAAGCCCTTGGCGTCGAGGAGATCTCGGCCGCCGAGCCGCCCGTCGATGCCCGGGGCGTGGCAGTCGGCGCAGAGGCCCGTCTGTGTGGGATCACAGGCGCCGTCGTCTTCACACTCGGGGTTGAGGTCGGGCAGCACCCCGGCGCCGAGGTGGCAGGCGTCCGCGCTGAGGCCTTCGCCGCCGGGGGAGCGCGCGGGGCGCCACTCACCGCCCGCCTGCGCGCAGGCCGCCGCTTCGGCGAACGCCGAGGCCAGCCCCGCGTAGACGTCGAGCACGGCGGGGTTCTTCGCCGAGCTGCGGTGGGGCGAGGCGAACCAGGCGTTGTTGAGGGTGACGTGGCAGTGGGCGCACTGGGCCGTGGTGTCGTTGCGGGTGGGCTCGCCGGGGTCCTGGAAGGCGTACTCGATGTTGTCCCGGGTGGAGTAGCGCACAAGCTCGATGAGCAGCTCCGTCGGGGCGGAGTCATCCAGATCCGGCAGAAAGATCCCAGCGATGCGCGCCTCGGGGTGAGACGCCATGAGCACCTGGTCCCCGTCGATCTCTAGGCTCGGCGTCACCTGGGCGAGGCCGTCGGCGTCGGTCAGCCAGCGCGCGGCGTGGCCCCCTTGGGAGATGCGCGCCCCGGCGACGGGCGCGCCGTCGAGGGTCACCCGCACGGTGTAGGTGGGCGGCGTGACGGGGGCCGTCTCGGTCACCGGCGTCGAGGTCTCGCCGCGCTGCTCACTCTCGACCTGGGGCGC
>JAKLKD010000003.1 GCA_023150845.1 Myxococcota bacterium | reverse complement strand
GCCTCGCCGCCGCGCTGCGCCTCGGGCGCGCCCGGTCCCCGGAGCTCCTGCGCGCCGCCTTGGCCCAGGCGCCGGGCCTCGTCACCTTGGTCGCCGCCGTCGCGCTCACCGGCTACCTCGCCGGGCGCTTTTTGAGCGTGCAGAACCTCCCCACCGAGGCCGTCGAGGCCGAGGCCGTGCAGAGCGCCGCTCGGGGCGAGATCAACGAGGCCCTGGAGCGTTACGAGGCGCTGTTGGAGGCCAGCGACAAGGGTGTGGAGCGATCGCTCTACCGCTATGAGATCGCGGCGATCCTCCTCGCCGAGGGCCGCCGGGACGAGGCCCTCGCCCAGCTCCGCCTAGGGGTCGAGGACGCCGGGGACGACCCCGACGCCCGGGCCGAGGCCCGCCTGCGCCTCGCGGAAGGCCACCGCGCCGTGGGCGACTTCGCCGGGGAGCGCGAGGCCTTGACCGTGGCGCTCACCGACCCCAACGTCGAGCCCGCGCTCACCGCCCGGGCCCTGGCCGGGCTCTACGACGCCGCCGAGCGCTTGGGGGAGCGAGAGGCCGGGGAGGCCGCCGTCGCCGCGTACCTCGCCGCCCCGCGGAGCGTGAGCCTCAACCTCAGCCTGCGGGTGCGCCTCGCCGAGCTCATCGTCTCCCGTGGAGACTACGACCGCGCCCTGGCGATCCTCGACGGCGCCTCGGAGCTGCCCCTCGACGCCGCCCAACGCGCCACGCTCCTCGCGGCCTTCGCCTCGGCCCACGAGGCCCGCGGCGCCTTGGCCGAGTCTCTGCGGGCCTACACCGAGCTCATCAACACCTACCCCAGCCACCTCGGCAGCGACGGCCAGCGCCTCTTGAGCGCCGCGAGCGTCGCCGCCCGCCGGGGTGAGCTGGACCTCGCCCGGCGCTGGCTCGACGAGCTGACCCGGCGCGGCGCCGCCCCGCGCGTCGAGGCCCAGGCCACCTTGCTGGAGGGCCGCCTGGAGCGTGAGGCCGGCCGCCCCAACACCGCCGCGCTCCTCTTCCGCGAGGTCATCGAGCGGTTCCCCGACGACCGGGAGGTGGTCGCCGCCGCGCAGCTCGCCTTGGCCGAGACGCTGTGGGCCACCGACGACGCCGGGGCCGCCGAGGCGCTCTACGCCGAGCTCCTCGCCTCGGGGGACGCCGAGCTCGTCGCCCAGGTCCAGGTCGGCCGCGCCCGCATCCACCAGCGCCGGGGCGAGGCCGACCTCGCCCGAGAGGTCTACACCCAGGTCATCGAGACCGCCGCGGGCGGGGCGGCGGCCCGGGCGGCCTACGCGGGCCTCGCCGAGCTGGAGATCGAGGAGGGTCGCCCCAACGAGGCGCTGCGGGCCCTGCGCGCGCTCCAGGCCTCGGGCGAGGACGGGCTCACCGTCGATGTCGCCATCGCCGACGCCCTCCTGCGCTCGGGGAGCCTGGACGAGGCCGAGCTCGCCTACACGAGCCTTACCCGCCTCGGCGACGCCAGCGGCGAGGCCGCGCTCACCGGCCAGCTCGGCCTCGCGAGGGTCGCCGAGGCCCGGGGAGACCTCAACCGCGCCCGCGCCGGGTACGAGCTCGTCGTCGCCGCGCCGGGCGTAGACCCCGCCGTGCTCAGCCAGGCCCTCGCCTCCTTGGCCGGGGTCTGGGTGGAGCTGGGCCGCGACGACGAGGCCCTGGGCGTGTACCGCCGGGCGCTCCAGAGCTTGCCCGAGGGCCACGCGGCGATCTTCGACGTGCGCCTCGCCATGGCGCGTATCCTCCAGGCCCGAGGCGAGTTTGAGGCCGCCCAGGCCCAGGTCGAGGCGCTCTTGCCGCTCTACACCACCCCCGCGCGCCAGGCCGAGCTGCGGGTGAGCCTCGCCGAGCTGACCGAGGCCCGGGGCGACCCCGGCGCCGCCTTGGCGATGTACCAGACGCTCTTGGGCGACGACCGCCTGCCCATCGCCCAGCGCGACGACGTGCTCGTGGGCCTCGTGCGCTGCACCTTGGCCGCCGGGGACGCTGAAGGCGCCGTCGCTTTGGCCCTGCGCTGGGAGCCCCGGGCCCTGGAGGAGTCCACCCGGGCGACCCTCGTGGACCTGCGGGCCCAGGCGCTCAGGGCCTTGGGCCGCGTCGCCGAGGCCGAGGCGCTGACCGGCGCCGCCGAGGACGAGGTGGACCCCCTCACCGTCGGCATGAACGAGGCCTCGGAGCTCCTGAACCAGGGTCAGCTCGACGAGGCCATCGCCCGCTACGAGGCCCTGCTCGTCGGCGTCGATGACCCCGCGACGGCGGCGGCGCTTCGGCTCAACATCGCCCAGGCCCTCGGCGACGCCGGGCGAACCGACGAGGCCCGCGCCACCCTCTCCGCGGTCCTGGCGGCCTCAGCGGCGGGCGGAGAGGCCGCGTTCAACGCCGAGATGGGCCTCGCCTGGCTCCTGCGCCTGGAGGGCCGCCCCGGCGCGGCCGCCGCGCGGTACGCCGAGCTCGTCGCCCCGGACGCGCCCTCGGACATCTGGCGCTGGGAGCAGCTCGCCCAGGCCTACCTGGAGGCGGGCCAGCCCGACCGCGCCGCGGCGGCCTACAAGTCGCTCCTCCGGGCCCGCCCCGACGACCTCTCCGCCCAGGCCACGGCCAAGATGGGCCTCGCCACGATCCACCAGGGCCGCGGCGAGCTGACCGTCGCCCGGGCGCTCTACGAGCAGGCCGCCCGGCAGTCCCCCGACGCCAACCAGCGGGAGCAGGCGGCCTTACGCGCCGCGCTGCTGCTCGTGGATGAGGGCCGCCTGGATGAGGCCGAGGCGCGGCTGCGGGCCTTGGCCGAGGCCACGGAAGACCCGGAGCTGCGGCTCCAGGCCCGGATCGGCCTCTCCTCGGCGCTCCTGGAGCGGGGCAGCGCCGGGCGCGCCCTGAGCGTGCTGGAGGACGAGGACGCCGCCCCCCTCGGCGTGGCCTGGGTGGTGACCCTCACCCAGCAGCGCGCGGCTTGCCTCATCGCCGACGGGGAGCCCGAGGAGGCCGAGGCCCTGTGGCGCGCGGTGCTCGCGGACTGGTCCAGCGACCCCGACGCCGTGGCCCAGGCGCGCCTCGCCTTGGCGGACCTCGCCTTGGGCCAGCGCCGGGCGCCCGAGGCCGAGGCGCTCTACCGCGCGGCCTTGGAGGGAAGCGACGACCGCTACGTCCAGGCCCGGGCGATCCTGGGGGTCGGCCAAGCGAGCGCGGCCGAGGGTCGCGTGGAGCAGGCCCGGGTGCTATACGAGCGCCTCATCCGCGAGTACCCCGAGCAGGCGGACCTCGTCGAGATCGCCCAGGTGGCGCAGAGCGGGCGCCAATAGGACCGACGTGCCCCCCTCTTCGCCCTGGACCTGGCCCGCGCTCATCATCGCCGTGCTGGCCATCAGCGCCGCCGCGGTGCTCGCGCGCCTCGCCCCGGAGGTGCACCCCGTCGCGATGGCCTTCTGGCGCACGGCGGCGGTGGCCCTGCTCTTGGCCCCGGCGCTCCGCCGACCGGCCCCGGGCGACGGCCCGGCGACCCTCGCCGCGGGGGTCTGCCTCGCCTTACACTTCTGGGCCTGGTTCGCCTCGCTCCAGGAGACCTCGGTGCTGCGCTCGACGGTGCTCGTCTGCCTGACGCCGCTCTGGGTTGGCGTGGCCGAGTCCGTGGCCCGCCGCGCCCCGCCCTCGCCGCGCTGGACCTTGGGCGTCGTCACCGCCCTCGTCGGCGTCGGCGTGATGGCCTGGGGCGCCCCGGGCCCCACGAGCGCCGCCAGCCTGCGGGGCGACGGCCTCGCGCTCCTCGGCGGGGTGCTCGCCGCGGCGTACCTGCTCTTTGGGCGCGCGGTGCGGCCCCGGGTGGGCTTCTTGACCTATGGCGCCCAGGTCTGCCTCGTCTGCGCGCTCACCCTCGCGCCGCTGGCGGCGGTCCTCGGGGCGCCGCTTCGGGGCTACGGCGTCACATCGTGGTGGGCCCTCGCGGCGATGGCGCTGGGGCCGCAGCTCTTGGGGCATGTGCTGCTCAACTTCTCGGTGAAGTACGTCAGCGCCTCGGTCGTAGCGGCGATGATCCTGCTGGAGCCCGTCGGCGCCTCGGCGCTGGCGGCCTTGGCGCTCGGCGAGGCCCCGACGGCGGGAGAGGCCCTGGGCGGCCTCGTGATCCTGCTCGGGGTCGGCCTCGCCACGCGGCCTTGAGGGCTGGCCCGGCGTTCCGCTACCGAACGCCAAGCCGGTCACCGCATGTCCTGATGATGCGGCGCTGGGCGGGGCCGCGCGGCGGTTGGGGTGTCTGAGGCCGGGATCGTGTATCCTTCCCGCCGGAGACTCCAATGCCCAAGAGCATCCTCCTGGTCGATGATGACCCCGAGACCGTGATGATCGTGTCGGAGGCGCTGGCAGGGACCGACTTTAAGGTGGTCCAGGTGCGCACCTTGGCGGAGGCCCGCTCACGCATCTCCCAGCGCCCCCCGGACCTCCTCGTGCTCGACGGCTTCTTGCCCGACGGCTCCGGCGTGGCGTTTATCCAGCAGCTCCGGGACCGGAAGCTCGATCTCCGCGTGGCCTACCTCTCGGCGCTCTGGCGCGACGAGGCCATCCTCGGCCGCCTCACCGGGGAGCTGGGCGTGTGCCGGGTGCTGCACAAGCCCCTCGGCGTGAGCGGCCTGCGCCTCCAGATCGAGCGCTGCTTTGAGCCCGAGCCCGTCGAGGTCGGTGAGCCCCTGGACGTGCCCCCGGAGGAGCTCGTCGCCGAGACCCCCTCCGAGCCAGGCCGGGCGATCCCCTGGACCCCCGGCCGGCCCCGCCCGCCCAAGGCGTCAAACAAGCCCAAGGCCCCACCGCCGCCCTCCCGGAAGCGGCCGCTCTTCGCCCCCGGCCAGCCCGTGCCCGAGCTCGGCGCCCTGGAGGCCCAGCGCCAGCGCCTCCGCCGGGACAGCCCCGACATGCGGGCCCGGCTCTACGACGGCCTCTCCGACCGCGTCGAGGAGCTGCGGCAGACCCTCGCCGAGGCCTCCCAAGAGGAGCGCGCCGGGGACGCCGTGCTCGCGGCCATGGAGCTCGCCCGTCGGGTAGAGCGCGCCGCCGCCAACGTGGGCCTCGTGAACGTCTCCGTCTCCGCCGCCGAGCTCCGCGGCGCCTTGGAGGCCGTCGAGGGCGGTCACCTCCACCTCTACGAGGTGCTCCCGGCGCTCTTGGACCCGCTCCTCCTCGGCGTTCACGCCGCGAACCCCGGAGAGCGCGCCGAGGCCCCCGACCCCGAGCTTCACCTCGCCCGGGTGCTCCTCGTCGATGACGAGCCCCAGACCTTCGCCGCCGCCCGGGCCGCCGCCCGCCAGCGCCTCTTCGCCCTGCGCTGCGCGCGCTCGGCGGAGGAGGCCATCGCCGTCGCCCGGGCCGAGCCCTTCGACCTCGCCCTCGTGCGCTTCGACCTCCACCACGACCAAGGCGGCATCACCGCCGCGGAGCAGCTCCGCGCCGCGCACCCCGGCCTCAGCATCGGGTTCTTGGCCGAGGGCTGGAGCCCCGCCCGCCGCCACCGCGCGGCCGAGGTCGGCGCCGTGCTCACCGCCGCCCGGCCCCTGACCGGCGACACCCTCTCCGCGGCCCTGCGCCGCGCGGCGGCCAACGAGGGGGAGCCCCGGGTGCTCCTCGTCGATGACGACCCCAACTTTACCCGGGTGATGACGATGCTCCTGGGGCGGGTCGGCGTCGCCGTGACCGCCATCAACGACCCCGAGCGCGCCTTAGGCGCCATGGCCGAGGTGCGCCCCGAGCTGCTCATCCTCGACGCCCTGATGCCCCGGGTGGACGGCCTCGACCTCTGCCGGGCCGTGCGCACCAACCCCGCCTGGGACGAGCTGCCCGTGCTGATGTTGACCGGCATGAGCGGCCGCGACGTCGTCCTCGCGGGGCTGGAGGCCGGGGCGGACGACGTGCTGCTCAAGGGGATCGACACCCAAGAGCTGCTCGCGCGGGTGCGGGCCCGCATCGACCGCTCCCGCGCCGCGCGCCGCCGCGCCGACCGCGACGCCCGCACCGGCCTCTACAACCGCCGGGCCAGCGCCGAGCAGCTCGCCGCCCGCGTCGAGGAGGCCCGACGCCTGCGCCGCGCCTTGTCCTTGGCCCTCGTCCGCCTGGAGGGCCCCGACGCCGTCGTCGACGCCGCGCTTGAGCCCACGGCCCAAGGCCTACGCGGCGGCCTGCGCGGCTACGACCTCTTGGGGCGCGTCGGCCCGGCGACCTTCTTGGCCACCTTGGCCTCGACCCCCGCCGACGCCGCGGGCCGGGTCATCCGCCGGGTCGTCGACGCCGTCCCGGGCCAGAACCCCAACGACGACGACGCCCTGCGCCTGCGCGTCGCCGTCGTCTGTTTCCCTGAAGACGGCGGGAGCCCCGAGGAGCTCATGCGCGCGGCCCTGGAGCGGCTCCGCGAGCGCTGAGCCGCCCGGCGCCCCCCTCGACGCCACCCCCGCCATGGCTTAGGACTCCCTGGTCACCGCCGTCAGGAGCCCCCGTGAGCCCACTTCTCGTCACCCGCCTCGGCGCCGTGTTTATGGCGCTCGGCGTCGCCGCCGCCGCGTATGGCGCCCACGGGCTGAGCAAGGTCGTCGCCGACCCCCACCTCGTCGAGGTCTGGGGCACCGGCGCCAGGCTGCACCTCTTCCACGGCCTCGGCCTCCTCGTCCTCGGGCGAATGGCCGCGCCGCCCCGGGCCTGCGCCCCGCTTCTGGCCGTCGGGATCCTCCTCTTCTCCGGCTCGCTCTACGTCATGGCCCTGACGAACCTGCGCTGGCTCGGGGCCATCACCCCCCTCGGCGGGCTGTCGTTCATCGTGGCCTGGGGGCTCCTCGCGTGGCGAGGCCCGGGCGACCCCACTTGATTCATCGCCTTCATTGGGGGAGAATGGCGACTCCATACTGGGAGGACCCTTGCTGACGCTCTACCTCGCCTGCTTCGCTTTCGGGGCCGTGTTCGTGGGCGCCTCCGCGTTCATGGGCAACAAAGAGCTGGAGGCGGGCGGCGGCGCAGACGGCGGTGACGCGGACGCCTCCTTCGATCACGACCACGACCACGACCACGACCTCGCCGGGCATGACGGCGCCGGGGCGCACCCCGTCGGCCTCGGCAAAGAGCTGACCCTCGGCACGAAGGATCTCGGCGCCGCCCACCAAGGCGACGCGCTCCACGACGCCGCCCTCACCATGCAGCAGGCCGCGCCCCGCGCCCCGCGCTTCCGCCCGCTCTTGAGCCTGCGCTTCTGGACCTACGCGCTCACGGCCTTCGGGCTCTCCGGGGCCCTCTGCCGCCTGCTCAGCGTGCCCTTCGTCTTGGAGCTCCCGGCGGCCATCGCCTTGGGACTCGGCGTCGGTTTTGGGGCGGCCTGGGCGATTCACACCCTCAAGGTGAGCCCGGTCACGACGGATCAGAACCTCAAGACCCTCGTCGGCGGCGAGGCCACCGTCGTCTTGCCGGTGTCCGCGGGCCAGCTCGGCAAGGTGCGGATGCGCCTCGGCGACCAAGACGTCGAGCTGACCGCCACCACCCGCGAAGACACGCCGATCCCCCGCGGGGCCACGGCCTTCGTCATCGCCATGAACGGTGACCGCGTCGAGGTCGCCTCGATGCGCTCCTTAGACCCCCTCTCCGCCAAGGCGCGGGCGCGCGTCGCGCCGCCGCAGGCGCGCTGAGACCCCTCCCACCAACCTGGAGGTCCCCGAATGGGAACCATCGTCGGCACCGTGTGTGCCCTCCTCGCCGGGCTCTTTGTCGTCGGCCTGATCGGCGCGGTCGCCCAGGCCTTCGTCTACATCTGTGAGCCCAACGAGGTCCTCGTCATCTCCGGCCGCCAGCGGCAGCTCACCGACGGCTCCAGCGCGGGCTACCGGGTGATCACCTCGGGCCGCGCCTTCCGGTTCCCGATCATCGAGCGGGCGGAGCGTATGGACATGCGCGCCTTGCCCATCGACATCCGGATCGCCAACGCCTACTCCAAAGGCGGCATCCCCCTCACCGTACACGCCGTCGCCAACGTGAAGATCTCCCGGGATCCGGCCTTCATCGGCAACGCCATCGAGCGCTTCTTGGGCCAAGACATCGGCGAGATCCGCCGCGTGGCCAAGGAAACGCTGGAGGGCCACCTCCGCGGCGTGCTCGCGACGCTCACCCCTGAAGAGGTGAACGAGGACCGCCTCAAGTTCGCCCAGCAGCTCGTGGACGAGTCCGACGACGACTTCCGCCGCCTCGGCCTGCAGCTCGACACCCTCAAGATCCAGGCCGTCTCCGATGAGGTCCACTACCTCGCGAGCATCGGCCGCCAGCGCATCGCCGTCGTGCTGCGCGACGCCGAGATGGCCGAGTCCACGGCGAAGTCCGAGTCCGAGCGGAAGGAGGCCGAGGCCAACCAGCTCGGTCAGGTCGCCAACGAGAAGGCCAGCGGCGCCATCGCCGCGGCGGAGAACGAGGTCGCCCGCGTGCGCGCCGAGATCACCGCGACGAGCCAGATCGAGATCGAGCGCACCCAGCAGGCCGCGCTCCAGGCCCGCGCCGAGGCCGAACAAGAGCTCCAGGAGATCCGCAAGCGGCTGGAGGAGCTGCGGCTCCAGGCCGACGTGGTCCTCCCCGCCCAGGCCGAACAACAAGCCCAGGCCCTGCGCGCCCGGGGCGAGGCCGCGAGCATCGAAGAGAACGGCCGCGCCATGGCGCTCGTGCTCCAGATGATGACCGAGGCCTGGCTCCGCGCCGGGCGCGACGCGAAAGACATCTTCCTCATCCAGAACCTTGAGACCGTGCTCAAGACCGTCACCGAGAAGGTCAACGCCGTGGCCATCGACGAGATCAACCTCATCGACGGCGGCGACGGCACCGCGCTCCCCAACTACGTCGCCAGCTACCCCGCCATGGTCAGCCGTGTGCTGCGTGAGCTGAACGACTCCACCGGCGTAGACGTGCTCGGCATCCTCTCCAGCGGCGCGCAGCTTGACGCGCCCGCCGCCCCGAACGCTGATGAGGTGAAGTGATGGACATCGAGAGCCTGTTGAGCCTCTTCCTCGTCGGCATGGTCGTGGTCGGCGGCGGCGCCATCGCGGTCATGTTCACCATCCGCAACCTGCTCTTCATCAGCGGCCCCAACGAGGTGCTCGTCTTCTCCGGCGCCACCGACGCCGAGGGCCGGGGCTACGTCACCGTGAAGGGCGGCCGCCGCGTGCGGGTGCCCATCATCGAGCGTGTCTCCCGCATCGACCTCACGAACATGACCGTCGATGTCTCGGTGACCAACGCCTACTCCAAGGGCGGCATCCCGCTCACGGTGCAGGGCGTAGCGAACCTCAAGATCGCTGGTCACCAGCCCACCTTGGGCAACGCCCTGGAGCGTTTCCTCGATCGTCCGCGCGAAGATATCATCAAGATCGCCAAGGACACCCTGGAGGGCGCGCTGCGCGGCGTGCTCAGCCAGCTCACCCCTGAAGAGGTGAACGAGGACAAGCTCGCCTTCGCCCAGAAGCTCTTGGAGGAGGCCGAGCACGACCTCACCCGCCTGGGCCTCGCGCTCGACACCCTCAAGATCCAGAACGTGAGCGACGAGGTCGGCTACCTCAACTCCATCGGCCGCAAGTCCTCCGCCGAGCTGAACCGTAAGGCGAAGATCGCTGAAGCCGACGCCAAGGCCGCCTCGATGTTCCGCGACGCCGACAACCGCCAGAAGGCCCGCCTCGCCGAGTGTCAGGCCGCCGTGCAGATCTCCCAGGCCGAGGGCAACCGCATCGTGCAGGACGCCCAGACCCGCCGGGCGGCCTTGGTCGCCAAGGAGGTCGGCGCGGTGCAGGCGCTCATCGCCCGCGCCCAGGCCGAGGTGAAGGTGCAGGAGGCCCGCGTCGAGCAGGTGCGGCGCCGCCTGGAGGCCGACGTCATCGCCCCGGCCCACGCCGAGATGGAGGCGAAGGTCGCCCACGCCAAGGGCAGCGCGGCGAAGATCGTCGAGGACGGCAAGGCCACCGCCGCGGTGCTCGACCAGATGATCCTCACCTGGCAGCAGGGTGGAGATCAGGCCCGGGACATCTTCCTCATGCAGAAGCTCCAGGCCCTCATGGACTCCTTGGTCGGCACGATCTCCGACGTGGAGATCAACCGCCTCACCGTGCTGCCGTCGGACAACGGCCGCGCCGCGCAGTCCGTGCGGCTCGTCGAGGAGCTCCGCGCGGGCATCGGCGTGGACCTGCCCAAGCTGCTCACCGACTTCAGCCAGTCTCGTGGCGCGCCCGCGCCGACGCGGCAGGATAAGCCGAGGCAATAAAACGTCGTCCCCGCGGGATCGGCGGCGCCACGCCCGGCGGCGCCGATCCCCTGCCAGGAGCCCGTCATGTCTGATCTGTATGGCAACCTAGAGGGCCTCAAGTCCTCCCAGGTGAAGTCCCTCAAGGCGCTCTACGACCGGCGCCTCCCCCAAGACCGCTTCGTCACCCCTGAGCTGGCCCGTCGAATGACGGAGCTGGCGAGAGAGCTGCACCGGCAGCTCGCCGTGACGGTGGACCGCGTCGGCTTCATCGAGCACGTCATCGTCGGCGACGCCCACCAGGTCTTCATCCCCGACCTGGGCCGCGCCCGCGCCGGTGAGGCCCGCTTCCGCGGCCTGCGGCTCATCGTGGCCCAGCTCCGCGGCGAAGGCATCACGAAGGACAACCTCACCGACCTCGGGCTCTTACGCCTCGACACCATCGTCACCCTCGCCGCGGGCATCGACGGCCTGCCCGGTGACATCGAGTACGCCTACGCCTTGCCCCCGGAGGAGGCCCGGGCCGCCCGGGAGGCCCGGGGTGAGGCCAGCGACAGCAAGGGCCTCGACGACACGATGTTCCGCGTCGAGAAGCGCCCCTCCGTGCACCGCTGGGAGGAGGACTACAAGGCCTTCATCGACGACCTAGAGGCGCGCTTCACCCGCTCCGGCGCCCTCAAGCGCGTGGACGGCCGCCAGCGGGCGATCCTCGTCGCCGTGAGCCTCAACCAGAGCGCCCAGGAGGCCCGGCTGAGCCTAGAGGAGCTGGAGCGCCTCACGACGACGGCGGGCCTGGAGGTCGTCGATCGGGCCCTGCAGGTGCGCCGTGAGGCCGACATGCGGTTCTTGATCGGCAAAGGTAAGCTCCAGGAGCTGCTGCTCAAGGCGATGCACTTAGGCGCCGAGGTGCTCATCTTCGACGGTGAGCTGAGCCCGAGCCAGCTCCGCAACATCGCCACCGAGACCGAGCTCGCCGTGCTCGACCGCACCCAGCTCATCCTCGACATCTTCGCCCAGCGCGCCACCACCCGCGAGGGCAAGCTCCAGGTCGAGCTGGCCCAGCTCCGCTACCGCAAGCCGCGCCTGGCGATCATGCCCACGGCGATGAGCCGCCTCACCGGCGGCATCGGCGGGCGCGGGCCGGGCGAGACGAAGCTCGAGATCAACCGCCGCCGGGCCGACGAGCGCCTCGACCGCGTCGCCGCCCAGCTCAAGGAGCTCGGCAAGCAGCGCGGCCGCCGCCGGGACCGCCGCAAACGTGTGAACCTTCCGCTGGTCGCCATCTGCGGCTACACGAACGCCGGGAAGTCCACCCTGCTCAACACCATGACCAACGCCAAGGTGGACGCTGAAGACAAGCTCTTCGCTACGCTCGACCCCACCTCCCGGCGGATGCGTTTCCCTGAGGAGCGTGAGGTCATCCTCACCGACACCGTCGGCTTCATCCGCCGCCTGCCCAAAGAGCTCATCGAGGCCTTCCGCTCCACCCTGGAGGAGGTCGTCGAGGCCGACCTCCTGCTGCACGTCGTCGACGCCGCGTCCGATGAGAAGGACGTGCATATGCGCGAGGTGGATCGTGTGCTCAAGCAGCTCGACGCCCACGAGATCCCCCGGATCATCGTCTTCAACAAGGCGGATCAGCTCAGCCCCGAGGCCCAGGCCGAGCTCCAGCAAGAGCGCGGCGGCCTGCTCGTGAGCGCGCTCACCCGCGAGGGCCTCGACGCCTTGCTTGTGGAGGTCGAGCGCCAGCTCTTCCGCGATCGTGCCGCCAAAGCCAACAGCGCCCAGCGCGACGACGACGAGGACGAGGAGGTCATCGACCCTGAGTCTTGGGATGAGCTGCCCGCCCCCTCAACGGATGACCATCCCGCGTCCGGGGGTTGATCTCGGCGCTCTGTCCGTGATCTTGCAGGCACTTGCGGAGTGGACGGGGTGCGGGTAAAACAGAACCTGCCGACAGCGGCACCCAACAACGGAGACGCCCAAATGAACAAACTCTTCCTGGCTTCCCTCGCCGTCGCGAGCTTCATCGCCTGTGATGGCAAAGCGACCTGTGACTCTGGCGAGGTCTGTGACAGCCTCGGCAGCGACAGCGGCTCGGACTGCACCAACCTGGCCACCGCCCTCGGCGCCGTCACCTACGACTGCGACAGCGTCGGCTACTTCTACGACGTGAACTACGTCGGCTGGGGTTCTTCCCCCGAGCTCTACATCTACGAGACCGGCTCGGACAACCCCTGGAACGAGCAGCACCCCTTCCCCGCCGATCCCTTCGAGTACGACCCGAACGGCTGCTCCGAGCTCTACTACCTCGAGCTCGACAGCGTCGCCAGCGTCGGCGAGGTGGTCGAGGGCTCGACCACCCTGTTCTCCTGCGACCTGATCGGCCAGATGAGCTGGCTCGTCTACGCCTACGACACCTCCGGCAACGCCGTTGAGTGCGGCGCCTTCGGCGAGGACGTGGCTGAGATCAACGAGTACTACGGCGCTTCCTGCCCGGCGATCTGATCGCCCGCTCCTTCGGGAGCCCAGCGGCCCCCGCGCGCTTCGGCTCGCGGGGGCTTTTTTTTGCCCTCCGCCGTACCAAGCCACCTCACGCTGAGGCAAACTGGCGTCATGCTCACCGGGCCGCTCCTCACCCTCTGGCTAATCGCCTGCGACCTGCCCAGCGGCGAGGCCCCCACCTTTTATGAGGGCCCCGCGCTCATCACCGACGTCGCCACGGCCTGCGACGCCGAGCGGGACGAGCGGCGGATCGAGGTGACCACTGAAGGCTGGACCTCGGGCGGCATGATCTCGATGAGCCTCGACGGCGCGCGCTTCGAGAGCCACAAGCTGCTCTCCGCCGAGGCCGCCGAAGACGGCACCTGGGACGTGCTCGCCCTCACCCTCGACGTGCTCGCCGACCCCGTCGAGGTCGTCGCCGACGCCTCGACGGCCTACCTCTGCGACCCCACCACTGAAGAGACCCTCGCGTGGCGCCTCGTCGTCTACGACGCCTTCACCCGCGAGGTGAGCGACTGCCGCGTCTGGGGCCCTGAGCTCGACTGGAACGCCGTCGCGGGGTACTCGACCTGCGACAAACGCCTGGAGGAGTGAGGTCATGCTCTTCTTCGGCCTGATGGGCCTCTGCCTCCAGAACTGCGGCGTCGGGCCCGAGCCGCCCCGCCCCGACACCGGCGCCTGGTGGAACGGGGACTCCGTAGACTGGGACACGGCCTGGTGGGACACCCAGGACGAGGGCTGCGACGCGCTGGACACCACCCTCGACCGCGTCGAGCAGGAGTTCCTCGACACGATCTGGCGCCACGACGCCTACGCCATCGGCTGGATGTCTTCGCCGGAGCTGCTCATCATCCAAGTCACCGAGCCCGCCTGGACCGAGCAGCACCCATTCCCCGCCTCGGCGTACCAGTACGACCCCAGCGGCTGCTGGGACCACTTCCGCCTGGAGCTGGCCTATGTGCAGGACACCAGCGCCGTGGTCGAGGGCGAGACGACGCTCTTCACCAAGATGGACGCCCCGAACCTCAGCTACGCGATCATGATCTACGACATCGACCAGCGCGCCGTCGGCTGCTGGAGCTGGGGCGACGACCCGGCGAGCGCGGCGACGGCGCTTGGCGAGACCTGCACCGAGATCTAAGCGGTGAGCCCCAAGGCGAGCTGAATCGCCGCCTCCATCGACGCCGGATCCGCCCGGTCCTGGCCGTAGAGGTCATCGGCGGTGCCGTGATCGACGCTCGTGCGCACGATGGGCAGGCCGAGGGTCCAGTTCACCGAGCGGCCGAAGTCGATGAGCTTGAGCGGGGCGAGGCCCTGGTCGTGGTACATCGCGACCACCATGTCGGCGCGGCCGTCGAGCATCCAGCGGAACGCGGCCTCGGCGGAGACCGGGCCCTCGACGGTGAGGCCCTCGGCCCGGGCGAGGGCGATGGCCGGGGCGATGACGTCGAGCTCCTCCCGCCCCAAGAGCCCGCCGTCCCCGGCGTGGGGGTTGAGGCCGCAGACCAGCAGCCGAGGCCGCGGGAGCCCCAGCCGCGCCCGCAGCTCGGCGTCGCTCACCCGCAGGGTGCGCAGCACGAGGGCCGTCGTGAGGGCCTCCGCCACGCGCCGGATGGGCAGGTGGACCGTCACCAAGGACACCCGCAGGGCCCCGCCGACGAAGGCCATCACCGGCTCCTCGACGCCGCAGAGCTCCCCCAAGAAGGTCGTGTGCCCGGGGTGGTGAAAGCCCCGGGCCGCGAGGCGGGCCTTGTGGATGGGCCCGGTCACGAGCGCCCGGCCCGCCCCGCGCTGGCAGGCCGACACGGCGAGGCGGATCGCGGCGATCTCGACGGGCTCGGCGTCGCCTAAGGACTCCCGGGGGTCGAGGGCCCGCAGGCCGCCGCCCCCCTCGGTGAGGGCGGAGACGACGGGCAAGCGCGGCGCGACGCGGCGCAGCTCGTCGAGATCCCCGATGAGCACCGCGTCGAGGTCCAGTCGGCGCGCGGCCTTCACGGCCACCTCGGCGCCGATGCCGCGGGGGTCACCGGGGGTGATGAGCAGCGGCGGCCGGGTCATCGCCCGCCTCAGGGCATCAGCGACGGCGGCGGCGCCAAGGGGCTCAGCTCTTGGGCGGCGTCGCGGTCAATCACGCCGTAGCCCGCCGGGGGCTCCAGCTTGACGACGACGGCGGCCTGGCGGCGGGCCTGCGCCGTCCACAAGGCCAGCTCCTGCTCCATCTTCCGGGCCTGGAGCTCCTGGGCGAGCTGGTCACGGAGGTCCTCAAAAGGCGGCGGCGGGGCGAACTCCGAGGAGGCCACCCGCAGGAGCATGAGGCCGTTGGGCAAGGCGATGGGGCCGGAGACCGCGCCGACGGGCACACCGAAGGCCGCGGCGTCGAGCTCGGGGATGGCCTCACCCTTCTTAAACGCGCCGAGCTGGCCGCGACCGCCCGCGAGCAGGCTCTCGGGGTGCTCGGCGAGGAGCTCCGCCCAGGTGACCGTGCCCGCGTCGTACCGGGCCTTGTCCTCAGTGAGCTTGAGGGCGAGGGCGGCGCGCGCCTCGGGCGTGGCGTCCGCACCCCAAGGCACCAAGATGCCCTCCAGGGTGCGTGACTCAGCGCCGACGAAGCCCGCGCGGACCTCTTGGTCGTAGAGGTCACGCAGATCCTGCTCACTCACGGAGACCCGCGGGGCGAGGATGGACTGCCCAAACCGCATGGACCGGAGCTGCTCCATGAGCTGCTCCCGGTACACGGACCAGGCGAGGCCCGAGCGCTCCACCTCACGGCGGAGCTGGTCCCGGGTGAGGCCGTTCTGCCGGGCGATGTCGTCGATCGTGGCCTCAAGGTCGTCTTGGGTCACGTCGAGGCCGAGGCGGGTCATCTCTTGAGAGACGAGCTCGGTCTGGATGAGGGAGTCGAGCACCTCAAGCTCGGCCTCCCGGCGCGCGCTCTCGCCCTCGGCGTCCACCCGCTCGGTGATGAAGTCCGCGCCGAGCTCATAGACGTCCGAGAGCGTGATCACCTCTTTGTTGACCACCGCCGCGACCCGATCCACCACCACGGCGCCCGCGGGACCGGCGGTGAGCGCGATCCCGAGGACAAACGTGAGGAGCGTGAGGCCGATGCGGCGGGCCAACATCAGTGGGGCTCTTCGCCAGGGGCGGGGGCGACGGCGGGCTCACCCTCGTCCATCATCTCCCCCTCAGCGCCCTCCATGCCCGAGGGCACGGCGAGGCCAGCGTCGAGGCTCGGCGCCTTGCGGGCGGCCTTGATCTCGAGCGCGTTCACCTTCTCGGTGTTCACCTCGATCTTGGCGCCGGCCTTGAGGCCGTTGACGTACTGGTCGTAGAGGTCCTTGAGGCGGTCGTTCTTGACCTTGCGGAGGACGGCGCCCTTCATCTGGTCGAAGGTGCGCTCCACCCGCTCACGGCGCTGGGCGACGAGCACGATGTTGTAGCCGTCGTCGGTCTTGAAGACCTCGGAGAGCTGGTTGGCCTGGAGGGTGAAGGCCTTGTCCACGACGGCCTTGTCGAGGCCGGGCTTGCCATCGGCGGCCACGAAGCCGACGTCGCCGCCGCGGCGCTTGTAGGGATCCTCGGAGAACTGGGCGGCCAGCTCCTTAAACTTCGCGGGATCCTTCACCAGCTCGGCGTGGATACGCTCGGCCTCGGCCTTGGCCTTGTCGTCGGGGCGGTCGTCGGTCACCCGGATGAGGATGCGCTTGATCTGCACCTTCTCGGGGACGATGAACTCGTCCTTGTGGGAGTCGTAGTACTTCTTGAGCTCCTCGTCCGAGAAGTCCGTGTTGCGGACGTTCGTGTAGACCTGGTCGCGGAGGAGGGTGTTGACCATCACCTTCTTGACCTTGGGGTCCTTGTCGAGGCCGCGGCGCAGGGACTCCTGGTAGAGCAGCTCATCGGCGATGAGCTTCTGCATGATCTCATCGCGCTCGGCGGGGCTCAGGGACTCGTTGTTCGCCGGGGCCTTGCGAGAGGCCTCCTGCTGGAACGCCTCGGAGCCGATGGGCGTGCCGTTGATCGTCGCGAGGACCTCGCCGATGGACTCTTGCGGCGCCGCGCCCTCGGTCGCGGGGCCGGTCGCGCCGCCACCATCACTACCGCAGCCGACCGCGAGCGCCAGAACCATCAGGACAGGAGTGACAAGACGCATAGAATCTCCAGGGAGTAGGCGCCGAGAACGCTCAGCCTCGACGCAGGGGGCACCCCATAGCACAGCCTTGACGCACCTTCAACGCCTCTCCCGCGTGCGGCGCCCTTCCTCGCGATATGCTCGCCTCATGCTCTCGCTCATCGCCCTCTGCGCCTCGCTCACCGCCAGCGCCGCCGACCTCCGGGTGGAGGGGGAGATCCCCTTTCAGCTCAGCCTCAACGGCGCCCCCGCGGCCAAGCTCTACGGGGCCGGGGAGCTCACGCTCCGGGGCCTGCCCGCCGGGGAGGCCCGCGTGCGGGTGGACCACGGCGACGGCAAGATCGCCGAGTCCACCATCACCCTTCACGACGATCGCGCGACCTTGCTGATCGTCTCCGCCGTCGGGGTGTTCTTTACCGACGCCCCCGCCGTCGTCGCTGACGAGACCCGGCGGGGCCCCGGCGAGGTTGAGCTGCGCCTCGGCGGCACGGTGAACGCCGAGGTGAAGCTCGGCGATCGTTGGCACACGGTGACCCCGGACGCGCCCTTGCTGGTGAAGGACCTCCCGCCGGGGCGTTACCCCCTGGAGGTGCGCTCGGCGAACCGCTCGGTGATCTGGTCCCGGGGTGAGCTCGACGTGGGCCCCCAGGATCACCTCGTCGTCGTGCTCGCCGAGGGCCGCGCGCTGCGGGTCTTCGGTCGCGCCGAGGCCCCGGCGGTCCCCGAGGCGACGGCCCCATGAGAGGTCTGCTCCAGCGGGCCTCCTTACGGGCGCGAATCCTCGGCGCTTACCTCCTCGCCTTCACCTTCTTTACCTTGGCCATCGGCTACGGGATCTGGCAGCTCCGCGCCCTCGGCGAGGGCCTCACGGCCTTGGACCTCGGCTATGTGCCGCTCTCCCGCACCGTCGCGCGTATGGACGGCGCCCTCGTCCGGGTGGACATCGACCCCGAGCGGCTCCTGACCGACCCGCCCCGGCGCCTCGCCGCCCAGCGCTCGAACCTCTACCTCTACACCCGGCTGATCGAGGACCAGACCGTCGAGGGCCAGGCCATCGTCGCCCGGGTGCTGCCGAAGGTCGGGCTCAAGCAGGAGCGGGCGAACCTCGCCACCTTAGACAGCCAGCTCCAGAGCCTCGCGAGCCTCAACCAGACCTACTTCACGATCTGCACCCAGGCCCTCGACCTCGCCGACAAACAAGACGCCGCTGGGGTGCGCGCCTTGGCCCCGGAGCTCTCGCGGTCCCGGCAGGCCCTGCGCTCGGAGCTAGAGAAGCTCTCCACCCGCGTCGAGACCCGCATCCGCCGCGTGTCTGAGCGCACCGCCGTCGCCCAGCGGGAGGCCCTGGTCGTCGCCGGGGCCCTGGGCCTCACCGCGCTCCTCGCCGGGCTCGTGATGTTGGCGCTGGCCGTGCTCGCGCTGCGGCCCATCGGGCGCCTCACCCAGCAGGTGCGGCGCATCGCCGGAGGGGACGTCGGCGCCCGGGTGGAGCTGCAGCGAAAGGACGAGCTCGGCGTGCTCGCTGAGGAGATCAACATCATGGCCGGGGCCATCGAGGAGCGGGAGGGCGCCCTGCAGCGCGCCCGGGCGGAGCTGCGCTCGGTGCTCGACTCCATCCGCCTCGCGCTCATCGTCGAGAGCGATGGCCGGGTCACCCTCTCCAACCCCGCCGCGGAGCTGCTCTTTGGTGTGCGTGAGGGCGATCCCCTCCCCGAGTCCTTGCGGCTCAGCGGCGAAGGGGACGGCGTCGAGGCCGCCCCCTTGGCCGGGCGCCTCGTCGATCTGAGGCGGGTGCCGTTCCGGGGCGGGAGCATCCTCGTCGGCGAAGACGTCACCGAGCGTGTGCACCACCAGGCGCGCCTCGCCCGCTCCGAGCGCCTCGCCTTGGTCGGCCAGATGCTCGCCCAGATCACCCACGAGGTGCGAAACCCCCTGAACGCCCTGTCGCTGAACGCCGAGCTCCTGAGCGACGACCTGGAGGACCTGCCCGCCGAGCGCCGCGACGAGGCCCGGGCCATCCTCGGCACCATCACCGCCGAGATCCGCCACCTGGAGCGGGTCACCGAGCACTACCTCACCTTGGCCCGGCGCCCGGCGCCGAACCTCAGCCCTGAAGACCCCGCGGCGCTGGTCGGCTCCGTGGTCAGCCTGCTCGACGAGGAGCTGCGCCGCGCCGGGGTCAGCCTCACCGTCGAGGCCGCCGAGGGCCCGCCTGTGGACCTCGACGGCCACCAGCTCCGCCGCGCCCTGCTCAACGTCGCCCGGAACGCCGTCGAGGCCGGGGCGAAGCAGCTCACCGTGCGGGTCGAGCGCGACGAGGCCACGGTGCGTTTCACCATCGATGACGACGGCTCCGGGTTCACCGCTGAAGAGGCCGAGCGCGCCTTCGACCCCTTCTTCTCGACGAAGGCCTCGGGCACGGGGCTAGGCCTCGCCATCACACGGCAGATCCTAGAGGACCACGGCGGCGTGGTGCGCGCCGAGCGGCGCTCCGCCGGGGCCCGCATCGTCCTGGAGCTCCCGGCGGCGAGATTGACAGAGTGACACCGATCTGACATTCTGTCGTTTCAACTGACAGAGTGTCCATCATGCCCAAAGTGCTCGTCGTCGATGATGAAGAGGCCAACCGCGTCACCTTAGAGCGCATCATCCAGCGTGAGGGCTGGGAGGTCGTGCACGCCCCGGACGGCCGCGCCGGGATGGACCGCCTGCGCCGAGAGCCCGTGGATGTGGTGCTCACCGACCTCAAGATGCCGGGCATGTCGGGCCTGGAGCTGCTGCGCGCGGTGAAGTCTTTGGCGCCGGACGTCGAGGTCATCGTGATGACCGCCTTCGGCACCGTGGAGACGGCGGTGGAGGCCATGAAGGAGGGCGCCTACGACTACGTGACCAAGCCCCTGCGCCGCCAAGAGCTCGTCGGCTCCTTACGGAAGGCCTTCGAGAAGCGGGGGCTCATCCTGGAGAACCAGCGCCTGCGCGACGCCTTGGCCCAGGAGCGTGGGGCCCGGGGCGAGGAGCTCATCGGCTCGTCGTTTGCGATGCGCGCCGTGCTGGAGGAGCTGCAGCAGATCGCCCCGACCGACGCCAGCGTGCTGCTCACCGGGGAGTCGGGCACCGGCAAGAGCCGGGTCGCCCGGCTCATCCACCAGCGCAGCCGCCGCGCCGCCGGTCGCCTCATCACCGTGAACTGCGCGGCGATCCCCGAGGCGCTCCTGGAGTCCGAGCTCTTTGGCCACGAGGCCGGGGCCTTTACCGGGGCCGTGGCCCGCAAAGAGGGCCGCTTTGACCTCGCCCGGGGCGGCACCCTCTTCTTGGACGAGATCACCGAGGTCTCCCCGCTCATCCAGGTGAAGCTCCTGCGGGTGCTGCAGGAGGGTGAGTACGAGCGTGTGGGCGGCACGGTCACCCACCGGGCCGACGCCCGCATCATCGCCGCGACGAACCGGGACATCGAGGCCGCCGTTCGCTCCGGGCGGCTCCGGGAGGACCTCTACTACCGCCTCGACGTCATCCGCCTCCGGGTGCCGCCCCTGCGGGAGCGCCCCGAGGACATCCCCCTGCTCGCGGCGACCTTCTTGGAGCGCTTCGCTACGAAGAACAACAAGGCGGTTCGCGCGTTCACCGCTGAAGCGCTCGACGCGCTCATGGCGCACACCTGGCCAGGGAACGTCCGTGAGCTGGAGAACGCCATCGAGCGCGCCGTGGTCCTCGCCCGAGGCGAGCTGATCAGCGTGGACGACCTCCCTGGCGCAGTTCGCCACCTCGCCGGGGGCCGCGCCACCTTGTCCTTCGCCGTCGGCACACCGCTCAAGGTCGTGGAGCGTCGGATGATCGAAGAGACGTTGCGCCACGCGGGGGGCGACAAGGTGCTCGCCGGGAACCTCTTGGGGATCACGGCCCGAACCCTCTATCGACGGGAGGCGGAGTGGGCCGCGAGCGATCGGGGGGAGCCATCTTCGGAGGGAGAAATCGCTCAGAATGACGATTCGATCTGAGTATTTTAAGAATGCCGAAACTGTGACATTAATAAACAAATTTTACGACTATTGCACCTGTAAAGCCGCTCCAGTGCTCAGGTTCAAGAACTTTCAATGGCATTGAAAAAATAGACTTAACATTACATTCGCTTATGGTACTTTAAGAATGTGGAGAGAAAGAGTCGGGACCACGTACGCAGGGGCGCTCTCCCAAGACGGGAAGTCTTCTGCCGAGTTTGCGATCACGGAGGTGTGTGATGACAAACGACAGTTCTTCTGGGCTTCGTGGAGTGGCGGGACAGCTCTTTGCTGTGGGCGTGATCATCCTCTCTTCGATCGGCAGCGCTGAGGCGGCCTGTCCGGCGAGCTACGCGACGGCGAGCTGCAAGGCGGGGGGCGCGGCCAACATCTGCGCGCGTATCGGCACCTCCTTCAACTGCAACCTCGCGCAGAACGCCAGCAACGCCTCGGGCACCGGCTACCTAGTCTGGGACTCGGCCAACAGCGAGTACAGCGCCTACGGCGTCGATGGTGACGGCAACAACTTCTGCTGCACCCTGAGCAACACGACGGACCTCGCCGAGCTCATCCTCTCGGGCACCACCAAGGGCGACACCTCGCTGTCGTTCAATGACGCCAGCACCGGCTACTCCGCCAACGCCTACGGCACCTCCCTCGTCTCGGCTCGCATCTTCGGCGGCGGCGGTGACGACGAGATCTACGGCCCCGACGTCAGCAACGCCTTGCTCAAGGTCATCCTCGCGGGCGAAGAGGGCAACGACACCATCTACGGCAGCCCGGGCAACGACATCATCCTCGGCGGGCCCGGCGGCGACACCCTCTGGGGTCTCGAGGGCAACGACGAGATGATCGGCGAGGGTGGCAACGACATCATCCTCGGCGGCCCCGGCGGCGACACCATCAACGGCGGCTCCGGCCACGACACGCTCAACGGTGACGAGGACACCGACAACATGGTCGGCGGCATCGGCAACGACGTGCTCTGCGGCGGCGGCTACAGCCTCCTGGCCGACTCCTTCGACGGCATGGACGGCAGCGATGACGTCTGCGGCACGTCCAGCGGCTCCGAGGTCGGCACGGCCGGCGCGGGCATCGACCGCTGCTTCGACTCGTCGAGCCTCGTGGACTCCTGCGAGTCGGCGCTCTCCGCGGCGACCTGCTCCTCGATCTGCCCCTGAGCGGTCTCTGAGCGGGTGAGCGTGGGCCAAGCCCACGCCTCCCTTGGGCACCCTGCCCGTCTCACGGCGGCGCAGGGTGTTTTTTTGTCATGCGCCTCAGTTTTTACGACGGCGGCGCAGCGCGAAGGCGAGCAGGGGGACCACAAACGCCGCCTGCTCCCCCTTGCTCTGCTTGTCGGAGCAGCAGCCGCCCACGGCCTCCCCGCCGCCGCCGCTCTGCACGCCGAGCACCTTGAAGCCCTCCTGGATCTGCCAGCCGGGGTTGGTGGTCTCCCGGCGCTCGTAGGCCCCGGCGTCGGGGGACGCGCCGTCACGCTCGGCGCCGTTAAAGTCCGTCGCCGGGACGTAGGCCTCCCCCGCCGGGTCCGCCGCGCCGACGAGCACCGAGGTGCTGGACGGGTAGAAGTCCCAGCCCGTCGCGTCGACGAAGTCCGCGTCGCCGTGGCCGGGGATGAAGTGGCCCAAGAGCGGGTCGAGGCCGTCCACCTTGCCGGTCATCACGTTGCCGGAGATGTAGTTGCCCTCGTCGATCTGGCCCGCCCCGGCGTAGAAGGCGTCGCCGACGGGGTTCGAGACGACGTTGTTCGCCAGCACCATGCCCGTGAGCGTGGCCCAGCCCTCGACGTAGACCCCCTCCCGGGTGGTGTTGGAGATGGTGTTGTGGCTGATCACCGCGTCGGCGAGGGTGCCCCGGCTGTTCTGTTTGGTGTAGATGCCGTAGCTGCCGGTGTTGAACACGAGGTTGTTCCGCACCGTGGACGTCCCGGCGATGTACATGCCGAGGTCGGTGACGCCCCACATGGCGTTGCCCTCGATGACGTTCGGCGGGCCGTACTCTGTGGAGGCGACCAAGAGGCCGCGGTAGCTGAGGTTGTACATCACGTTGTCGCGCACGACGTTGTTCTGGCAGCCGTGCTCCAGGTAGATGCCGTAGCCGCCGTCGTCGCGCAGGTCGTGGATGAGGTTCTCGGCGATGAGGCTGTCTTGCGTCCAGCAGGAGGCGTCGCCGCAGCCGACGTAGATGCCGTAGCCGTCCACGATGTCGCCGATCTCGTTGTTCGTGAACGTGATCGCGGAGTTGTCGCCGTAGAAGTAGATCGCCGTGCGCCACAGCTCGGTGAAGCCCATGTCGGTCACGGTGATGTTCGTCGAGTTCTCGATGCGCAGCCCGCCGGGGCTGATCGTGCCCTCCTCCCAGCCCTCAGCGCCGACGATGGTGAGGCCCTGCACGGTGAGGTAGCTGGACTCGTAGATGCGGATGGCCTGGTCGTTCACCGAGCTGACGAGGATCACCTCGGCGCCCTCGGCGGCCTTGAGCACGATGGGCTGGTCCGCGGTGCCGAACCCCGACCAGTCTAGGCGCTCGGTGATCTCGTAGGTGCCCGCGCTGAACGTGATCACGTCGCCCGGAGCCAAGGAGGAGGTGAGGGTCTTGACGTCGTCGGTGGGCTTGAGGGTGACGCTCGCGGCCATCGCCGCGTCGTTGAGGCCAAAGGAGAGGAGGAGCAGGAGAGCGGGCACGGGTCACTCCTTACTTGCTGTTGGGGCCGCCGGTGTGGCCACGGTCGTTCCGCGTCTTGTCCACGTCATTGTAGGCCGCGTCCGGCGGCCCGCTGTCTTTGGCGGGGGAGCTGCTCTTGAGATCGAGGTCGTCGTTGGAGGGGTCGCGGTCGTTGGAGAAGCTCACGAAGAGGGGATCCTCGGCGCGATTCTCGTTCGTCCCCGCCGCGAAGGGGCCGGAGAAGTTGGCGCTGTCCCCTGCGCTCGTCGCGTAGACCGTGTTGTAGCTCACGGCGTGGGCGGCGGCGTTGTCCACGTAGAGCCCGCTTGAGCCCTGGGCGCGGAAGATGAGGTTCGAGAGGATCGTGAGCTCCCCGCCCGCGCCGACGCCGACGTAGAGCCCGGCGCCCTGGCCGGTCGCCTGGTTCGCGACGAGGGTGTTGTTCTCGACGGTGAAGCGCCCGACGGTGCCCTCGACGGAGAGGCCGCCGCCGACGGCGCCGCCGTTGTTGTCCTGCACGACGGAGTTCCGCAGGGTCGAGCCCGCGGCGGAGACGTTGGTGAACGAGAGCCCGCCGCCGCCGTTGACCGCGGTGTTCAGGGTGAACTCCCCGCGCTCGATCACGAAGCCGCCGCTGGCGATGACGGCCACGGCGCCGCCCTTGTCCGTCGCGGCGTTCTCGGTGAACACGGAGTCGGAGAGCGTCAGCGTCGAGGAGTCGGCGACCAAGGCGCCGCCGCGCACCCCGGTGTTGCCGGAGAACAAGGAGCCGCTGTCGGTCACCTCCGCGGAGAGCGCCGAGACCGCGCCGCCGTCGTCGGCGGCGGTGTTGTCGAGCAGCTCCACGGCGTAGAGCGTGAGCGTAGACGAGGTGGCGGAGATCGCGCCGCCGTCCGTCGCGGAGCTGTTGCCGGTCAGGCGCACGCCGTCGAGGATCGCGTGGCTGTCCACGAGGCGGATGGAGCCGCCGTCGGTGCTCGCGCTCGCCCCGCTGAGCGTGAGCGTCGTGAGGCCCAAGACCCCGCCGCCGGTCACGTCGAAGTGGCGGCTGCCCGCGGACGTGGTGAGCGTGACCTCATCGACCCCTTCGCCGACGACGTTGAGCTCCTCGCCGTCCAAGGTGAGCCCCACGGCGTAGCTGCCCGCGGCGAGCCAGACCGTGCGGCAGACCGCGTCGAGGTTCGCGAGGCCCTCGTCGATGGTGTTGTAGGGCTTGTTGTCGGTGCCGTCCTCTTCGCCGGAGGCGCTGGCGTCCACCACGACGGGGTAAGCCCGGCGGTCGTTGTCGTCGCAGTCCCCCGCGCCGCTGCACACGCTGTGGCCGTCGTTGTCGGCGTCGATGTTGTCCTCGCCGCCGTCGCAGTCGTTGTCGGCGCCGTCGCAGACCTCCACCCCGCCGGGCCGGGCGCGGTCGTCGTCGTCGTCGCAGTCGCCGTCGCAGATGCTCCAGCCGTCCTCGTCGCTGTCGTCGCGGTCGGCCTCATTGCCGTCGCAGTCGGAGTCCTTGTCGTCGCAGATCTCCTTGGCGTCGGGGTAGACGCTCTTGTCGCCGTCGTCGCAGTCCCCCTCACACACGAGCCAGGAGTCGCCGTCGGCGTCGGTCTCGTCGCCGCCCGGGGAGCCGGAGCAGTCATTGTCGCGGCCGTCGCAGATCTCTTCCGCGCCGGGGTTGATCGTGGCGTTGTTGTCGTCGCAGTCGCCGTCCACGACGCGGTAACCGTCGGCGTCGTTGTCAGCCTCGGACGCGCTGCCTTCGCCGGTGAGGCTCACCGTCGCGCTGCCCCCGCCGTCCACGTCGTCGTAGCGCACCTGCACGAGCCCCAGGTAGACCTGCTCCTTCTCCGGGGTGAAGGTGACGGTGACCGTGAGCGAGAGGCCGTCGCCGAGCGCCAAGCTGCCGTCGCGGTCGAGATCAAAGACGTCGGGGTCCCCGTCGGTGAGCTGCACGGAGAGCACGTCGATCTGACCGCCGCCGGAGTTCTCCAAGACGAGCTCCAGGGCCGACTCCCCGCCGACGGGCGCCGTGCCAAAGTCGAGCGCGCTGGGCGTGATCGTGAGCGTCGGGGGCGCCTCGGCCTCACCTTTGCAGGCGACGAGGAGGAGGGTGAGCCAGGGGAGCAGGGGCTTCATGGGGACTCCGCCGCGACGGCGTTGAGCAGGAGGGCGCTTCAGCGGGTCGCGAAGAATTTTTTCCGACGAGCTTAAAATACTCGGAAGGACGCCGCTGTGGTAGACTGCCCTCATAACTTCAACACCGCTCACGACGAGCGGTGAGCGCCCGCAAGATGCCGCGGCACACCCCACGACCGATGGGTCCGCGTGTCGAAAATTCTTCTTCTCTCGCTGATTCTCCTCACGGTGGCCTGCAAGGGCGCCGATGATGACGGCGTGGTGCCGATCCCTGTTCAAGACAGCGAGGACTGGGAGGACACCGGCAGCTCCAGCTTCCCGATCGACACGAGCCCCGACTCCGGCCTCGACATCACGCCGGAGCACACGCTCACCTTGGAGCAGTGGGGGCGCTGGGAGCTGAGCCCCTTCGGCGGGCCTTACGAGCGCCTCGTCGGGGAGCAGCGCGTCTGGGAGTACCTCGACGGCGTGCGCCCCGACACGGGGCTTGAGACGGGGCTCGACACCGGGCTCAGCGAAGAGGAGGCGCTGCTCTGCGACCTCACCTGGTCCCTCATCGGTGACGTGGCCGAGGTCGCCTGCGACGACTGCCTCTTCGCCTTTGACGTGGAGTTCTTCTTGGTCGAGGGTGACCCCTCCACCTGCCGCGACCCGGACATGCCTGAGGAGGGTGAGGTCCGCCGCTACGGCTACGACGCCGACGGCGTGATCTGGCACGACTACGGCGGCACGGGGGTCTGGCTGCCCTGGTTCGTGGCCGAGCGCAGCGGCGACATCATCACGTTTAGCTGGCTGCTCACCATCGGCGTGGGCATCGAAGAGGAGGAGGACGAATGAGCCCCCGCCTGCCGCGCGCCGCCTGGATCGGCCTCTTGGGCCTGCTCAGCTTCGCGCCGTCCTGCGCTGAAGACGAGGAGGGCATCGACCCGGGCCCGACGCCTAAACCCCTCGACCCCCCTGACGTGAGCGACGTCGACTTCCCCGCGGCGATGTCCGAGGCCATGGGCCTCGCGCTCTCGGTGAACGCGCGCTCCGCCTGGCTCGGCCACGCCCAGACCTTGTCCCTCGCCGAGCCCGGATGCCCCAGCTTCTACGCGGGGTTTGCCGATCCCGAGATGGCGGATGAGGGCGACGGCCTCTCCTGGTACGACCTCTGCACCACCTCCAAAGGCGACGGCTTCGGCGGCACCTTCTACTGGGAGAGCGCCGTCTCGGTCACTGAGGACGAGGCCTCGGGCGAGACCACCCAGGCCACCCGCCGCGTCGAGGGCGACGCCGTCGTCTCCCAAGGCGACACCGTGCTCTTTGAGCTCGACGGCGACGGCGAAGACTCCTTGCTCCAGGTCGTCGATGGCGACTACCGCCGCGTCGTCTACTCCAGCGTCATGGACGCCACGGTCACGGGCACCCTGCCCTTCCCCGACGGCCCCGCGGGCGGCTGGCGCACCGACCTCAACCTGAGCTGGACGAGCGGCGACCAGGACACCTTGGCCGCCAACGGCAACGTCTACTTCTTCGATCACCTCATCGCGGGGCGCTTCGACTCGGTGAACATGGACCTCACGCTGCAGGGCCCCACGGGCGCCTCCCCGGAGTCCTGCACCGCCGAGCCCATCGGCTTCATCAGCCTGCGCGACCCCGACGCCTTCTGGTACGACCTCGTCTTTGACCCGCTGGAGAGCGACGGCGAGTACGACAACGACCCCTACGCGGGCTGCGACGGCTGCGGCACGCTGTACATCCGGGGCGTCAAACAAGAGGCGCCGGTGTGCCTCGACCTGAGCTGGGTGTGGAGCGGCGCGCTGACCCCGCCTGCCGCGGCGGACTACGCCTTGGGCCTTCGTGGCCTAGGACTGGAGGGCTAAATGCTCATGTTCTTGTCCTTGTGGGCCTGCGGTCTCGACCAGACCGTGAACCCCATCACCCCGCTCAGCGCCCGTGAGCAGCTCATGCGGCTCTCCGTGGACCTGCGCGGCGTGCACCCCTCCGAGGAGGAGCTCCTCGCCATCGAGGCCGCCGCCGCCTCTGAAGATCCCGCGGCCTTCGACGAGACCTACGAGCTCTTCGCCGACCGTTACCTCTACGATCCCCGCTTCTTGGGCCGGGTCGAGGAGCTGTTCAACCACAGCTTCCGCACCCGCACCGGCGACGTCTACTTCGACCTGGAGGAGGTCGGCCTCGCCTACCTCGGCGACGAGCGCGCCGCGCGCTCCATCGGCGACGAGCCCCTCAAGCTCATCCGCTACATCACCGAGCACGACCTGCCCTACACCGAGCTGGTCACCGCCGACTACACCGTCGCCGACCCCACCCTGGCGACCTTGTGGGACCTTGAGCTGCAAGACCCCGACGCCGATGGCTGGCAGCGCGCCCGTTACCGCGACGGCCGCGAGCACGCCGGGGTGCTCAGCATGACCTCGCTCTGGCTGCGTTACCCCTCGGCCGGGGTCAACGCGAACCGCCACCGGGCGAACACCGTCACCCGGGTGCTGCTCTGCGACGACTACCTCGCCCGCCCGGTGAGCTTCTCCCGCTCGCAGATCGACGCCTTGACCTCGGGCGACCCCGAAGACGTCATCCGCGACACCCCCACCTGCCAGTCCTGCCACTCCTCCCTCGATCCCCTCGCCTCACACTTCTTCGGCTTCTGGTGGGAGATTGAGGGCGACCTGCGGGAGCAGACGCTCTACCGCCCCGAAGACGAGGAGATGTGGAAGGACCACCACGGCCGCGAGCCCGGCTACTTCGGCAAACCCACGGCGAACCTCGCCGAGCTCGGCATGTTGCTCGCTGAGGACACCCGCCTCGTGGACTGCGCGGTGAAGACGGTCTTTGAGGGCGTCACCCAGCGCGCCACCTCCCAGGCCGACTGGGCCGAGCTGAGTGCGCACCGCGCGGCCTTTGAGGACGGCGGGCTCACCCTGCGGGCCTTGGCGAAGAGCATCGTGCTCTCCGAGGAGTACCGCGCCGCCGCCACCTCCGACGCCGACCTCGCCACGCGCCTGCCGACGGTGAAGCAGGTCTCCCCCACCCAGCTCGGATCCATCATCGAAGACATCACCGGCTACGCCTGGACCTTCGACGGCCGCGAGGGCCTCAGCGACCAGGCCACGGGGCTCCCGGTGCTCGCGGGCGGCATCGACAGCCGCTACGTCACCACGCCCAACCACGACCCCTCCGTGGGCCTCGTGTTCATCCAGGAGCGCCTCGCCCAGTCCGCGGGCCGCTACGTCGCCGAGCACGACCTCGACCCCAACCGCGAGGGCGACGCGCTCATGCTGCAGTACGTCACCGCGCTGGACACCCCGGAGTCCAACCCGGCGGCCTTTGAGGCCCAGATCCGCGACCTGTTCTTGCGGGTCCGCGGCGTGCCCCTCACGGAGGACGCCACGGAGCCCGAGCGGCTCATGGCCCTCTGGAAGCAGCTCTACAGCGCTGAAGGCTCCGCCGAGCGCGCCTGGGCTGGCATCGTGTCCGTCGCGCTCCGCGATCCCCGCATCCTCTTTTACTAGGCCGAGGTGAGCGCCATGATGAAGACCAACCGTCGTCGCCTGCTCTCTGGGGCCGCCGCGCTGTTTGGCGCCGCCCAGTTTGGCCTCAACAGCTCCAACCACAAGGCCCATGCGGCCACGGTGAAGGGCGAGCGTAAGTTCTTGTTCTTCTTCGCGGGCGGCGGCTGGGACGCCACCCCGCTCGACCCCAAGTTCGCCGCCGACGGCGTGAGCCCGGTGAGCGGCACCGACATGGACCCGGACACCGTGCTCGGCTCCGTGGGCAACCTGAGCTGGTCCAGCGGCGCCGATCGGCCAGAGATGGACCGCTTCTTCACCCGCTGGGGTGACAAGGTCTCCCTCATCCGCGGCGTCAACGTACACTCCGCCGGTCACGAGACCGGCATGCAGTGGATGATGACGGGCACCTCGGCGAGCCAGTACCCCGACTGGCCCACGACGCTGGCGGCCTTCGGCAGCGGGGACTACCCCATGCCCCACATCGTCTTCGGCGGCCCGGCCTACCCCGGCAACCAGGGCGCGGCGCTCGTGCGCGGCGGCGGCGGCACGCTGTTGAACCTCATCGACGGCAGCATCGTCGGCATGTCTGACCTGCCCGGGCGGGTGTTCCCCACCCCGGCGGACAGCATGATGGACGCCTTCGTCTACGAGCAGGCCGCGGCCTTCGCCTCTACCCGCGAGGGCCTGGGCAAGACCCGCGCTGAAGACCTCCTGGGCAACCTGGAGCGGGCGATGGAGCTAGAGGGCCGCCGCTTTGAGGCGGGCCTCGGCGACACCGGCTCGGGCATGCTCGACCAGGCCGTCATGGCCTGTGAGCTGTTCCGCCTCGGGCTCTCCCGCTGCGCGATGATCGGCATCCCCGGCGGCTGGGACACCCACGGCGGCAACCAGAACGTCGGCATGCAGATGAACGACCTCTTCGGGGCGCTCTCCCAGCTCTTTGAGGTGCTCGCCACGACGCCGGGCCGGGACGCCCCCTGGCTCAGCGACGAGGTGGTCATCGTGCTCGCCTCCGAGCTGGGCCGCACGCCCAAGTTCAACGGCGCCATGGGCCGCGACCACTGGCCCTACACCTCGATGCTCGTCGGCGGCGCCGGGGTGAAGGGCAACCGCGTGTTCGGCGCGACGGACGAGGCCTTCATCGCCTTGCCCGTGAACTACGAGAGCGGCGCCCAGGACGACAACGGCGAGGTCGTCGGCACCGAGAACGTCGGCACGGCGCTCTTGAAGCTGGGCGGCCTCGACCCCGAGCGGCACCTCCCGGGGGTTCGCCCCCTGGACGGGCTGCTCCGCCAGAGCTGAGCCGGATGCGTCGTCTGCTCCTCGCCGTCGCCGCCTTGGGCGCCCTCGTCGCCTGTGACGGCGGCGACGCGGCGGACTCCGGCGTCTGCGACCGTGACCCGCCGCTCACCTACGACAACTTCGGGCGCGGCTTCTTGGAGAAGCAGTGTACGGGCTGCCACAGCTCGCTCCTGCGCGCCGAGCAGCGAAACGACGCGCCCGTCGGCGTCGATCTCAACTCGTACCGCGACGCCTTGATGTGGGCCGAACGGATTCAGGCCCGGGTGCTCGACACCGAGGTGCCGACGATGCCCCCCGGCGGCGGCCCCAGCGCCGATGAGCTCATCCTGCTCGACGAGTGGCTCCAGTGTGACCTTCTGCCCGCCGCCGCGGCCTGGCGTGAGGAGGGCTCCCCATGATGATCTCCGCCCTGGCGCTGTCCTTCGCCTTCGGCTGCTCGGAGTACCACGTCCGCGAGGCCGACCCGGTGCCCGTCGCCGAGCCCCCGGGCCGTGACCTCGACGAGCAGGGCCAGCCCCCGGACTGGGCGAGCTGCTCCACGGGCCTCTGGGGCCGGTACTCAAACCTCAGCGCCCAGCACCCCGACGTGGAGCCCGACCCTGAAGATCCCGCCCCGGACGACTACACCACCCTCGACTGGTGGGACGACGAGGTCTTCGCCCGCTTCGACCCCAGCCTGGAGCTAGGCCAGTCCTGGTGGCCCGTCGATGAGGGCCTCGCCGGAGACCCGGCCTACTTCGCCGTTCGCTGGAACGCCTGGCTGCGGGTGTACGACCGGGGCACCCTGGAGATCCTGCTGGCGAGCGCCGGAGACGCCTGGGTGGTCCTCGACAACGAGGTCATCGCGGCGCGCTCCAGCGCGGGGGAGATGAGCTCCGAGACCCTCACCCTTGAGATGAACGCCGGTCAGTTCCCGCTGGAGATCCGCTACGCCAGCCGCTCGGCCTTGGACTCGGGCTTCCGGTTCCGCGTCGTGACCGGCGAGGTAGACCTCTGTATGCCCGACTACTCCGACGAGACCGAGTAGCCCGCCCCTTGCCGCCGGGCCCAAAACAGGCGATCTCCGGTGGACCTATCCACTCTGGAGACACCGATGGTCGAGCTGATCCTTGAGGGCCCCGGCAAGAACGCGCTGAGCACCGCCGTCCTGGAGCGCCTGCTCGCCCAGCTGGACGCCGCCGAGGGGCAGCCGCTCCTGCTCACCGGCGCGGGCGACGCGCTCTCCGCGGGCGTGAACCTCAAGGAGATCGCGACCTTGCCCCCCGAGGGCATCTCGCACTTCTTGAGCCTGCTCGACCAGGTCGTGCGTCGGCTCTTCCTCTGGCCCGCGCCGACCGTCGTCGCCGTGAACGGCCACGCCATCGCCGGGGGCAGCGTCATCGCCTGCACCTTCGACCTGCGGATCGGCACCACCGACGAGCGCGCCCGCATCGGCCTCAACGAGCTGGCCATCGGCGTGCGTTTCCCCCCGGCGGCCCTGGCCATGCTGCGCGCCCGTCTGCCCGCCCAGCACGTCGATCGCCTGCTCTTGGCCGCCGAGCTGCACAGCCCCGCCGAGGCCCTGCGCCTGGGCCTGCTCGACGAGCTGAGCGACGACCCGCTCACCGCCGCCCGGGCGAAGCTCGCCGCCTTGGCCGCTTACCCCCGCGAGCCCTACGCCCGGACGAAGGAGGCCCTGCGCGCCGCCACCTTGGACCTGCCCGCCTCGGCGCTTGAGGTCTTTGAGTCCGAGGTCGTGCCGAGCTGGTCCTCCCCCGCCCTGCGGGAGCGCCTGCTGCGCCAGCTCAAGCGCTGAACGCCCCGCCCTCGCCCGCCGCGCCGTCGCCCTCGACGGCTCTGGACATGAGCACGTCGTCGAGGTACCGCCCGTCCGCGAGGCGGTACTCCCGGGCGCGGTAACCCTCCCGGGTGAAGCCGAAGCGCTCGTAGAGCTTGATCGCCCGGACGTTGTGGGCGAACACGTTCAGGCTGAGCTTCGTGATGATCGGGTTCTCCGTCGCCCACTCCACGCAGGACGACATGAGCGCCGAGCCCACCCCGGCGCCCCGGGCCCGGGCCGCGACGTAGATCTCGATGCGGGCGTTGTGGTGCAGGCGCCGCAGGTTGCCGCCCTGCACCAACAACATGCCGACGGCCTCACCCTCCAGCCGCGCCACGAAGAAGCGGGCGTTGGGACGGCGGTTCAGGTCGCGGATGAGCGCGGCCTTCGACGCGACGGACTCCGTGAGCTCGTCGGGCTCGGTGATGAAGTAGAGGCCCTCCTCCAGCACCTCGGAGTGAACGCCGAGCAAGGCCGCGGCGTCGTCTGGTCGCGCGTCCTCGACGATCACCCGGCCGAGCCCGGTGTCCGCGCGCCAGCGGCGCCCGCCGCGCCCAAAGCTGAACATGGCCCCGCCGCTTACTTCGCGGCGGCGTTGAGCCAAGGCGCCACGGCGCCCGCGTCGGCCCCGGTCATGCCGGTGAGCCGCGCCTCGAAGGTGCCGAGCGCCTTCGCGCGCTCCAGGGCGGGGTTCCGCATCAGCGCCCGCACCCGGCCTACGCCCGCCTTCGCCAGCTCACCCACGGGCCGCATGTAGTCGGACGTCATGACCTTCACGACGTCGGGGTGGATGGCGGCCTTGAGTAAGGTCGAGGGCATCCGGCCCGACTTCGAGAGGTAGAGCAGCACGTTGGTGTAGGTGTCGTTCTTCTCGAAGTACATCTTGTCGTAGATCTCGGACTTCTCGTCGTTCACCAGCCCGTCGCGCATGGCGAGGGTGTGCAACGAGGTGCCCGGGTAGAAGATGACCGAGAAGGCCTGGAGCCGGTACGGCTTGGGCATGTCGGCGATGAGCCGCAGGGTGTCGAGCTTGTCCTCGATGGTCTCGTAGGGCAGGTCGTAGATGATGTCGTACTGGGGCGGCGCCGTGCGGTCGGCGTACTTGACGATGACCTCGGCGGACTTGATGATCTTGTCGTTGCCCATCGTCGAGCGCTTCATCATCTTCTGGATACGCTTCGAGCCGTGCTCGACGCCCATCTGGATGCAGTGCAGACCGGCGTCCACCAGGGCCTCGTACTTCTCCTCGGAGATCGTGCCGGGGGAGCCGAGGAGGTAGAACGGGTCGCCGACGCGGCGCTTGTACTGCTCGGCGAACTTGAGCATGTCGGGCAGGGGGCGGCCGAAGAAGGAGTCGTCGGAGAACCAGATGAAGTTGATGAACGGGTACTCACGCTTGACGTTCTCCAGCTCCTCCATGACGTTCTCGACGCTGCGATAACGCACATAGCGCTGGCGCTTGTAGAGGTCGCGGTAGAAGCTGTTGCCGCAGTAGGTGCAGGCGTGGGGGCAGCCACGGCCGGTCATCGTCTGGTAGCCGACCTTGCCGAACATGCGGGAGATCGTGCCGTTGTGCAGGTAGCGCCGCAGGAGATCCTTCGTGAGCGGGAGGACCTTGCCCTCAAAGAGGATGTGGTGGTCGTCCAGGCCGAAGTCGGGGTGCGGGTAGGAGTCGAGATCCTGCTCAAGGCTGCCGGGCTGGTTGCGGATGACCTTGTCACCCTTCCGCCAGACGAGGCCCTTGATGTCGTAGAGGTCGTCGCCTTTGCCCGCGTCGAGGCGGTCGCAGAGCTGCAGGAGGAGGTCGTCGGCGTCGCCGATGGCGACGTAGTCGGCCCAGCGCGCGCACTCATCCGGGCGCACCGAGGGGTGGAAGCCGCCCCAGATCACCTTCGTGCCGTGGGCCTGCTGCACCGCGCGGGTGAGCTGCTTCGCGGTGTCGAAGTAGTGCGTCATGAGCGTGACACCGACGAGGTCGGAGTCGGCGGTCAGCTCGAGGTACTGGTTGATCACCTCGGCGGGGTACCGCTCCTCACTCATCCGGACGTGGGTGAACTCACCGTCGCCCGCGAAGTCGGGCAGGCTGATGAACTGCACCTTGTGCCCGGCGCGCTTGAGCACGGCGCTGAGCGTACGCAGGCCGTAGTTCGTGATGTCCGGGTAGGGGCTGACCAGGGTGACCTTCATGTCGTACCTCGATCCTGCACCCTCTCAGGTGCCGGGGATGAATCAGCGTAGTCGGCCCGAGGCCGGGGTGTCAACCACGGGTTGGGCCTTCTCGCACATCTGTCGTCGCCCCAGACCCGCGATCGCCGCGCATCAGTCCCAGCGGGGCTTTTCGATGATCTCCGTCACCTTGTCATCGTCCAGAACAACATCGACCTGGTAGAGCCGAACGGCCTTGTACTCGGTCTTGGAGTTCGGGGCCCAGACGAGCACGGTGCCGTCGGGCTGCTCCTCGAAGCGGTAGACGAGGCGCTCGCTGCGCTGGGCCTCACGGCCGACGAGCTTCTGCTTGTCGTGGGGCGGGCCCCAGGCCATGAGCACCTTGTCCTTCGTCCAGCCGACCGCGACGGCGCCGGAGACGATCTCCGCGCGCTCCGCCTCGCTGTACTTGTAGAAGCGGTCCCAGAGGCCCTGGTCCTTGAGGAACTGGTTGCGCTCCTCCTCGGTCTTGAGCTTGAGGTAGGCCTTGCGGGTCTCGTCCGTCATGAACGGCTTGAGCACGTAGTAGTGGTCAAACTCAGCGTCGCTGAGGTTCTTGACCTTCTTCTCCCAGCAGCCGCTGAGGGTGAGGGCGAGGACAGAGAGGGTGAGGAGCGCGCGCATGAGAGCCTCCAGAGGGGAGAGGTGAGACGCTTAACCCGCTTCAGACGCGGGCGGAGTCGGGAACGGGAGCCGGGGATCGACGAGCCCCAAGGCGTCCAACGGCACCCAGCCTACACGGTCGTCGGGCAGGGCGATGAGGGCCTGGCCGCCGACGCGCTCACGCACCGTGACCTCCGCCCCGGCGTGGAGGGTGAAGAGGACCACGCCGCCCGCGCCCTCGGAGCGCGCGGGGAGCTCCGCGGCGAGCACCACGGCGCCGGGCCGGTCGTCTAGCGCCGAGAGCTCCGCCGCCGTCGAGACGCAGAGCGCCAGGGCCGGAACGCCGACGAGCAAGGCCGGGATGCCCACGGGCGCCTCGGGGCGCAGGCGCCAGACCACGCCGAGCGCCCCCAAGGCCGAGAGGAAGAGCGCCGCGGCCCAGCCCTGCTCCGAGAAGGAGAAGCTCGACCGCCAGAACATCCAGGAGTCCAAGGCCGGGGCCTCGATGCGGTCTTGGGTGCGGCGCCGGGCGTAGGAGAGGTTCATCACGATGTCGCCGTCCCGGGGGGCGAGCACGGCGGCGCGGCGCCAGGCCAAGATGGCCTCGGGGATGGCGTCCTGGCGGTACAAGGAGACGCCGAGGTTGTAGTAGATGTCGCCGCTCACCGCGCCGCCGTTCACCGCCTCGACGTGCAGGCGGCTGGACTCGGCGTAGTCCCCGGCCACGAGCGCGGCCAAGGCGTCGTCGGCGGGCTCCCCGGCCATCGCGAGGCCTAGGCCGAGCAGGATCGTCGAGGGTCCGAGAGGGGGCATCAGCCTTGCTCCAGAAGCGCGCGGCAGAGGCGCAGGGTGCGCTCGCGGAGGCCCGCGTCGGCGCCGCCGCCGTAGCGGGCGGCCTCCAGATCGGCGTAGAGGCGCAGGGCCTCGTCGCGGTGCTTGTCGGGCAAAGCACCCAGGGCCTCCACATCGAGCGACGGGGCCGGGCGGCCCAAGGCGAGGCCCGAGGCCTCCCGGAAGAGGCCGAGGAGCTCGCCGATCTCCGCCTGTTCGGCGCCCTGAAGGCGGCGGGCCAAGGCGCGGCGGGGATCCACCCTGGGGCGGGCGCGCTGGGCCAGCTCACGGGCGAGCAGGCCGAAGAAGCCGAGCCAGGGCAGGCCGACGAGGCCGAGGGCCAGGGGATCTCGGGGGCTGAACAGCGCCCGGTCGGGCCGCGCCCGGGGGCGCAGCGGGGCGATGTCGTCGGCCTGGGCCTCGACGTCCCGGCGCTGGTCGTCCGCCGCGAAGGTGGAGAGGGTCGCCTCCCCTTCGCCGGGGGTCACGGTGAGGGTCAGGGGCTCGCTCTGGATGAGCTCGTACTGGCCCGTGCGGGGGTTGAAGACCTGGAGCGTCACCGCGGGGATGGTGAGCGCGCCGGGGCGCTCGGGCACGATGGCCCGCCGGAAGGCCGCGGCGGAGGTGAACACGCCCTCACGCACCCGGGCCTCGACGGTGGGGGTGTCGTCGTAGGCGCGGTAGCCGGCGTCGGCGGGGACCGGCGGCAGGCTGAAGCCGGCCAAGGTGCCGTCACCAGAGAGCGTGATCTCCATGGTGACGCTGTCCCCGGTCGCGACGCGGTCGCTGAGCAGCCGGGCGCTCAGCGCGAACTCACCGACGAGGCCGGAGAAGTCGTCCCGGCGGCCCTCGGCGGGCAAGGGGCGCACGTTGAGCTTGAGGCTCTCCGAGGAGTAGACCTCGTTTCGCACGTTCGCGAAGGCGCGGGCGGCGCCGCGCCCGGTGCGGCCGAGCTCGGGGACCTGCACCGCCATGACGCCCGGGGTGATCGTGCGCTCCCCGGCGGCGGACGCCACGAGGGGCAGGTCAACTTGGACGACTGACCAATCTTGCCCGTCGATCACCGTGCGGTGCTCCCGCAGCTCCCCGTCGCGGGTCTGCTCGGCGACGAGGCCGTCAAAGGTCGGCGCGGTGAAGCGGCGGTCGAGGACCTGCTCCGGGGTGCGAAAGCTCATCGTGTAGACGAGCACCTGGCCGACGTAGGCCGAGGTCACGGGCTGGCCCCCGGCGCGCAGGCTCGCCTCGGCCTTGGCGCCGCCCGGGGTCGCCGCCCGGGGGCTCACCTTGAGCACCAGGGGCTCGGTGCGTAAGGACTCCCCGGCGACGCTCAGCTCCATCGCCGGGATCTTGATCTCGCCGTCGTCCAGCGCGGTCAAGGCGTAGGTGTAGGTGACCGTGCGTGAGGTCTTGCCGTAGATGCGGGCGACGGACTGCTGCACGCCCTGGTAGGCGATCTTCGCGCCGGGCACCGTCGGCCAGGAGGGGGCGCCGGGCAGGGCCGCGTCGATCACCGTGAGGCGCAGGCCGATGGTCTGCCCGACCTGGAGGCTCTGGGTGTCGGCGTCGAGCACGAGCTCCGCGGCGTAGAGCGCGGGCAGCGCGGCGAAGAGCAGAGAGGCGCTGACCATCACCAGTCCTTCTCTTTGGGGTAACCGTCGATGTACACCCGTGGGCTGCCCTCCTCGACGGCGTCGAGGAGGCGCTGGGCCTCGGCGGGGGACATGCCGCTGGCGGGGGCCGTCGCGCCCTCCCCCTCGCCGGGCTGGCTGGGCTCGCCGCCCTCACCGGGCTGGGGCTCCCCTTCGCCTGGGGCGCGCTCGCCGCCCGGGGGCGGGCCCTCGCCGGGCTGGGTCTGGGAGCGCTCGCCGTCCTGGGGGCTGCGCTCGCCGCCGTCCCGAGGCGCCTGGTCTTGGGGGCTGCCCTGCCCCGGCTGGGGCTGACCGGGCTGGGGCGGGCCGCCTTGGGGCTGACCGGGCTGGGGCTGACCGTCTTGGGGCTCCCCGTCTTGGGGCTGACCGTCCTGGGGCTCGCCGGGCTGTTGCTGCTCCTGCGGCGGGGCCTGGCGGGCGGCGATCTCCTCGCGGACCTGCTCGGCGTTGCGCTGGGCGCCGGGGTGGTCCGGGCGGGCGGCGAGGGCCTGCTCCCAGCTCGCCACGGCGTCGTCGAGGCGACCGGCGCGGTACTGGGCGTTCCCGGCGTTGTAGTAGGCGTCGGCGCGGTAACGCTCCGGGGCGCGGGCGGCGAGCTCCTGGAAGCCGCGGGCGGCGTCCTCGTAGCGGCCCGCCCGGTAGAGCGCCTCGGCCATGCCCCAGCGCACGGCGGGGTCGTCGGGGGACTCGGCGAGGAGCTCGGTGTAGCTGCGCAGGGCCTCGTCGTGCCGCCCTTGGGCCGAGAGCGAGCGGGCGTCGTCGAGGGTCCCGGCCCGGGCCACGCCGACGACCAAGAGCGCCAAGGCCACCGCCCGGACCCGCCCGTCACCCAAGAGCGCGGAGAGCACCATCAGGCCGAGCCCGGCGGCGAGGGGCCACTGGAAACGTTCGTTCCACACCCGCTTGCGGCGGCTCTCTTCGGACTGGCGCTGCAGAGAGGCCCGCAGCTCACCGACGATCTGGGCGGTGTCCGACGCGCTGGCGACGGAGCGGATCGTCGCCCCGCCCGTGGCGGCGGCGAGCTGGTTGAGCGCGGACTCGTCGAGGCGGCTCATCACCATCTGCCCGGCGCGGTCGAGCTTAAAGCCGCCGTTGGGCTCGGGGATCGGGGCGCCCTCCGGGGTGCCGACGCCCAAGGCGTAGACCCGCACCCCCGCCGCCTTGAGCGCCGCGCCGACGGGGTCGAGGGCCTCGCCGTGGGACTCGCCGTCGGAGATGACGACGATGGCGCGGTCGGCGCCGCGGTCCTCGCCGAAGAGCTTGAGGCTCTCGGTCATCGCCGCGGCGAGGTCGCTCCCTTGGGCGCGGAGCATCGACGGAGAGGTGTCCTCCAGGATGCGGCGCAGGGCGACATAGTCCGTCGTGAGCGGCACCCGGGGGTAGGCCCCGGCGGCGAAGATCACGACGCCGACGCGGTCGGACTGCAAGGCGTCGAGGAGGTCGATCACCTCACGCCGGGCGCGCTCCATGCGGGAGGGCTTGACGTCTTCAGCCCGCATCGAGTTTGACACGTCAAGAGCGACGATGATCTCGACGCCGCGCAGCTTGCGCTCGATGGTCGTGAAGCCCCAGCGCGGCTGGGCGGCGGCGACGCAGGCCAAGGCGAGGCCCAGAAGCGTCAGCGTCGCGCGCCAGGCCCGGCGGCGCTCCAGCCGGGGCGGCAGGCCTCGGTCGAGGAGCCGGGCGGCGATGAGGCGCTCGGCGTCTTGGCGGCGGCGGCGCGCGGCCCAGGCCAAGAGGACCACGAGCGCCGGGATCATCCACAGCAGGTGGAAGAGGGCGGGGGCGCCAAAGGTCACGGGATCCTCCGAAACACCGTGCTGGCGAGGATGAGCTGGGCGACGAGCAGGCCGAGGCCGGGCAGGAGCGCCCGATGGAAGAGCTCGTCCCGGTGAATGTGCTCCTCAACCTCGGCGGTCGTGCGCTCCAAGGTGTCGATGGTCTCGTAGATCTTCAACAAGGACTGGGTGTCCGTAGCGCGGAAGTACTTGGCGCCCGTGGCCTCGGCGACGGCGGTGAGGGTCTCCTCGTCGATCTCGTCCCGGCCGCCGCCCCGGAAGAAGCCGAAGAGGCCGCCCTGGTTGCTCCCGCTGTGCGCGCCGACCCCGATGGTGTACACCCGCACCCCCAAGGCGGCGGCGGCCTGGGCGGCCTCCAGAGGGCCGACCTGCCCGGCGTTGCTGCGCCCGTCGGTGAGCACGATGGCCACCTTCGTCGGGGCGGCGAGGCGAGAGAGCCGCGCGGCGCTCACGGCGATGGCCTCCCCCACCGCCGTCGCCGAGCGCCCAGCGACGCCGATCTCGACGTTGCTCAAGAAGCGCAGGAGCCCCTCGTGGTCGAGGGTGAGCGGCGCCTGGGTGAAGGCCTCCTCGCCGAAGACCACGAGCCCGACCCGGTCGTGGTCACGCTGCCGGATGAACTCGCCGACGACGAGCTTCGCCACCTCCAGGCGGTTCATCTCCCGGCCGTTCACCTCAAAGTCCATGGCGTCCATGGACCCCGAGGTGTCGATGGCGAGCATGATGTCGATGCCTTCGCTCTGCACCACCGTCTCCCGGCGGGTGAGCTGGGGCCGAGCCAAGGCGAAGATGAGGAGCGCCATGCCCAAGAGGCCCAGGGCCTCGGGCAGCCACGCGAGCCGCGTCCGCCAGCTCGCGCCGCCGCTCCGGGGCAGCGCCGACCAGGAGAGCCGGGCCCGGCCCCCCGCCCAGCGCGGGCGCAGCGCGACCACGGGCAGGATGAGCCAGGCCAAGAGCCAGAGCGGGTGCTGCAGCTCAAACATCGGCGGACCCCGCCGGGCCCGATCGGGGCCCTGACCGGATCGCGGCGATCACCGCCCGGAGATCGGCGTCTAAGGCGTCAAACAGCGCGGCGCCGCCGCCGCTCCGGGCGAACTTGATGAGATCCGTCGCGTCGAGGAGCCGCTGGGCCCGGTCGTGCTCGGCGGCGTTCACCCGATGGTCCAAGGAGAGCCGGTCGAGCACCTCGTAGGTGGTCAGGGCCGTCGCCGGGAAGCCGCCCACCCGCTCCAGATAACGCCGGAAGATCGACGAGAGGCCAAGGGCCAAGGCGTGGTCGTCGAGGTCGCCCCGAGCGCGCAGCGCCTCCCAGGCGAGGAGCGCCTCGTCCTCGGGCGAGAGCGGCGGCGGCGGCGGCGCCACCCGCGCCGCGACGGTCCGGCGGCTGCCGAGCACCACGAGGCCCGCGACGAGGGCCGTCACCAAGGCGCCGCCGAGGATCCAGGGCCAAGGCGACGGAGGTGGCGGCGGCGCCAAGGCCAAGTCCTCCAAGGTCGAGCTGGGGCCGACGACGCCGAGGTCCAGGTAGAAGGGCCCCACGGACCGCGTCTCCACCTCCCCCGCCGGGCCCTTGGCATCGACGGTGACCGGCGGGATGACGTAGCTCCCCGGCTCACCCTCCAAGGTGAAGCGGGTCTCGCCCCCGGCGCCCGGCGCGGCGGCTCCTTCGGCGGGGGTGAAGCTGAGCCCCTCTACGGCGGGCAGGCCCAAGGTGCCCGTCCAGCCCTCGGGCAGCTCCAGGCGCACGGCGAGGGTCGGCGGCGGCTCCCCTTCGGTGACGGCGCGGTCGCTGAGCTCGACGTGGAGCGCGAGGGACTCCGGCGCGGGGGCCTCGGCGAGGCGCTCCCCGCAGGCCGAGAGCGCCAAGAGCGCCCCGACGATGCGCGGTGAGGCGAGGCTCATCGCTGGGCCCCGACGCGCTGAAAGTGGAGCTGCAACACCCGGAACGGGTCATCCACCGTCGAGACGACGGAGGTGTGCGCCCCGGCCCGGCGCAGGGCCTCCACCCGGGCGCCGACAGTCCAGGCCGCGCCCAAGGCCGCGGCGTCGACGAGGCGCAGCTCGCCGGTCTCGGCGTCCTCCAGCTCCACGAGGCCCACGGGCGGCCGCTGCTCCTCGACGGGGTCGGTGAGCACGAAGGCGTGAACCCGGTGGCGCGCGGCCAGCGGCGCGACGGCGGCGCGGAGGTCACCCAGCACCATAAAGTCGGAGATGAGGCAGACCACGGCGCGGCGGCTCAGGGCCCGGCCCATCGTGACGAGCGCGCCGCCCAGATCCGTGCCCCGGCGCTGGCCCAGGGGCTCAAACGCCGAGCGGATCACCTGCCAGACGTGGCCGCGGGTCTTCCGGGGCGGCACGAGGTGCTCGACGTGGTCGGTGAAGGCCAAGAGCCCCACCTTGTCGTTGTTGCGGATGGCCGCGTAGGCCAAGGCCGCCGCGAGCCGGGCCTGCTGCAGCCGCTTGTCGGTGCGCCCGTCGCGCCCGCCCGAGCCGAAACGCACCGAGCCTGACACATCAAGGCCCAACATCAGGGTCAGCTCCCGCTCCTCGCGGAACTCCTTGACGTGGGGCTCCTGGGAGCGGGCGGTGACGTTCCAGTCGATGTGGCGCACGTCGTCGCCGGGGACGTAGCCACGGACCTCCTCAAACTCCATGCCTCGGCCCTTAAACGCCGAGCGGTAGCCGCCCGCGAACAACGAGTCGACCTTACGGCCCGCCTGCAGCGAGACGCGGCGAATCTGGCGCAGCTCCTCCGGGGTGAGCATCGTCGCTCCGTGGGGTCGCCGTCAGGGGGTCTTCACGCGCTCGAAGACCTGCTTGATGACCCGATCCGCGTCGAGATCATCGGCCTCGGCCTCGTAGGTCAAGAGCACGCGGTGGCGGAGCACGTCGGGCCCGATGGCCTTCACGTTGTCCGGGGTGACGAAGGCGCGGCCGTTGATCAGCGCGTGGGCCCGGGCGCAGGACGAGAGCGCCAAGGTCGCGCGGGGAGAGGCGCCGAACTGGATCGCCCGGGCGAGCTCAGGGCTCAGGCGCTCGGGGTGACGGGTCGCCATCACCAGATCGACGATGTAGTCAGCGACTACATCCTCCATCCACAGCTCCTTGGTGAGCTGCTGGGCGGCGATGAGCTCCTCGGCGCTCCAGACGGCCTCCACCACCCGCTCGACCTGGGTGGCGCGGCGCAGGATCTCCCGCTCCTCCTCCCGGCTGGGGTAGCCCACGCGGAGCTTCATCAAGAAGCGGTCCACCTGGGCTTCAGGCAGGGGGTAGGTGCCCTCCTGCTCGATGGGGTTCTGGGTGGCGAGCACAAAGAAGGGCCGGGGCAAGGCGTAGGTGGACTCGCCGATGGTGACCTGGCGCTCCTGCATCGCCTCCAGCAAGGCCGACTGCACCTTCGCCGGGGCGCGGTTGATCTCATCGGCCAAGACCAGGTTCGCGAAGACCGGCCCCCGCCGGGTCGAGAAGCTGCCCGCCCGGGGGTCGTAGATCTGGGTGCCGATGACGTCGGCGGGGAGCAGGTCCGGGGTGAACTGCACCCGGGAGAAGGTGGTGTGCAGGGCCTGGGCGAGGGTCTTCACCGCCGTCGTCTTGGCGAGGCCGGGCACCCCCTCCAGGAGCAGGTGCCCGTCGGCCAGGAGCCCGATGAGCAGGCGGTCGATCATGTACCGCTGGCCGACGACGACCTTGTCGAGCTCGGCCCGGATGACGTCGAGGCGAGGTTTGAGCTGGCTCACCCGCTCTTGAAGCGCGGCGATGCGCTCTTGGGCGAGCTGGGACGTGCTCATGGGGGATCGCTCCTTAGCTGCTCAGCCGGTCGAAGAAGTCTCGCCAGAAGCCCTTCTCGCCGCCGACCTTGCCCGACTGGAGCTCGGCCAGCTCACGGATCAGCTCCTCTTCCCGAGGAGTGAGCTTCTTGGGCACCTCTACGACGACCTGCACGAGTTGATTGCCTTGGCCGCGCCCGTTCACCCCGGTGATGCCTTTGCCCTTGAGCGTGAAGACCTTGCCCGACGGCGTGGCGCGGGGGACCTCCAGGGT
This sequence comes from Myxococcota bacterium, assembly GCA_023150845.1. Taxonomy (GTDB): domain Bacteria; phylum Myxococcota_A; class UBA796; order UBA796; family CAJQPC01; genus JADKFE01. The sequence goes on along the minus strand of JAKLKD010000003.1, from coordinate 42,547 downwards.
CTCTTCGCCGTTGACCGTCGGCACCTTGATCTCCGCGCCCAGGCAGGCCTGGGGGTAGCTCACGGGCACCTGGCAGAAGACGTTGAGGCCCTCCCGCTTAAAGAGCTCGTGCTCCTTCACCTGGATGCTGACGTAGAGATCGCCCGGGGGCGCCCCACGATCGCCGAAGTCGCCCTTGCCGCCCAGGCGGAGCTGGTTGCCGGTGTCGACCCCGGCGGGGATCGTCACCGTGAGCTTCTCCGCGGCCCGCACCCGGCCCCGCCCCGAGCAGTCGCGGCAGGGGTCGCTGATCGTCTTGCCTTGGCCACGGCAGGCCGGGCAGACCGTGCGGATACGCAGAAACATCTGCTGCTGGAGCACCTCGCCGACGCCGCCACAGGTCGTGCAGGTCACCGGCTTGGAGCCCGGCTTGGCGCCGCTGCCGTCGCAGGTGCCGCAGAGCGCGTTCCGGGTGATCTCCACCTCCTTCTGGCAGCCCTTCACGGCCTCCATGAACTCAAGCCGCATCCCGAGCTCGAGGTCTTGGCCCTGCCGCGCCGCGCCGCGCCCGCCCCGACGCCCGCCGCCGCCCCCGAAGAGGTCGCCGAAGATGTCGCCGAAGTGGGAGAAGATGTCGTTCATGTCCTGGGCGCCAGGGTTGTAGCCCTGGCCGCGCAGGCCATCGAAGCCGTGGCGGTCGTAGGTAGAGCGCTTCTGGTCGTCGGAGAGCACCTCGTAGGCCTCGGAGAGCTCCTTGAACTTCGCCTCGGCCTCGGGGTTGTCCGGGTTGCGGTCGGGGTGGTACTGCATCGCCAGCTTACGGAACGCCTTCTTGAGCGTCGCCGCGTCGGCGTCCCGAGGCACACCGAGCACCTCGTAGTAGTCACGCTTGCTGTCCACGGGCTGCCTCCGAATCGTCACGCCCAGAATGCAGGAGGCCCCGGCTCACGCCGAGGCCGCTGCGCTCACTGGGGGTTTGCTCAGGCCTCTTCGAAGTCCGCGTCGATGACGTCGTCGTCTTTACGACCGGCGCCGCCGCCCTGCTGACCGGGGTTGGGCCCCGCGCCGGGGCCGCCCGCCGCGCCGCCGCCCTGGCTGTAGGCGGCCTCAGCGAGCTTGTGGCTGACCGAGGTGAGCTTGTCGAAGGCGGCCTTGAGCTGGCCCGCGTCGTCGGTGTTCAGCGCGGCCTTGGCCTCGCCGAGCGCCTCCTCCACCGCGCCGACCTGACCGCCGGGGAGCTTCTCCTTGTGCTCGGAGAGCAGCTTCTCCGTCTGGTAGACGAGCTGGTCGAGCTGGTTGCGCTGCTCGATGATCTCCTTCTTGCGGGCGTCCTCGGCGGCGTTGGCCTGGGCGTCCCTCACCAGCTTCTCGACGTCGGCCTTCGAGAGACCGGACGAAGAGGTGATGGTGATGGTCTGCTCCTTGCCCGTGGCCTTGTCCTTGGCCTTCACGTTGAGGATGCCGTTCGCGTCGATGTCGAAGGTGACCTCAATCTGCGGCACACCGCGCGGGGCGGCGGGGATGCCGTCGAGGCGGAAGTTGCCGAGGATGCGGTTGTCCTTCGCCATCGGGCGCTCGCCCTGGTAGACCTGGACGTCCACGGCGGTCTGGCTGTCGGCGGCGGTGGAGAACACCTCGGACTTGCTGACCGGGATCGTGGTGTTGCGCTCGATGAGCTTGTGGAAGACGCCGCCCAAGGTCTCGATGCCGAGGCTCAGCGGGGTGACGTCGAGGAGCAGCATGTCGGTGACGTCGCCGGAGAGCACGCCGCCCTGAATCGCCGCGCCCAAGGCCACGACCTCATCGGGGTTCACCGAGCGGTTCGGGGTCTTGCCGAAGAGCTCCTTGACCTTCTTCTCGACGAGCGGGATGCGGGTCGAGCCGCCGACGAGGATGACCTCATCGATCTGCTTGGCGGTGACGCCCGCGTCGCGGAGCGCCTGGCGGCAGGGCTCCAGGGTGCGCTCGATGATCGGCTCGATCATGCGCTCGAACTGGGCGCGGCTCACGTCGCGGACGAGGTGCTTCGGGCCCGAGGCGTCGGCGGAGAGGAAGGGCAGGTTGATGTTGGTCGTCGGCGAGGACGAGAGCTCGATCTTCGCGCGCTCGGCGGCGTCCTTGAGGCGCTGCAGGACCATCTTGTCGTTGGCGATGTCGATGCCGTGCTCGCCCTTGAACTCCTTGACCATCCAGTCGATGAGCACCTGATCGACGTCGTCGCCGCCGAGGTGGGTGTCGCCCGCGGTGGACTTCACCTCGACCACGTTGTCGCCGACCTCCAGGATGGAGATGTCGAAGGTGCCGCCGCCGAAGTCATAGACCGCAACGGTCTCGTCCTTCTTCTTGTCGATGCCATAGGCCAGAGCCGCCGCCGTGGGCTCGTTGATGATGCGGCGCACGTTGAGGCCGGCGATCTGACCGGCGTCCTTGGTGGCCTGGCGCTGGGCGTCGTTGAAGTAGGCCGGGACGGTGATGACAGCCTCGGTGACGGGCTGGCCGAGGTACTTCTCGGCCTGGAGCTTGAGCTTCTGGAGGATCATCGCCGAGACTTCAGGGGCCGAGTACTGGCGGCCCTGAATCTTCACCCGGGCGTCCCCGCTGTCACCGCGCACGACCTCGTAAGGCACGCGGCGGATCTCCTGGGCGGCCTCATCAAAACGAAGGCCCATGAAACGCTTGACCGAGTAGACGGTGTTCGTCGGGTTCGTGATGGCCTGACGGCGGGCGGTGACGCCGACGAGGCGGTCGCCGTCCTTGGTGAAGCCCACGACGGAGGGGGTGGTGCGGGTGCCCTCGTCGTTCACGATGACCGTAGGCGTGTCACCTTCCATGATCGCGACGACAGAGTTGGTGGTCCCGAGGTCGATGCCGATGATCTTGCCCATAAATCAGCGTCCTCTTGGTGGCCCGGGCGCTTAGTCCCTGGCTCGGCTGGAGTTTTTCTGGAAGCTGGCCTGGCTTCGTTGGGGGGAGCCGGCCTCACGACGCATGAGCTAATCGCGACCCCCTGCCCGTCAAGCGTCGCGTTTTGCGGCTTGATCCGCCAGGGGAGCGGAGCGCCGGCAAGGTAATCCCAGGGTCCTGGGCGTCAATGGCCCATTCCACGGCGGCGCGTCGTGTCGCGCCTACCACGACCCAAATGTCACGACATGGCGATCCCGCAGCCCGCGGATCCGCCTCAGGAGGGCGTTCCTTGGGGTGGCACGGCGCTTGCATTTCCCGGGGCGTGACCCCGGCGGGGCTGACAAACACCCTGCCCTGACCTGCTCCGACGGGGTCCGGAGGCGCGTGCTGGAGCTGGCCACACGTCGTCTCTCACAAGATCCGCCGCGCGCTTCGTCGCGCGGCGTTTTTGTTCCTTGGGCCACGGCGGCCCGAGGGGGGTTGACCAGGACGCGCACGGTTTTTTGTCCCGAGGGCTTGCCGCCCTCTGGGCTCGTGCCTACCCGTTGCCTCCGAAAACAGACCCCTCGTGAGCCTCGGGCTCGCGTCAACGCAACAAGTCAATCATCGCATCTGGAGGAACTCCCATGGCCTTCACCCCCCTTCATGACCGTGTGCTCCTCAAGCGCGTGAGCGCCGAGGTCCGCTCCTCCGGCGGCCTCTACATCCCCGAGTCCGCCAAGGAGAAGCCCCAGCAGGCGACCGTCGTCGCCGTGGGCCCCGGCCGCCGCCAGTCCGACGGCAGCGTGCGCGCCTTGAGCGTCAAGGTCGGCGACACCGTGCTCCTGGGCAAGTGGGTGGAGAACGAGATCAAGCTCGACGGTGAGGACCACATCGTCATCAAGGAAGAGGACATCCTCGCGATCATCAACTGATGAGCCGCTGAGCGACCCTCCCTTCTTCCCCAACGATTCATCCCCACAGGAGATTTTTTATGTCTGCTAAGGACATTCAGTTCAGCGGGACCGCTCGCGCGGAGATCCTCGCGGGTGTTGACGCCCTCGCCAACGCCGTCAAGGTGACCCTCGGCCCCAAGGGCCGCAACGTCGTCATCCAGAAGAGCTTCGGCGCCCCCGTCACCACGAAGGACGGCGTCACCGTCGCCAAAGAGATCGAGCTCAAGAACAAGCTCCAGAACATGGGCGCCCAGATGGTGAAGGAGGTCGCCTCCAAGACCTCCGACGTCGCCGGTGACGGCACCACCACCGCCACGGTGCTCGCCCAGTCGATCTACCGCCACGGCTACAAGCTCGTGAGCGCTGGCGCGAACCCGATGGACATCAAGCGCGGCATCGACCGGGCCGTCGAGGCCATCATCGCCGAGCTCAAGAACATCTCCAAGCCCGCCGATGACCCCAAGACCATCGCCCAGGTCGGCACCATCTCCGCCAACGGCGACGTCGAGATCGGCCGCATCTTGGCCGAGGCCGTCGCGAAGATCGGCAAGGACGGCGTCATCACCGTCGAGGAGGCCAAGGGCCTGCACACCACCCTCGAGATCGTCGAGGGCATGCAGTTCGACCGCGGCTACCTCAGCCCCTACTTCGTGACCGACGGCGACCGCATGGAGGCCGTGCTTGAGGACCCCTACATCCTCATTCACGAGAAGAAGATCTCCTCCATGAAGGACCTCCTCCCCCTCCTGGAGAAGATCCACGAGACGGGCAAGCCCGTGCTGCTCCTCGCCGAGGACATCGACGGTGAGGCCCTCGCCACCCTCGTCGTGAACAAGCTGCGCGGCACGCTCAACGTCTGCGCGGTGAAGGCCCCGGGCTTCGGTGACCGCCGCAAGGCCATGCTGGAGGACATCGCGATCCTCACCGGCGGCCGGGCGATCATGGAGGACCTCGGCATCAAGCTCGACGGCGTCACCCTCGCTGACCTCGGCACCGCCAAGCGCGTCGTCGTGGGCAAAGAGGAGACGGTCATCGTCGATGGCGCTGGCACCCGCGAGGCCGTCAAGGGCCGCGTGAAGCAGCTCCGCGCGCAGATCAAGGCCACCACGTCCGACTACGACCGCGAGAAGCTCCAGGAGCGCGTCGCGAAGCTCGTCGGCGGCGTGGCCGTGGTCTACGTCGGCGCGGCCACCGAAGTCGAGATGAAGGAGAAGAAGGCGCGCGTTGAGGACGCCTTGAACTCCACCCGCGCGGCGGTCGAGGAGGGCATCGTCCCCGGCGGCGGCACGGCGCTCCTGCGCTGCATGCACGTCCTCGACGGCATCCAGGCCAGCGGTGACGAGCGCTTCGGCGTCGACATCATCCGCGCGGCCATCCAGGAGCCCGTCCGGGCCATCGTCGCCAACGCCGGCCTCGACGGCGCGGTCATCGTGAACAACGTCGTCCGCGGCACGGGCAACTACGGCTTCGACGCCCAGAACGAGACCTACGGCGACATGATCGAGCTCGGCATCATCGACCCCACCAAGGTCACCCGCTCCGCGCTCCAGAACGCCGCGTCCGTGGCGTCCCTCCTCCTCACCACCGAGGCGGTCATCGCTGAGAAGCCCCAGCCCAAGAAGGCCGGCGGCGGCGGTGGCGGCGGCGGCGGCGGAATGGGTGGCATGGGCGGCATGGGCGGCATGGGCGGCATGGGCGGGATGGACTTCTAGTCCTCTCCGCGCCTCCCCCGAGCGCCCCAACAGACCCCCGATCGGCCTCGCGCCGGTCGGGGGTCTTCGTCTTCAGAGCGCGTCGGTTATGCTGGGCGAATGCTGAGCCTCGCCCTCCTCACCACGACCGCCTGGGCTGAGCCCGACCCCGCCCGGATGCTGCGTGACGACCGCACGGTGACGACGGGGCCGGTGGACGCCACCGCGCAGCTCGGCCTCGTCGTGTGGCAGGAGCTCGTGTCCCCCGGCGATGGCGCCCGCTGCCCGCTGCGCCCGTCGTGCTCGGGCTACTCTCGGCAGGCCGTGGGGCGCGACGGCCTGATCGGGGGTATTGTGCTCACCTTCGATCGCCTCCTCCGCGACTCCAACCCCTCCGTTTACCCGTTGGCGCCTGATGGGCTTCATTTCCACGATCCGCTGCGCGGCCATTACCCTGCTGGTGAGCTCCTCTCTGGGGGGGTCTGCCGACGCAGCCGAGCCGACGGCGCCGACCTCTGCCTCTGAGCCCACCACGGCGCCCGGCGCCGTTGATCCTGTGCCCCTGCTCAACGAGCTGGCGCGGCGTGAGGACTGGCAGGGCCTACACACCGAGGCGATTCGGGTCCGTTTTCACGGCGGCCTGACCCCGGCGACCTTGGCCGAGGTGGACTACCTCGACGCCTTGGCGATCCGGGAGCTGGGCGACCCCCAGCGGAGCCTCGCCGAGCTGGAGCGCCTGCGCGGCACGCCGGGCCCCGTCGGTGAGCTCGCGGAGCTGGCCATCGCTGAGGCCTGGGTGGGCATCTTGCCCCGCCAAGGCGTCGGCATGTACCAGGGTTACCTCGCCGGGCGCCCCGACGGGCTCTACCGCGACTGGGCCGCGTACCAGGCCACGGTGGGGCTGGCCCAAGACGGCTACTTCTCCATGGCGCTCACCCAGGCCGAGTCCAACGGGATCACGCTGAGCCCCGAGGCGAGCCTCATGCTGAGCGACCCCGGGCGGTTCAAGCGCCCCCTCGTCGCCGCGGCGCTCTCTGGCGGCCTGCCCGGCGCGGGCCAGCTCTACGCCCGCCAGCCCCAAGAGGCGCTCTCGGCCTTCACGGTGAACGCGCTCTTCGCCACGGGCATGATCCTCGCGGCCCGGGAGCGCCAGTGGGCGGCCTTGGGCGTGGCGGGCTTCTTCGGGGTCGGCTTCTACTTCGGGAACATCTACGGGGCGGCGGACGCGGCGATCCGCCACAACCGCGGCCTGCGCGACGACGTCGTGCGGAGCCTCGCCCCCCTCGCGCCGCCGCCGCCGACCTTGCCTGAGCGCCCCGCGCCAACGCCGCCTGAGTTCGCCCCCGCTGCGCTGAACCCGCCCGCGCTGACCCCCGCCGTGGAGCTGACCCCGTGATCACCCTCCCCCGCCTGCTCGCCGCGCTCACCTCGGGGCTCTTGCTCTACGTCATCTCGCCCCCGATCAACCTGCACTTCTTGCACTGGGTCTCCTTCGTGCCCCTGCTGCTGGTGATGCGGGAGGACGACCCCCGGGGGAACTTCATGCTCGGCTGGCTCTCGGGCTACGCCGCGGTGAGCACGCTCTTCTTCTGGCTCGCCGAGTCGATCATCCGCTTCTCGAACATCCCGGCGTTCTTGAGCCTCCAGGTCGTGCACCTCTTCGCCTTCGCCGTGGGCTTGCCCTACGCGATCGTGTTCCCCCTCGCCCCGCGCCTGCGCCGGGTGATGGGCGTAGGCTGGGTGTTCTTTCTGCCCGCGGTGCAGGTGGCCGTCGAGTTCGTGACCCCGGCCCTGTTCCCCTACTTTCAGGGCGTGAGCCAGTACCGCGTCGCCGCCACCTGGCAGCTCGCGTCGGTGACCGGCGTCTACGGCGTCACCTACCTCGTCATGCTCACGAACTGCGCCGTGGCCGAGCTGATCCTCGCCACCCGCGCCGGGGAGCGCCCGAACCTGCGGGCCCTCGGCGTCGTGGCGGGCCTGTTCTTGGGCAACATCGGCTTCGGGCTCTGGCGCACCGCTGAAGTGGAGGCCGCCGTGGCGGCCATGCCGCGCATCCGGGTCAGCCAGATCCAGCAGGGCATCACCATGGAGGAGCGGATGCAGAGCTCCCCCGGTGAGGCGATGATGTCCTGGGTGAAGAGCACGGAGCAGCTCCGCGGCGAGAAGGTCGACCTCGTGATCTGGCCTGAAGGCGCCACGCCGTATGACCCGCGCATCGCGAAGGTCGGCCAGCGCATGACCTACCTCGCCCGCTACATCGACGCGCCCATCGTCTTCGGCGGCGGCTACGTCGAAGAGAAGACGAGCCCCATCTCCGGCGAGCCCTACTACGAGCAGCGGAACTCGATCTACCTCATGAGCCGCCAAGGGGAGCTCGTCACCCGCTACGACAAGATGGTGCCCCTGCCCTTCGGCGAGTACATCCCCGGCGCGGAGACCTTCCCCATCTTGCGGGAGTGGATCCGCGGACCCGGCAACTTTAAGGCCGGGGAGGTGCCCGTGGTGTTCTCCTTGCCCGACCGGCCGGAGATCACCTTCACGACGCCGATCTGCTACGAGGCGATCCTCTCGCGCCTCGTGCGCACCGAGCTCTCCGACGGCCAGCTCATGGTGAACGTCACCAACGACGGCTGGTTCGGCGACACCTCGGCCCCGCACCAGCACGCCATGCTCTCCGCCGTGCGCGCCGTGGAGCTGGGCGTGCCGATTGTACGAATCGCCTACACCGGCGTGTCGATGCGCATCTCGCCGACGGGCAAGATCGAGGACGAGACCGAGCCGTTCACCGACGTGCTGCGGGTGATCGAGACCCCGGTGGGTCGCGTGCCGACGGTGTACTCCAAGATCGGCGACGCCTACGCCTGGCTGAACCTCGCCGCGGTGATCGCCGTGGCTCTGCGCATCCGCCGTCGCGCGGCGGTGCCTGTCACACCCCCCGCCGCCTCGTCGTAAGGCTCGGACAGGACCCCACCTATGGGCCAGGCCGAGACAAGCGACGAGGAGCTCATGTTGCGCGCGCAAGCCGGTGACGAGCGGAGCTATGAGGTGCTCTTTGAGCGCCACTCCCGCGCCGTGCTTGGGCTCTTACGCCGGAGCGGCGAGCCTCCGGAGCGCGCCGCCGAGCTGTTTCAAGACACCTGGCTCAAGGTGTACCGGGGCCGCGCCACCTACCAGCCCGGGCAGCGCTTTCGCTCTTGGCTGTTCGGGATCGCGCTGAACACCCGCCGCGACGCCGCCCGCCGGGCGGGGCGCTCGATCCGCGAGTCCGAGGAGGACGTCAACCTCCCGAGCGCGCGGTCCACGCCGGATCTCAAGCTCACCCTCGACGCCGCCATCGAGTCTCTGCCGGAGTCCTTGCGGGAGGCCTTCTTGCTCGGCGTGGTCTACGGTTTTGACCACAACGAGCTCGCCACCCAGCTCGGCGTGAGCCCCGACAACGCCCGGGCCCGGGTGTCACGCGCCCGCGCCGCCCTGCGGGTGAAGCTCGGAGGTGAGCCGTGAGCGGCCTGCCTCCTTGGCTCTACGACGACGGCCCGGCCATCGACGACGACGCCCGCGCCGCCTTGGGGGAGGCCCCGGTCCCCGCCGAGCTCGCCGCGCGCACCCTCGACGCCGTGCGCCGCGCCCGGGCTGAAGACCAAGCCCTCCTCCCCTCTTCCGCCCCGGCGAACCAGCCCTGGCGAGTCGGCGGTGTGGTCGCCCTCGCTGGGCTGGCCGCCGGGGCGCTCTTGGCCGTGCGCGGCGAGGCCCCGGTCGGTGATCCCGCCGCCCAGGTCGCCCGCGGCGACGCCGAGAGCGCCCCGATGGTCCACCTCAAGCTCGCCGCCCGCCGCGGAGGTCAGCTTGAGCGCCTGCGAGACGGCGCGCCCCTCGCGCCGGGAGACGAGCTCATGTTCCGGGTGCAGCTCGCCGCGGATGGCTGGGTGGCCCTGGTCCGCGCTGATGCCGCCGGGGTGAAGGTGCTCCACGTCGCCGCCCAAGGCGCGGGCGAAGAGGATCTCCGGCTGGGCGCGGCGCCCCTCGCCTGGAGCGTTGACCCGGGCGACCAGAGCGGGGTCTTCGCCGTGCTCAGCGCGTCGGAGCCTCTCGGCGCCGAGACCCTCAACGAGGCCCTCGCGGACCTCGACCCGAGCTCACCGACGGCGCTCTGCCGCGGCGCCTTGGCCTTGGGTTACCCTTGTGACGCCGCCTACGTCGAGGTGCGCCCATGATGAGCACGCTCCTCACTCTGGGCCTCGGCCTCACGACGGCCTGGGCCGGAGAGCTCAAGCCGACGAGCGGCGGCGGCCTCGACGCCGTGTACGCCCCCCAGCGCGTCGCGGTGCTCATCGGCGTCGACAGCTACTCCGACCCGGCCCTGCCCGACCTGCGCTTCGCCGCAAAAGACGCCCGTGACCTCGGCCGTGTGCTGCAGTCCGAGGAGGGCGGCGCCTTTGACCGGGTGTACGTCGTCACCGGCCCCGAGGCCACGTCTCGGGCGGCCATCCAGCGGGCGATCGACAACGCCACGGCCGACCTCCAGCGCGACGACACCTTCGTGCTCTACCTCTCCGGCCACGGCACCCTCACCGTCGACCCCGCCTTGGGCACCCGCCTGTGGTTCTTGCCCACGGACGGCCGCCTCGGCGACGCCGCGCGCACCGGGCTCAGCGTGGAGTGGCTGGAGGCGCGGGTGAGTGAGGTCGAGGCCCGGCGGCGGGTGCTCATCCTCGACACCTGCCACAACGGCCGGGACAAGTCGTCGCTGGACCCCACGACGGCCTCGCTCCTGGAGTCGATGCGTGGGGAGCCCCCGGCGCCGCGCTCGCTGCGGGAGGTCTCGGAGTCCGAGGCCCGGCTCTACGCCGCGCAGTATTACCAGCCCGCCATGGAGGACAAGAACCTCCAGAACGGCGTGTACACCCACTTCTTGATCGAGGCGCTCACCCTGGGCGCGAGCAAGTCCGACCTCGACCGCGACGGCCTGGTCGACGTGACCGAGGCCCACGAGTACGCCCGGGACCGCACGATCCACTTCACCGGGGGCATGCAGGTGCCCCGGGCGGAGTACCGCATCGTCGGCCGCGAGGAGATCTACCTCGCGGGCAGCGACGCCACCCGCTCCGCCGCTGAGCGCGCGCTCTTGGCCGCCACCGACGCCGTGCTCAACAACACCCGAGTGCTCATCGACGGCACCTCCCGCGGGGCCTTGCCCTCGCTCATCGCCGTCGAGCCCGGCCGCCACCAGCTCGTCTTAGAGAGCGACTCCGGCGAGATCCTGCTCTCCCGCAGCCTGCGCGTAGAGGCCGGGGAGACGGTGATGTTGACCGATCTCTTCCCGACCGGCGCCCCCCGCTGGGAGCTCTCCACCACCGCCGCCTTACGCCAAGGCCCGGGCCTCTCGACCTTCTCGCCGTGGGTGGGCGGGGTTGAGCTGGGCCGCCGATTAGAGACCCAGCCCGCGGCGCGGCTCCGCCCTGAGCTGCACCTGCGCGGCGCGGCGGGAACGGCGACCCTGCCCGTCGAGAACCTCACCGAGCCCGCCATCGTGCTCGGCGGCGAGCTGAGCGTCGGCGGCGTGGCGGCCTTCGAGCTCCGCCGGGTGCCGCTCTCCCTCGGCCCGAGCCTCGACGCGGGCCTGCTCTGGCGAAGCTTCACCGGCTACTCCGGCCCCGAGCTGCAGGGCGGCCCTACGGTGATCCCCGGCGCCCGCGCGACCTTACGCCTCGACGCGCCCCAGCTTGGCCAAGGTGGCCCCGGCCAGCTCGTCGTGCGGTACGAGGTGCGCGCCTTGCCCTTCACCACGGCCGAGGAGCCGAGCTTCCTCATCGAGCAGGGCCTCGCGCTGGGTCTGTCCTTTGGCGGCCGCTGAGCGGGTCCGCCCACGACGCGGTATCGTGGAGAGGTGAGCCGCCACCTCGCCCTCCTCTGCCTCGCCGCCTGCACGCCCCTCGGCCCGGCGAAGCCCGATCCGCGCCCGCCGGAGCTGCCGGATGACGCCTTGGCGGTGAGCCCGTCCGTGCTCGACTTCGGTGAGCTGTCCGTGCTCGACACCCCGGAGGCGACCCGGGAGATCACGCTCACCAACCAGACCGACGAGAGCCTGCTCGTTGAGGGCCTCACCCACGTCTGGGGCATCGACGAGGACGTCTTCATCGTCGATGCCCCGGCGGTGGTGCAGCTTGAGCCCCGGGCGAGCGCCATGATCCCCGTGCGGTTTGTGCCCGGCACTGAAGGCCGCTGGCTCGGCACGGTGATCCCGCCCCTGGCCATCGCCCCCGTCGAGCTCATCGGCGCGGCCACCGCCCCCGTGGCCTCGCTGCGTGTGTCCGACGCCCAGGTCGGCGCGCCGTATGTCGGCTGCGCGGTGGAGTCCACCCTGCGGCTCTCCAACGAGGGCTCGGAGCCCCTCGACGTCTACGGCGCCGAGCGCCTGGGCTCTGAAGACTTCACCTTGGGTGAGGCGCCGACGGGCACCCTCGGCCCTGGGGATCTTGTCGAGCTGAGCGTACGTTTTGCCCCGACCGGCGCCGGGGCGCAGTCGGCGACGGTGCAGGTGTTCACGAACGACCCCGCGTCGCCGGTCTCGGCGCTCACCCTCACCGGCCTCGGCGTGCCCGGCAGCGGCGTGGTCGAGACGCCGCCGTATGTGCCCGGCGCCCGCGCCGACGTGCTGCTCGTCATCGACGCCGGCTCCGACATGTGGACGACGCTCTACGCCGCGCAGTCCGCGGCCAGCGCCTTGTTCGCGGCCTTGGACGAGGGCGGCGTCGATTGGCAGGTCGCCGTCGTGAACGGCGTGTCGAGCTGCACCGCCACCGTGGACCCCTTCTTGCGGGCGGACCAGGTGCGCGACTACAGCCCCGAGGCCATCGCGCCCCTGCTCGCGTACGGCCTCGTGCCCCAGAGCCAGTCCACCCGGGCGCTCTTGTCCCTCGCCGTGGCGACCCTGGAGCGCACCGACGTCGGGGACTGCCTAGAGGGCTTCGTGCGCGACGGCGCCCAGCTCCACATCGTGCTCTTGACCCGCGGCGCCGAGGCCTCCCCAGACCCCACGGACAGCTACGTCAGCGCCATCGAGGCCCGCCTGCCCGCCGAGGTGGACCTCGTGATCTCCGCGATCACCGGCCAAGATCGTGGCGGCTGCGTCGGCGGCGGCAAGGCCATCGAGGCCGCGAACCTCACCGAAGGGGAGACCCTCGACGTCTGCGCCAACACCCCGTGGGAGACCCTCTGGGCCGAGGTCGCCGGGGTCTCCGCCGCCGCCGGGAGCGGCGTGATGACCTACACCTTGGCCCAGGAGCCCGTCGCCGCCACGCTCACCGTGCGCGCCGAGGGCCGGACGCTCTCGGCCTGGACCTACGACGCCGCCGCCCGCGCCGTGTGGGTGAACGGGGCGGCGGAGGGCCTCACCGTCGGGGAGCCCCTGGAGATCAGCTACCTTGAGGCCCTGGCCTGCCAGGAGTGAGCGCCTATGCCTAGCCCGGAGCGAGCCCCCGCGTCGAGCGCCGCGCTGACCGTCTCCAGCCGGGCGCGGTGGATCTTGCTCGGCAGCTTGGCCGTCACCGCCGCGCTCTACGCGATCCCCGGCGGCGCCATCCTCGTCTGGCCGCTCCTCTTGCTCTCGACCCTCGCCCATGAGCTCGGGCACGGGGTGACGGCGATCCTCGTCGGCGGCACCTTCCACCAGTTCGAGATCTACGCCAACGGCTCCGGGGTCGCCTCGTCGAGCTGGCCAGACGAGGCCATCCGCACGGCCTTGGTGAGCGCCGGGGGCCTCGTCGGGCCGTCTATCGTCGCCGCCTTCGGCTTCTTGATGGGCCGCCGCCCCCAGACGGCGAAGGTGGCGATGACCGTGGGCGGCCTCACCCTGCTCATCGCCGATGTGTGGGTGGTGCGGAACCTCTTCGGCTTCGTCTTCGTCGGCGCCGTGGCCGTGCTGAGCCTCGTCTTCGCCCTGCGGGCCTCCGCCAGGGCCAACCAGCACATGCTCGTGTTCTTGGCCACCCAGCTCGGCCTCTCGGTGTTCTCCCGGGCCGACTACCTCTTCACCCCCGTCGCCCACACGAGCGCCGGGGTGATGCCTTCAGACGTGGCCCGCATCGCCGAGGCCCTGTGGCTGCCCTACTGGATCTGGGGCGGGCTCTGCGCGGTGTTCTCGGCCTTGGTCCTCGTGCTTGGGCTCAGGGCTTATCTGCGCTGACCATAAATGACCATCGGTCATTTACCGACCAAGGTCCAGGTCTCTAAGCCCTCCAGCGCGCTGAGCACGGTCATCTGGGCGCCGACCACCCGGGGGCTCACGGCGCTCACCTGGTCGGACCAGACCAAGAACGAGGCCGGGCGGGCGGCGTACACCCGGGCTTGGGCCTCGCGGGTGAAGGCCTGGGCCTCGGCGGGGTTGGTCGCGCGGCGGGCGGCGTCGATGAGGCGGTCGGTCTCGGGGTCGCTGTAGGCCATCCAGTTGTAGGCGCCGTCGCTACGCCACTGCACCGCGAGATCGACCTTGGGGTTGTTGCCGAAGCCCCAGAGGATCGCCTCAAACTTGCCCTCCCGGGCCGTCGCGGAGAAGCGGTTGGGCTCCACGGCGACGAGGACCAAAGCGACGCCGATCTCCTTGAGCATGGCCTGGGCCCGCACGGCGAGGCGCTCGCTCTCGGGGATGCCGCTCTGGAGGAGGAGCTCGATGCGCAGGGGCGCGCCGTCGCGGTCGAGCACCCCGTCGCCGTCGGCGTCGGCGTAGCCCAGCTCCGCGAGGAGCGCCCGGGCGCGGGCGGGGTCGTGGGGGCTCGGCGCCAGCGCGGCGTTGTGCCAGGGCCCGAGGCTCGGGGCCACGCTGCCGGTGGCGACCCGGGCGTAGGGCTCGCCGCCGACGGTGTACATCTCGCGGATGAGCACCTCTCGGTCGATGGTGAGGTCCAGGGCCTCACGCAGCTTGGGCTCGGCGAGGCGGGGGTCGCGCAGGTTCCAGCCGATGTAGCTCACGGCGGCGTCGGGGGTCCGGATCAGCCGGAGGTCCGGGCGGTCGGCGGCGAGGCGGGCCACGTCGCCGAGCTCGACGTCCATGAGCAGGTCCACGGCGCCCCGCTCCAGCTCCAGGATGCGGGTGCTGTACTCGGGGACGATCCGGGCGATCACCCGCTGAATCTTCGGCGGGGTGAGGGCGTGGGGGTTCGGGACCAGGACGAGGTGATCGTCGGGGGCCCAGGTCGCCACCCGGTAGGGGCCGCTGGAGGACGGCGCGCGGCTATACGCGTGGCCCCGGAGGCTCGCGCGGTCGGCGTCTTTGACCCGGCTCGCCTGGAGGATGTTGTGGCTCGCCGCGCACATCAGGAGGAGCTCCGAGGCGGGCTCGGCGAAGACAAAGGTGACCGTGGCGGCGTCGGGGGTGAGCACCTCGCGGATGAGCTCACCGTCGGCGAGCCAGTTGGAGGCCACGGCGGGGTCGTCGATGAGCGCGTAGGTGAAGGCCACGTCCGCCGAGGTCACCGGGCTGCCGTCGTCCCAGCGGGCGGCGGGGTTGAGGGTGAAGGTCAAGGAGAGGTGGTCCTCGCTCCAGCGCCACTCCGTCGCGAGGCCCGGGGTGAAGGTGAGGCCGTCGGGGCCGGCGTAGCGCCGCGCCAAGGGGAGCTGGGTCTGATCGACGAGCTGCTGGGAGAGCGCGTAGGGCAAAGCGACGGGGTTGAGGCTGCCCGGATCAAAGGGGATCGCCAGGACCAAGGCGTCGTTGACGACCGCGCCCTCGCCGCCACAGCCCGCTTGGGAGAGGATCAGCGCGACGGTGACGAGGGGGGCGGTGAGGATCATCGGGGGTCTCCAGTGCGTGCGGCGACGTGCCCAGGCTGTCCGGCTGGGATAGCTTCCGCGCCATGCCCGCACGGACCTTCCAAGGATCCCTGAGTTTCCCACAAGACGCCCACCCGGCGCTCACCATCGGCAACTTCGATGGGGTTCACCGGGGGCATCAGGCGCTCTTGGCGCGGCTGACGGAGCGGGCGCGGGCCTTAGGTGTGCCGTCCTGTGTGTACACCTTCGAGCCGCCGCCGCGGCGCGTGCTCCAGCCCGACCGGTGCCCGCCGCGCATGACGACGCTCCGGCAGAAGATCGACCTGCTGCACGGCCAAGGTGTGGACCTCGTCATCGTCGAGGACTTCACCATCGAGCTCTCCTCCCGCCCGGCGGAGTGGTTCGCCCGGGAGATCCTCGGCGCGCGTATCCGGCCCTCAGCGCTCGTCGTCGGCTACGACTTCCGCTTCGGCCGGGGTCGCCAAGGAGACGCCGAAGCCTTGGCCGGGTGGATGCCCGAGCTCTCCATCGAGGCCGTGCGCCCCTACCTGTTGCCCGGCGAGGACCGCGTCGTGTCGTCCTCGGCGGTGCGTGAGGCCGTGGCCCAAGGGGACGTCACCCGCGCCGCCGCGCTCCTGGGTCGGCCTTACGCGGTGGAGGGTGTGGTCATCCATGGCGACGCCCGGGGCCGGACCATCGGCTTCCCCACGGCGAACCTCCAGTGTGACGCCGAGCTGCTGCCCGCGCCGGGGGTCTACGCCGTCGATGTAGACGTCGAGGGCGGGCCCCAGGGCCTCCGGGGCGTCGCGAACCTCGGCGTGCGGCCCACCTTCGGCAAGCTCGGCTTCGCCGTGGAGGTCCACCTCGTTCAGTTCAGCGGCGACCTCTACGGGCGGCGCCTCTCCACCCGCCTGCTCCAGCGGCTGCGCGGCGAGGAGCGCTTCTCCGGCGTCGAGGCCCTGGTCGCCCAGATTCACCGCGACGTGGCCGCCGCCCGCGCGATCCCGTCGCCTTGATCAGCGGCCGCACCCGGATCTACGGCCTCGTCGGTCACCCGGTGCGGCACAGCCTGTCTCCGGCGATGCACAACGCGCTCTTCGCCCGCCTGGGCCTCGACGCCGTGTACCTCGCCTTCGACGTGGACCCGCGCCGCGCCGAGGGCGTGACCGACGCGATCCGCACCCTGGACCTCGTCGGCGTGAACCTCACCGTGCCGTTCAAAGAGCGGGTGCTGCCGCTCCTCGACCACGTCACCATCGCCGCCGAGGAGGCCGGGGCGGTGAACGTCGTGATCAACGTCGATGGCTGGCTCACGGGCTACAACACCGACGGTGAGGGGCTGCTTGGCGCCTTGGCCGAGGAGCACAGCTTCAGCGCGAAGGGCCAGCGCTGCGTCGTCTTGGGCGCCGGGGGCGCGGGTCGGGCCGTAGCCTCGGCCTTGGCCGCCGCGGGGGCCCAAGAGGTCGCGCTGCTCAACCGGGACGTGGGCCGGGCCGAGCGCGCCGCCGCCCAGCTCGGCGCCCGAAACCCCGGCTGCGCGCTCCACGGGGCGCCCTTGCACCCCGGCTGGTTCGGCGAGATCGCTGAGCGCGCCGACCTCGTGGTGAACTGCTTGGGCGGCGGGACCGAGGCCCTCGTCGAGTCCTTGCCGATCGACCCCTTGCCATCGACGGCCATCTGGTGTGACATCAACTATTGGATGAGCGCCCCCCCGAGGCTCTCGGCCTGCGCGGCCCGGGGCCTGCGCACGTCTGGCGGCTTGGGGATGTTGGTCCACCAAGGCGCGCTCTCATTTGAGCTGTTCACGGGCTACCCCATCGCGGCGAGCGAGCTGCGCGACACCCTGGAGGCGAAGCGGTGAAGCTGACGGTGGTGCGGGGCCCTGGAGAGGGCCTGGTGTTCGCGCTCCAGCCCGGCCGCCAGGTCGCCGGGCGCGAGATGTCCTGCGCCGTCCGCGTCCCCAGCACCCGGGTGAGCCGCCGCCACTGCGCGTTCTTGGTGCAGGGCCGCCGCTGCGTCGTTCAAGACCTCGACAGCAGCAACGGCGTGCTCATCAACGGCCACCCGATGCCGATGTGTGAGCTCCTCGACGGGACCTACGTGCAGATCGGCGACGTGCTCCTGCGCTTTGACGGCCCGCCCCCGGAGGAGCCCCAGCCCCCGATGGAGTCGCGGGTGCTGGAGGAGCGCGAGTCCTTCGACCCCGACGATCCCGACCTCAAGCCCACCACCGTTGCCCCGGCGCCCCGGGAGATCCTCGCCCTGCGCAGCATGTCGATGAGCCAGCTCTTCCGCGGCGGCGACGAAGAGACCAACCTTGAGGAGGGCGAGACGACGGCGCCGAGCGTGACGATTGAGGGCGCGGACGAGCTCCCGCCCGAGGCCATGCGCGCCGCCGAGGCGAGCGCCCGCGCCGCCCCGCCCAAGGCTGAGGCCCCCAAAGCCGAGGCGCCCAAGGCCGAGGCCCCGAAGCCCACCTCGCCGAAGCCCGCCGCCCCCAAAGCCGAGGCCCCCAAGCCCGCCGCCCCAAAGGCCGAGGCCCCCAAGCCCACGCCGCCCGGCCGCAAGGTCGCCGCGTTGAACGAGGCCCCGGCCCCTGAGGCGAAGCCCAAGCGCGCCCCCAAGCCGCCGAGCCCGCCCGCGGCGCCCCCTTCGCTCAACGAGGAGGTCCCGCTCCAGCTCGATCTGCGCTTCTGGCTCATCGTCGCCGGGGTGCTGATGACGTCCTCCGTGCTCGGCCTCTCCTTCGGGCTCTGGCTGCTCTGGAGCCGCGGGTGACGCCCTTGTCACGGCTCCCAGTGGCGGCGCGCGGGCGAGTGGTTATAGGCGAGGGATCAAGCGATGGATCGTCATCCCCATGAGCGTCCCCCATCTCCTCTGCGTCTCCGGCGGCCCCCAAGGCAAACGATTCCTCATCGGCGCTGAGGGTGTGCGCATCGGCCGAGACCCCACAAACACCGTCCAGATCAGCGATCCCGAGGCGAGCCGCTTCCACGCCGAGGTCACGCTGCGCGAGAACGGCCTCTGGGTGCAAGACACCGGCAGCCGCAACGGCGTCTTCGTGAACGACCGCCGGGTCACCTCCAGCAAGTCCATCGGGCCCGGCGACCGGGTGACCATCGGCGCCCACGTCTTCACCGTCGAGCTCGTCGAGGCCGAAGACGAGGAGCACACCGTCGATCTCTCCTCGCTCATGCCGCCCCCGGCGCCCCCTCGTCCGATGTGGCCCCTCGTCGTCGCGGTGGTGGCTTTGCTCGCGGTGGCCGCGGGGCTGATCCTCTCGGGGAGCTGATCAGGGCGGAACCAGGAGCCCCTCGTGAGAATCGTCCGTCCCGTCGTGCGCACCGTCGGCGGCCTCACGCACACCGTGCGCGACATCAACCGCCTGCGTGAGGTCGCCGCGATCCTCGTGCGCCACGGCTTCGGCTGGCTGGTGCACACCCTGGAGCTGCCGGGCCTCGACCGGGCGAGCCGGGACTCCTCCGAGTCCACCCCCGAGCGCGCCGTCGCCGCCCTCAAAGACCTTGGCCCCACCTTCATCAAGCTCGGCCAGGTGCTCTCGACCCGGCCCGACGTGGTGCCCCCGGCGTACCTCGCGGCGTTCCAGTCCCTACAAGACGACGTCGGCCCCCTGCCCTTCGCCGAGATTGAGCGCACCATCGCGGCGGAGCTCGGCTCCGGCTGGCGTGTGGGCCTTAGCCGCTTCGACGAGGCGCCCCTGGCCACGGCCTCCATCGCCCAGGTGCACCGGGCGGCGCTGCAGTCTGGCGCTGAAGTCGTGTTTAAGGTGCAGCGGCCTGGCATCGCGGCGATGATCCGGGCGGACCTGAGCATCCTGCACCTGCTCGTGAACCGCCTCTGCGCCGAGTTCCCCGAGGCCGAGCTCCTCGACCCCCAAGGGGTGCTCAGCGAGTTTGAGCGCAGCATCACCGCCGAGCTCGACTTCATGGCCGAGGCGACAAACATGCGCCGCTTCGCCGCGAACTTCGCCGGGAACCCCCGGGTGAAGATCCCGACGGTCTTCGACGCCTTGACCACCTCCCGGGTGCTGTGCATCGAGCACCTCGACGGCGTGAAGATCCGCCAGGCCCGGGAGCACGGCTACGACATGGACGAGGTGGGCCGCCGCTACCTCGAGGCCGCCTACACGATGCTGTTTGACCACGGCTTCTTCCACGGCGACCTGCACCCCGGCAACGTGCTCATCCTGCCGGGCCACGTCATCGGCCTGCTCGACTTCGGCATGGTGGGCCGCCTCACCCGGGACATGAAGGACAGCATCGTCTCTCTGCTCTTCGCCTTAGAGCGTGGGGACTACCGCACCATCTCCCGCATCTTCTTCGACATCGCGATCAAGAGCGAGCGGGTGGACTACGACGCCTTCGAGCGGGACACCACCCTCGTCGTCGAGCGAAACTGGGAGGGCGTAAGCGTCCAGGAGATGCAGATCGGGCGGTTCTTGCTCGACATCACTGAAGGCGCGCTCAAGCACCGCGTCCGGGCGCCGCCGACCTACACGACCTTCTTTAAGGCCCTGCTCACGACCGAAGGTTTGGCGAAGTCGCTGATCCCCGAGGTAGACCCCTTGGGCGCGGCGAAGCCCTATGTGCAGCGCCTCGTCTCCGAGCGCTTCTCGTCCCAGCGCACCCAGGAGGACCTGTTCTACAACCTGGTCACCCTGAGCACCCTCGCCCGACGCCTGCCGATGAGCCTCAGCCAGCTCCTCGACGACATCGACGACCAGCGCCTGCGGGTGAACGTCGTGAACCGGGAGGATCCCCAGACCTCCCGCCGCCTCGACCAGCGCCTGCGCGCCCAGCTCCTCGGCGCCTTCGCCGTGACCGCCGCCCTCTGCGCGGCCCTGAGCCTGGACTACACCGACCTGCGCCTCTTCGGCCTGCCCGCCCTGAGCCTCGTGCTCTTCGTCATGGCCGGGGTCTTCGGGCTCATGGCGTTGGTGGCGGCGCGGAGGGGCTAAACCACTACGCGCCAGCGCGCTCCTAGCCGTAGAGGAAGGTGCATAGGGTTGAGTGAAAACCTCTAATTTTTTATGGATTATGAGCGCTTCTCAATCATATCAGCGTTGGATGGAGTGAAAACCTTTGCTCTGACATTAGTTTTGATAGGTTTTCACTCGCCTTCTGGCAGGCCACATGAACGCCGAGTTAGGCGACTGCGCAACGGAACGAGGGGGACGCGGTTGCTTCGCACAACATGAACATGGTAGAAAACCTCTACCTTTCTTCCAATGATGTGAGGATCTCACCCATGAAACGTGCGCAGGGCCAGCGGCCCAGCCCCCAAGACGGGCTCATTCGCGCCGGGCTGCTCAACGCCCGCGGCGGCTCCCAAGCGACGGCGAGCCGCCTCACCCGCGGCGGCACCCTCGTCCGGGTGGAGCGTGGCCTCTACCAAGGCGCTGACGCCGAGATCTCCATCCACAACAGCCTCGCCGTCGTCTCGGCGAAGGCGCCCAAGGCCGTCGTCACCCTGCTCTCGGCCCTGCACTTTCACCGGCTTGGACTAGAGCGCCCCTGGCAGGAGTGGATCGCGCTCCCCCGGGGGAGCTGGGCGCCGCGGCTCACGAGCCTGAAGCTGCGGGTGTCTTGGCTCGACGAGGCTGAGCTTGGCCTCGACGTCGAGCACCACGAGATCGATGGCGTGATGGTGAAGGTGTTCTCCCCCGCCCGCGCGGTCGTCGAGGCCTTCCACTTCACCCGGCAGGTGGGCCTTGAGCCCGCCCTTGACGCCCTCAAGGACTACCTAGGCCGATTCCCTAACGAGGTGCAGCCGCTCATGGCCATCGCCCGGCGGCGGCGGGCCTACAACAAGATGCGACCCTATGTGGAGGCGCTGCTGTGACCCGAAACATCGCCGCGAGTGTGCGAGACCGGCTGAAGATGCGGAGTAAGCTCCCCGGAGCGCTGCCTTACCACCTGCTCGTCGATCAATACGTCAACGAGCGCCTGCTCTACCGCCTCGCCCGCTCCCCTTACGGCGACAAGTTCGTGCTCAAAGGCGCGATGATGTTCGGGATCTGGCTGCGCGACGTCAAGCGCCCCACCCAAGACATCGACCTCTTGGGGAGCGGCGATCCCTCTCCCGAGGAGTTTGCCCGGATCTTGGGTGAGGTGCTCGGCGGTGAGGTGGACGACGACGGCGTGAGCTTTGACCTCACGAGCCTACAAGTGGGCGTCGCCACCCGCAACCGCGCCTACCCTGGCCTCTCCGCCGACCTCAGCGCGCGCTTCGGCAAGGAGCAGGTGCGCGTGCACATCGACGTTGGCTTCGGCGACTCGATCACCCCCGCCCCGCGCCGTGAACGTTACCCCAGCCTGCTCGACCTCCCCGCGCCTGAGCTCTTGGTCTACCCCAAAGAGACGAGCATGGCCGAGAAGTACAGCACCATCCTCGCTCTTGGCCTTGAGAACAGCCGAATGAAGGACTACTACGACCTCTGGCTGCTCGGTCAGCGGTTTGAGCTTGATGGCAACCTGCTGCGCGCCGTCGAGAACACCCTCACCCGCCGAGGGATCCCCCGCCCAACCGAGACGCCCATCGGGCTCAGCGACGCCATGCCCAACGACCCCACGAAGGCCTCCCAGTGGGGCGCCTACGTGCGAAAGGCTGGCATCGAGCCCGCGCCGCCGCTTGACCAGCTTGTGAGCGCGCTCCGTGCGCTCTTCTCCCCGACCTGGACCGGCGCCCAGGTGAGCCGCTGGCCGCCCGGCGGTCCCTGGGCCGTCCACGAACACCCTCCAATGACTCCCCCCTGACCCTCCGCCAAAACGACGCTTCGGCGTGGCAAGATCGGGGCTCCTGTCCGCGGAGGTGCGGTCATGCCCCGGCTCCTCTTCTACGCCGCGCTCTTGACCCTCGGGAGCTGCGCCGCGCCAGGCGACCTGCACGTCGTCGCCTTGGATGACGCGGAGGTCACCCTCGCCTCGGCCACGGCCCGGATCTCGGCGATCTGGCTCGATGACTGCGCGGGCGGCGCCGTGCAGCTTGAGGTGCCCGGGCCCCTCACGCTCTTGACCGACGCCCCGCTGCCGCTGCCGCTGCCCGCCGGGGGCTGGTGCGGGCTGAGCCTTTGGTTTGAGGACGACCCTGTGGCGGGCTCGCTGGTGCTTGAGGGGCTCGCCGGGAACACCCCGTTCTCCATCGGGCTCAACCCCTCCGTCGTCGTGATCCCCCAGGAGCTCGTCGTAGACGGTGACGACTGGGTGCTCGTCCTGGAGGGCCACTCGCTCCTCGCCGGGCGCCTGCCGGACAGCCCCGAAGGTGTGGCCGTCTCCCCAGGTGACCCCCTCGCCGACACCCTCACCGTCGCCTTGCCCGACGCGCTCTGGCTCGGCCGCGTCATCGACGCCCGGGACGTCGTCTACATCGACCTCTGGCCCTTCCCCGACGTCACCTTCGACGGCGGCTCGGCGAGCCTCACCGTCACCACGGGCGGCTGCAGCGGCGGCGGCGGCGCAGACCTGCCCGACGCCGACCTCGACGGGATCCCCGACCCCGAGGATGACGACGACGACAACGACGGCCTCCTTGACCTCGACGACGAAGACGATGACAACGACGGGCTCGCCGACGGAGACGACCCCGAGACCCCCGGCGCGCCCAGCGGAGGGGGCGAGACGGACGACGGAGGCGGCTGCGACGGCGGATCCAGCTCGGGCGGCGGCTCCTCGTCGGGCGGCGGCTCCTCGTCGGGCGGCGGCTGCGACGGCGGATCCAGCTCAGGCGGCGGCTGCGACGGCGGCTCCTCGTCGAGCGGGGCCTCGTGCAGCGGCGGTGTCGACTGCGGCGGCGTCACCTGCGCGGCCTCGCCGCTGCTCCCCATCGCCTGGCTGACCTTGGTGTTCAGCGCCCTTCGGCGGCGGGGGCCTCGCTCGGGTTGACGTGCACCTTGACCTCCCGGACGTGGTCCACCTCGTCTCGAACCCGGTCGGCGACGCGATGGGCGATGGTGTGGGCGTCGGTGAGGCGCAGGGCCCCGTCCACGGAGATCTCCAGGTCGATGACGTGGTAGGCGCCCAAGGTGTGCACGCCGACTTTATCGACGCCGCGCACGTCGGGATCTTTGCGGGCGACCTCGGCGATGGCCGCGGCGAGCTCCGGGGACGACTCGTCCATCAGCACGCCGAAGTTCTCCCGCAGGGGCTTCACCGCGAGGCCCATGATGGTCACGCCGATGAGCACCGCCGCCAAGGGGTCGAGCCACGGCAGGCCCGAGCGCGCGCCGAGCACACCGAGGAGCACGGCGCTGCTCGCCAAGACGTCGCCGCGGTGGTCCCGGGCGCTGGCCAAGAGCGACGGGGCGTTGAGCGCCTCCCCTACCCGGCGGGTGTAGCGGTAGAGCGCCTCCTTCACGATCACCGTGCCGAGCGCCGCCCAGGCCGCGGACACCGCGGGCACCTTGGCCTCGGCCCGGAGGAGCGCCACGCCGCCGTCGAGCGCGATGAACACGCCGGTCCCGAAGAGCATCGCCCCGATGATCAGCCCCGCGACGGACTCCGCGTTGCCGTGGCCATAATGATGATCCTCGTCAGCGGGGCTCTGGGCGAGGCGGTACCCCACGGCGCCGATGGCCGTGGCGAGGATGTCCCCGGCGCTGTTGAAGGCGTCCGCCAAGAGCGCGTCGCTGCCCGCGCCGACCCCCACGACGAGCTTGAGCACGGTCAAGCCGACGTTGGTGAGCAGTCCGACGAGGTTGGCGCGGGCGCCGGGGTCATGGGCCATGCCCACGGCTATCCTCTCTGCGCGCCGCGCGCCTGTTGTACACTGAGTGCTCAACCTCGGAGCGTATATGGCCGAGCCCCTCGTGGCCCCAGTGGCGGACGATCCTGACCGCTGGCGCCGCCGCGGAATCTCCATCTCGGCGCTCGTGCTCGCCTCCTGGGCCCTCGCCGCCGCCGCGCTGCCGCTGCTCCTCGTCTCGCTCCTCGCGGAGCTGGTGCGGCCCCGCAAGCTCGCCGTCACCCGCGCGCTCTTGATGTTCGGGGCTTACCTCGCCTGCGAGCTCCTGGGGCTCCTCGGCGCGGGGTGGATCGCGCTCGTGACCTCGGGCCCCGCCCTGGTTGAGGCCAGCTACACCTTGCAGCGCCGCTGGAACTCCGCCCTCTGCGGGGCCTTGAGCGCCCTGTTCAACCTCACCTGGGACGTCCAGGGCCTCGACGAGTGCCGCCCGGGCCCGACCCTGCTCCTCGTGCGCCACGCGAGCACCGCGGACACCATCCTCCCCGTGGCCCTGCTCTCGGCGGGGCTGGGGATGAACCTGCGCTATGTGCTCAAGTCCGAGCTGCTCTGGGACCCCTGCATCGACGTCATCGGCCAGCGGGTGCCGAACGTCTTTGTGCGCCGCGGGGACGCCGGGGAGGTTGAGCGGGTGCGCGCGCTCTCCGTCGGCATGGGCGTAGACGAGGCCCTCGTGCTCTACCCCGAAGGCACCCGCTTCTCGCCCTCCCGACAGGCCGCCCGCCTCTCCGAGCTCGCCAACCAGCCCGAGGACGTCCAGGCCCTCGCCCGAGCCCTTCAGGTGACCTTGGCCCCGAAGCCCGGCGGCGTGCTGGCGATCCTCGACGCCAACCCCTCCCTCGACGTCGTCTTCTGCGCCCACACCGGCCTGGAGGGCGCGCGCACCTTGGCCGACCTCGCCCGGGGTGAGCTCGTCGATAAGGTCGTGAAGGTGCGGTTTGAGCGGGTGCCCGCCGCGGAGATCCCCACGGACCCCGCCGCCCGCTACCGTTGGCTGCTCACCCGCTGGGGCGCCCTGGACGAGTGGATCCGCGCCCAGAGCGGCGCCTCGACGGCCACCGCCGTCGTCAGCGGTGACCCTGAATCGCCGTGAGGTGGGACTGGAGCGCCCAGTCCGCGTCTTGTTGAGGGGTGTGGCAGCTCGTGCACACCGACTCGATGACACACTCCGGGCAGCTCTCGCCGAGGCCGAGGATGTTCGACGCGCTCGGCGCCTGGACGTGCTTCTCGCCGGGGCCGTGGCAGGTCTCGCAGCCGACGCCCTCGCTGAGGAAGGTCTCCGGCGCGACGCCCGCGCTGTAGCTCGTCGGCGTCGCGTGGCAGCTGAGGCACTCCGGGTTCCGCTGCTCCTTGCCCTTGAGCAGCGCCCGGGCCTCGCCGTGCCCTGAGCTCTGCCAGGCCTTCACCTCGTCGGGGTGGCAGCTCTGGCAGGCCTTGGCCCCCTGAGAGGCGCCGTCGGGGAAGGCGAGGAGCGGCTTCGGCGCCTCCCCCGAGGTCAGCGCCGTCCAGCGCTCGTCGAGCTCCCGGTCGCTGAGGCCCATCGCCGCGTAGTGGTCGATGTGGGGCAGGCCCTTCTGCAACGTGAAGGCGATGGAGTGCTCGGCGTCGTGGCAGCCCACGCAGGAGGCGCTGGCGTCGTCGCGCTCGCCGTCGTGGGGCCCGCCAGCGCCGTGACAGGCCTCACAGGTGACGTTCGTGAGCGCCGAGCCGTGATCTCCCAGGGTGAAGCCCGAGGGCTCCCCCATCCCGGTGACGTGGCAGCCGACGCAGGCGGGATCCTCGGCCTTGTCCCGGGCGTAGAGCGTGCGGTACGCGATGGCGTGGTGGCTCACCGACCAGGCCCGAGCCTCCTCGGTGTGGCAGATCGCGCAGGCCGTGCCGCCCTGGTAGACGTCCTTCGGGAAGGCCAGCGCGAAGCCCTCCTCGGGCCAGAGCTTGAGGATCAACAGCGCCGAGGCCCCGGGGAACCAGGGGTAAAAGCCCAGGCGGCGCACGATGGCGCCGTCTTCAGCGCCGGGGGCGGCGACCAAGGCCGTCGGCGTCGAGCGCGCGGCGATGGCCCGGGCGAACTCCCCGTCGTGGTCGTGAACCGTCGGGAAGGTCACGCCATAGACCTCGTTGAACGCCGCGATCTGCTGGGCCGTGGCCATCGAGGACGCGACGGCGACGAAGTCGAGCCGATCCTTGAGGCGGGCGTGGAGCTCCACCACCTCGGGGATCGCCTTCTGGCAGTGGCCGCAGGTGGGCGAGTAGTAGAAGAAGTACGTCGGCCGCGTGATCATGGCGTTGAAGCGCGCGGGCAGCGTGAGGGGCGTGTCCTCCGTCGGCGCGAAGACCGCCGCGGTGTTCTGCGCCGGGGTGCCGAGCTTCCAGCCGCGAGCGTCAACGGCGGCCTTCCCGCCCGCGACGAGGAGCGCGGCGAGAGGCAGCAGGAGCCAACGAGGGGTGAGCCACGAGGGGAGCGTCATCCCCTAGAGCCTAACCTCCCCCGCGGGCCTTCGCCCAAGAGAGCCCTCCACCTCCCCGCCGTACAGGCCACCGTAAAGTTCACCCGAGCTGCCCAGAAGACCACACCACACAGCTTGGGACGGAGACACCCATCGACGGGGAGGAGGAGGCGCGTTATTGATAATGACTTTCATTATCTATTACCAGAGAAGCGGCGCCACGTCAAGACAAGAAGAAGTGAACCGGGCCCTCTCGCCCAACGACCTGCGCCAGGACAGGTCCCATCGGTGATCCTTCGCCGCCAAGCGCGGACCAAACCCCACAGGGAATGCAATCTTTCGCTCGTGGGTATGCTAAGCTGCCTGTTCCCGTTCAACCGGAGTTCTGCACATGTTCACCCGTCGCGCCCTCGCCCAAGGCCTCCTCGCCGTCTCCTTCTTCGGCCTGCTCGTCAGCGGCCTGGACGCCATCGCCGCCACCGTCGGCCAGAAGGTCTCGAACCCTGAGCTTCGTGACGCGAACGACAAGCCCGCGAAGATCCCCGACATCGGCTCGAAGGTCGTCGCGGTGTTCTACTCCGACCCCGACGTCTCCGACATGAACGACGCCTTCGCCGACAAGCTCAAGGCCGCGAACCTCGACAAGACGAAGTACCGCGGCGTCGGCGTCGCGAACCTCAAGGAGACCTGGCTCCCCGATGAGGTCATCCGCTCCGTCGTGCGCAAGAAGATCGAGAAGTACGGCGCCACCATCCTCACCGACCCCGACCGGATCCTCGCCACGGCCTGGGGCCTCGGCGACTGCAACGAGCAGTCCGTCGTCGTCATCTTGGACAAGACCGCCACGGTTCAGTACGTCAAGAAGGGCAAGATGAGCGCCTCGGAGATCGAGAGCGGCTACCAGCTCGTCGTCAAGCTGATGGAGCAGTAGGCTCACTCTTCGCCATAAGCGCCCGCGCCGTCAGCCACAGCCCGGCGACGGCCGAGGCGCCGAAGAGCAGAAAGAACGCGGCGTTAAACACCACGCAGCTCTCCTCGATGGAGGCGAGCTGCCGGTGGCCACGCACGACGCGCTCCACCGTGAGCTTGTTGGCCGCCGCGAAGGTGAGCCCTCGGCTGCGGTACTCGGCGATGGTCGCCGGATCGGTCATCTTGCCCGGCGCCGGGGTCGGGGCGCTCACCGAGAGCGTCTCCCCCGTTCGCACGTTGTAGGCGTCGACGCCGTCGAACTCGGGGTAGCCGCTGTAGACCCAGTCGCCCCGCTGGTACATCGCGAGGTTGATGAGGCTGCCGTCGAGGCTCGTCGTGCCGCAGACCGGCCGAAACGGCGGCGTGCCCGGCTTGATCTTCACCACGGCGATGTCGCCGGAGGCGCTCACCCGGTAGGCCCGCTCGTCGTCGATGCCGAAGAGCGCCCCGTCAAACTCTCGGTCGAAGCTGGCGACCCCACCCTTAAACTCGACCGCGTCGACGCCGGACCGATAGGCGAGGTTCAGGCCCACGAAGAGCGCGGCGAGCACGATGTTGACGGCGAACCAGACGCCGAGGGCGGTGAGGGCTTTACGACGGGGGCTGCTGGCGCGCATAGGCTGGGGCTCCGGGGAGCCCCAGCATAGCACCCTGGCCGCTCACGGCTCCAGGGGGCAACGACAGAGCGCGTTCAGGCGCGCCACGGCCTCCTCCAGCGGCGTCGGCGACGAGCCCCCGGCGGCCTGACGCCAGGCGACCGAGCGCGCGGCGACCTCGCGCCCGCCGACGACGAGCACCGCGGGGATGCCCTGCTGGTGGGCCTCGGCGACACGACGCCCCAAGGACTGGTCCGAGGGCCGCAGCTCCACCCGTCGCCCAGCGGCGGCGAGCGTCGCCCGGACGTGCTCCGCCCAAGGCTCATGCTCCGCGCTGATCGGCAGCACCCAGCACTGGACCGGCGCCAGCCAGCCTGGCAGGCGACCCTGGTGATGCTCCAAGAGCAGGCCCATGAAGCGCTCCAGGCTGCCATACCGGGCCCGGTGCAGCATCACCGGCCGACGCCGCGCGCCGTCGCGGCCGACGTACTCCACGTCAAACCGCTCAGGCATCACGAGGTCCACCTGCATCGTCCCGCACTGCCAGCGCCGTCCGGCGTCGTCGATGAGCACAAACTCCAGCTTCGGCCCATAAAACGCGCCTTCACCGGGCTGAATCATGGGGTGGAGCCCCGCCAGCGCCGCGCCCTCGGCCAAGGCCGCCTCGGCGAAGTCCCAGCCCGCGTCGTCGCCGAGCCGCGCCGGGGGCCTCGTCGAGAGCCCGACCTCGACCCGGTCAAAGCCGAAGGCCGCGTAGAACGGCCCGATCGACGCGCAGAACCGGCGTATCTCCTCGACGAGCTGGTGTGGCTCACAGAAGATGTGGCCGTCGTCTTGTGTGAACTGGCGCAGGCGGAGGAGCCCGCAGAGCGCGCCCTGCTGCTCGTCACGGTGCACGAGGCCGAGCTCCGCGATCCGGAGCGGCAGCTCCCGCCACGACAAGGATCGTCGGTTCACGATGCTGATGTGCGCTGGGCAGCTCACGGGCTTGAGCGCGGCGGGGACGTCGGCGTCCCCCACCCGGAACATGGCGTCCTGGAAGTGCTCCCAGTGGCCGCTCTGCGCCCAGATCGGCGCGCGAAGCACCTGAGGTGTACGGACCTCGACGTAGCCCTCCCGGGCGGAGGCGGCGCGGGAGGCCTCCTCCAGCACCCGGAGGAGCGTGAAGCCAGGGGGATGCCAGAACACCATGCCTGGCGCCTCCTCTTGGAAGTGCAGCAGGTCGAGGCGGCGAGCGATGACACGATGATCTTCAGGGAGCTTGTTCATGTCGGTCTCCTGTTGGACCGACGAGCGACGACACCGCGAGGGCCTCGCCGTTCGTCGGCGAGGCGCTGGGTGGTGAGGACGTCGCTAACGCGCCGACACGACCACGAGCCCGCCGAGAGGCAGGGTAGTCGTAGTCTGGGTGTTGGCGTTCATGGGCGACATCGGGAACAGCGTAGCACAACCTCGGACCGTCGCCACGCCGACCCCAAGATTTTGGGACTACAATCCCATCGTCCACCGTGACCATCCAGCCTGAGGAGACGACCATGCCGATGACGAGCTGCGCCCACTGCGGCACCCACGTGTTTGAGAGCAGCTGCTCTTGCCCCCACTGCGGCACCAAGCTCCGCGACTGCGGGCTGCGCCACACCGCGACCGCCGCGCTCATGGGCCTCGCGCTGGTCGGCTGCGGCGACAAGGAGCCCTCGGACAGCGGCTTCGCCCCCGAGTACGGCGTGGCCGACACCTCGTACCTCGCGGACGCCGATGGTGACGGCGTGACCGTCGGGGATGGCGACTGCAACGACGACGACGCGAACGTCTTCCCGGGCGCCACCGAGACCGCCGGGGACAGCATCGACTCCAACTGCGACGGCGGCGACGACACCTGATCCTTGGAGCGCCCATGACCCTCCGCGCCTGCGGCGCCTGCGGGCAGCACGTCCAGCTCACCGCCCTCGCCTGCCCCCACTGCGGGGCGAGCCCCGGCGGCAAGCTCACCCGCACCGCGGCGGCCGTGGTCATGGGCCTCACCTTGATGGGCGCGGACCACGGCGAGGAACCCCGGCCCGAGCCCCTCTACGGCAAGGTGGAGCAGCCCGCGCCGGAGCCTCCACCGCCTGTGCCCGAGAAGAAGCGGCCCAAGCGGCCCAAGCCCCCTCCTGAGCCGCCGCCGCCCGAGCCACCGCCGCCGCCCGAGCCACCGCCGGAGCCCGAGCCACCGCCTGAGCCCACGCCGCCGCCCGAGCCGCCGCCCGAGCCCGAGCCGATCCGCGTTGAGCCGCTGTACGGCATCGTCGTCACGCCCGTCCCGGCGCCGGGGCCGGCCGTCACCGACGGCCCCACCCCAGAGGCCTCCGCCCCAGACGACGCCGAGCCCGCCGACGACAGCAAACAAGACCGCTAAGCCCGAGGCCCCGCCGATGCTGCTCCACCCCTGCCCTGCCTGCGGTCAGCACGTCCAGCGCGCCGCCTTGGTCTGCCCCCACTGCGGGCGGCAGCTCAGCGGCGCCTTCACCCGCACCGCCGCCGCCGTTGTCATGGGCCTCGCGCTGCTCGGCGCCGATGATCCCGGTCAGGCCCCTGAGCCAGAGTATGGTGTGGTGTTCGATCCTGAGCCGCCCGAGCCCGAGCCGCCGCCACCCGAGCCGCCGCCGCCGCCCCCGCCGCCGATCGACGAGCCGCTGTACGGCGTCGTCGCCACGCCTCTCCCGCCGCCCGTGGTCGTCGCTCAAGACGCCGACGCTGACGGTGTTCCCGCCCAGGCCGGAGACTGTGACGACGCCGACCCCAACGTCCTCCCCGGCGCCAAGGAGCGCTGGTTTGACGGTGTTGACTCCGACTGCGACGGCAAGAACAACCGCTGACCCGAGGCCCCGACGATGCACCTCCACCCCTGCGGTCGCTGCGGCGCGCTCTTGACCCCCAGCCCCGGCGCCTGCCCAAGCTGTGGCGCCCTCTCCACGACGGGCAAACTCACCCGAGGCGCTGCGGCGGTGCTCATGGGGCTCACCTTGGTCGGCGCGGACGAGCCCGACCGCTCAAACCAGCTCCAGGCCGCCTACGGGGTGCCGCCGATGGACCGCGTCGGGCCCGGGGACGTGCTCATGCCGCCACCTGAGGTCACTCCGCCCGAGGAGCTCGTCGTCGAGCCTCCGCCCGAGCTCGACGGCGACGGCGACGGGGTGCTCGTCTCCCAAGGCGACTGCGACGACAGCGCGCCCGACGTCTTCCCCGGCGCGCGTGAGCGGTGGTTTGATGGGGTAGACTCCGACTGCGACGGCAAGAACAACCGCTGACCCCGGAGCCTCCGATGTCCCTTCACCCCTGCGCCCGCTGCGGCGTTCATGTGCTCGACACCTCCTGCGCCTGCCCGAGCTGCGGCGCCAAGCTCCGCGACTGCGGCGGCGGCGCGCTGCACGCGACGGCGGCGGCCCTGGCGATGGGCCTCGGCCTCGTGGCCTGCGGCGACAAAGACATCCAGCCCGCCTACGGGGTGCCCGACTCCTCGGCGTTCATCGACGAGGACGGCGACGGCTACAACGCCGAGAGCGACGACTGCGATGACGGCGATCCGAACGTGAACCCCGGCGCCACGGAGACGCCCGACGACGGGATCGACTCCAACTGCGACGGCGAAGACAACACCTGAGCCCCCTCACAAGCCGGAGACGATGCCCTCGAGCACGGCCTCCGGCGTCCAGCGCGCCCAGTCCACGGCGATGACGTCATCCCCACGCCGCGGCTCGCTCAGGAGCGGGCGTGAGGTGACCAGGATCGTCTTCGGCCAGTCCCGCTCGTCGGTGAACAGCGCGCGGTGCTCGTCGCGGTAGACGATGGCCTCGGCGAAGCCCTGCTTGATGTGGCCCGGGTCGTCGCTGAGCTTCACCTCGATGAGCACGCCGCGTGGGAGCGAGGGACCGAACCGTGTCGCGAGACCGGCGACATGTGGTCCAGCGAGCGCGCTCTGTTCGGAGAGGACCACCCGATACAGATGGACTCCGGCGGACGAGCACAGGTCGGGGTAAGAGCCCATCCGCCCGACGACAAGCACGATGAGCGCCCGACATCGGGACTATTCTTCCACGGGGATAGCCCCCGCCACGACCTGGCCGCGGCTCATGGTAAAAAGGAGCGCCCCCCACTCCAAGAGGTCCCCCGCCATGTCCCTCCGCCCCTGCGCCCGCTGCGGCGCCCACGTCTTCGACGGTGACGCCCACTGCCCGAGCTGCGGCGCCGCGCCGAGCCCCACGCGCCTCACCGCGGCCGCGGCGCTCATGGGCCTCGCGCTCGTGGCCTGCGGCGACAAAGACGGCGGCGACTCCGTCGTCTCGGACCTCTACGGCGTGGTCGACACGGGCTACGTCGATGATGACGGCGACGGCTACGCCGTGCGTGACGGCGACTGCGACGACAACAACGCCGCGGTCAACCCCGGGGCCTTAGAGACCACCGACGACGGCCTCGACTCCAACTGTGACGGCGACGACAACACCTGAGCCCGGCCTGGGCCTGCGGCGGATCACGATCTCAGGCGCGGCACGGCCTCAGATCGCGGTATAGTGCGCCTTGTCGCCCTAGTCCCAGCCCTGAGGTCTCCATGCCCCTGCTCTCTTGCGCCCGCTGCGGCGCCCACGTGCTCTCCGACGCCGACACCTGCCCGAGCTGCGGCGCCGCGCCGAACGCCACACGCTTCACCGCCGCCGCCGCGCTCATGGGCCTCGCGCTCGTGGCCTGCGGCGACAAAGACGGCAGCGACTCCGGCCCCGTCGCGCTCTACGGCGTGCCGGACACGGGCTACGTCGACAACGACGGTGACGGCGTCGCCGTGCGCGACGGCGACTGCAACGACGACGACGCCACGGTTTTCCCCGGCGCCACCGAGACGGCGGGCGACACCATCGACTCCAACTGCGACGGCGGCGACGACACCTGATCGCTCTGGAGCGCCGATGCCTACGCTTTACTCCTGCGCCGCCTGCGGGCAGCTCAACGTCGACCCGAACGCCCGCTGCGCCTTCTGCGGCGGCGCCGTGCGCCGGGGTGGGCTCGGCCCGACGGCCTTGTTTATGGGCCTCGCGCTCTCCGCGAGCGCCTGCGCCCAAGACCTCTACGGCATCGCCTACACCGACGAGGACGGCGACGGCTACGCCGCGCAGGCCGACGACTGCGACGACTCCGACGCCAGCGTCAACCCCGGCGCCATCGACACCGTAGACGACGGCATCGACTCCAACTGTGACGGCGACGACAACACCTGAGCCCCCGGAGCGCGTCATGCCCCCGCTCATCGCCTGCGGCGCCTGCGGCCAGCACGTCCTCGCCTCAGCCTGCGCCTGCGCCCACTGCGGCGCCAAGCTCAAGGACTGCACGCTGCGCGCCACCGCCGCGGCCGCGCTCATGGGCCTCAGCCTGGGCGGCTGCGTGCTGCAGGTTGAGCCTGAGTATGGCGTCGTCGTGAGCTACGATGACGAGGACGGCGACGGCTACTACGCCCAGACCGACGACTGCGACGACAACGACGCTACCATCAACCCCGGCGCCATCGACACCGTAGACGACGGCATCGACTCCAACTGCGACGGCGACGACAACACCTGACCTCCTCGGAGCGCCTCATGCCCCCGCTCATCGCCTGCGCCGCTTGCGGCCAGCACGTCCTCTCCTCGGCCTGCGCCTGCGCCCACTGCGGCGCCAAGCTCAAGGACTGCGGCCTGCGCTCCACCGCCGCCGCCGCGCTCATGGGCCTCGCCTTGGCGGCCTGCGGCGACAAGGAGGGCAGCGACACCGACGCGCCGATCCAGACCGACTACGGCTTCGCGGACTCGGGGTACTCTGAGGATCTCGACGGCGACGGCTACACCGTGGCCGACGGCGACTGTGACGACAACAACTCGAGCGTGTACCCCGGCGCCGCCGAGGCCGCGGACGACGGCATCGACTCCAACTGCGACGGCAACCCCAACACCTGAGTCAACGCCATGCCCCAGCTCATCGCCTGCTCGTCCTGCGGCCAGCACGTCCTTGAGGCCTCTTGCGCCTGCGTCCACTGCGGCGCCAAGCTCCGCGACTGCGGCCTGCGCCACACCTTGGCCGCCACCGCCGCCGCCGCGCTCATGGGTCTGAGCATGCCCGGCTGTGACATCATCGCGCCCCAGCCCAAGTACGGCGTGCCGGACACGGCGGACACCGCCGACACCGCCGACTCCGCCGACTCCGCCGCGGACAGCGAGGTCGAGGAGGAGGACACGAGCCCCGTCACCCCGGACTACGGCGTCGCCGACACCGGGGACCAAGACGGCGACGGCGTGAGCGCCGAGGGCGGCGACTGCGACGACACCGACGGCGCGGTCTTCCCCGGCGCGACGGAGACCCCCGGCGACGGCGTGGACTCCAACTGCGACGGCGACGACAACACCTAGCCCCCGAGGCGAACCATGCCCGCGCTGATCCCCTGCGCCTCTTGTGGCGAGCACGTCTTGGGCTCGTCCTGCGTCTGCGTTCACTGCGGCGCCAAGCTCCGCGAGTGTGGCCTGCGCTCCACCGCCGCCGCCGCGCTCATGGGCCTCAGCCTCGTGGGCTGCGACAAGATCGCGCCCGAGACCGACTACGGCGTCGCCGAGAGCGGCTACGTCGACGAAGACGGCGACGGCTACAGCGCCGACGACGGCGACTGCGACGATGACAACGCCAGCGTCTACCCCGGCGCCCCCGAGGTGGACGGCGACGGCGTCGACTCCAACTGCGACGGCGAGGACTCCTGAGCGCCCGCCGCGTCCCAGTCCTCCTCGATGAGCTCGAAGCGCCCGAAGTCGTAGGGGATGCCCGCGGCGGCCTCCTTGAGCACCAGGCGCTCACGGCGGCCCTGGCGCTTGAGCGTCGCCGCGCGGTGGTAACAGAAGGGGTTGTTGCCGCGTTTGCCTAAGGTGCAGTGCGTGGTGAACGAGCAGCCCGCCCGGCAGATGTCGGCGTAGTAGCAGGTCTTACAGAAGCCCCAGAGCTCCTCCGTCGTGCGCTCCCGCACAAAGTTGAGCTCCTCAGCGTTCCGCCAGATCTGCTCCAGGCCCAGATCGCGCACCTTGCCGCCGGTGTACGGCGCGGTGGGCAGGCTGGGGCAGCCCTTCACCGTGCCGTCGGACTCGATGCCGATGGTGTACACCCCGGCCTGGCAGCCACGCCAGTAGGCCTCGTCGCCGCCGGGGCGGCTGCGCAGCACCTGCTCGTGGGGGCCGTAGTAGCCGACGTTGTTCGACGACATGATGTTGAAGGCGCGCTCCGGCGGCAGGCCCTTGGCCCGCACCATGGCGACCTCTTCGAGCTGCATCGCCGCCAGCGTGTCGATCACGTCGAGGATCTTCGGGGGATCGAGGATCCACTCGGGGCGATCCGCCGCCCGACCCATGGGCACGGTGAGCTGCACGCGCCAGACGCGCACGCCCGTCTTCTTGATCATCGCCCCGATCTCGCGGAGCATGTGCGCGTTGAGGTTGTTCACCTGGGTGTTGGAGCTGGTGACGAGGCCGACCTCTTTACACACCTCCAAGGCGCGCATCGCCGAGCGCCAGCTCCCGACGCTGTCCCGGAGCACGTCGTGGATCTCCTCCGGGCCGTCCACGGAGACGCCCACGGCCTTCATCCCGGCGTCCTTGAGCGCCTTCGCCAGCCGGGGCGAGAGCCCACGACCGCCGGTCTGCATCGTGACCCGGATTCCTTGGGCGCTGAGGAAGTGCACGATGTCGAAGATGTCGTCGCGCAGGTAGGCCTCGCCGCCGATGAGCGTGACCTCCCGGGTGCCCAGGCGCACGAGCTCCGCGGCGACGTCCAGCAGCTCGGCGGTGGAGAGCTCGTCGGGGCGCTCCTCCGTCGGGCCCGCGCGAGAGCCGCAGTGGGCGCAGGCCTGGTTGCAGCGGAGGGTGATCTCCCAGACCGCGTAGATGGGCTTGTCGCGGTCGGCGAAGGTGACGGAGCGGGGCGAGCGGGTGGTGGCCATACGCGGCAGAATAGCCCAGCGGCGGACGCTTCGGGGCGATGTCCCGTCGCGCGGGACAGGATAAGCGGCCCACATGCCCCAGAGCCCTGACGACGCGCACAAGACGAGCCTCCGCGACCGCCTGCACGAGTGGCGCGGCTCCCCCGGTGATCTCGCGCGCTGGGCGTTCTGGGTGCCCTTTCGTGAGCTGCTCAACCCCGACCGCCCCGAGCAGCTCGCCCGGCTCTACCCCCTCTGGCGCGCCCAGCACGCCTTGGCCGGGGAACAACGCCAGCTCATGGCCGAGGAGCTGCGCCTGTGCTTCGGCGGCGCGAGCGAGGCCACCCAAGAGGAGGCCTACCGGATCGCCTTCCGGGTTCACCTGGAGGAGCTGCTCTTGGGCAAGCTCAACCGGGACACCTGGCGCAAGTACATGCGGTTTGAGCGCCAGGACCACATGGAGCGGGCCCTGGCCCGGGGCAAAGGCGTCGTGCTCCTGAACCCCCACGCGGGCAACATCATGATGCTCATCGCGAGCATCAGCTTGCACGGCTACCCCTACACCCAATACGCCGCCCGGGGCGTGGCGCCGGACGCCGTGGCCGCGCAGAACCCCGAGGTCTTCGGCCACAACCGCTGGCGCCTCGCCACCCGCAAGGCCCGCGAAGGAAACGAGGACCGCCTCCCGGCCAACTTCATCTCCCTAGAGACGCCGGTTCGCCACCTCTACCGCTGCTTGGCGAAGAACGAGGTCGTGGGCATCGCGTATGACGGCCGCATCGGCGCCCGGTTCACCGCCGTGCCGTACCTCGGCCGCGAGGCGCTGTTGAGCCCCGGGCCTTACCGCCTCGCGGCGTCCACGGGCGCGGCCATCGTGCCCGCGTTCTGCGAGTGCCCCGAGGGTGACGTCAACGTGCTGCGCTTCGGCGAGCCCCTCTGGGGCGACGACGCCGACACCCTCATGGAGCGCTTTCTGGACCAGGCCCAGGCCTGGCTGCGCGCGCACCCCGCGGCCTATGGCCTCTGGCTCGCCCACTGCCGCCAGCGCCGCGCCGTCGATGACCACCCCCTGTTCATCGACTACGCCCCCGACGATCGCTACAAGGTGCATCTCAAGCGTCGCTGATCGTCGCGACCTGGGACACCCTGGGGACACCGCGGGTACACAGCCGAGACACACGCGCCACGATGACGCGGTCGGTCGGTCATCCTGATGTCACGGGCGGCGCTTGGACTCGTTCTAACTTTAGAACATTGTTTGAAGAATAGTGACATGGCGGCCCGCGTAGGCCCAAACAAGCGCCCAGCGCGGCGCGGTTGAGGCGCTCTCGGGGTTTGGCACAAAGTTTGCTAAGCCTTTTGACAAGACCCAGCCGCTCTCCTCGGCCCACACCCTGACCACGACAACGACCCGCAACGGAGGACACCATGAACGCCTACGCGCCTCGCCAGCTCACCCTCGCTGACCTCATCTCCACCGTCTATGAAGAGTACCTCGCCCTCTACGGCGACGAGGACATCGCGAGCGTCGCCGCCGCCGCGACGATCAACGAGCTCTTGCTCTCCCGCGCTGAGACCGCCTCCGTCGAGGCGGCCGCCTGACGCCCTGACGCCCCACGCGGGAGGATCCTTCGGAGATCATCCGCGTCGTCCGTCAGGGTCGGGTTCGGGTCAATCACAGGGCCTCCGGAGTCATCTCCGGGGGCCTTGTGCGTCTCTGGGGGTGAGCGCGCGGGCCTTGGCGTGAGCCTCGGCGCACGCTGACGCGAGATCGCCGCTTTTTTTGCGTGAGGGGCTTCTCAGCAGGCGGGATCAGGGTTTACATGTCAAGACATCGATCCTCCACCTCGGCCTGATGCCGAGGCGATCCTTCATGGCCTGTGTCCATCGCCCTCGACGCCCAGCACACCGACACGATGCCCGCCCGGCGCCTCTGGGCCGCGGTGACGATCCGCGTGGCCTGGGAGCTGTACCGGCTGGGGATCCGCCCCTCAGGCGCGATCCTCCACGACGCCCGAGAGCACGCGCTCCTGTCGATCCCCGACGGCGTCGATCGTGAGCAGGCCGAGGAGCTCTCCGCCCACTTCACCCAAGAGTACCTGCGCCGCGCCCGGCACGGGCGGTATCGCCCCGCGCCGCCCGATCAGGACCCGATCGTCTGCCGCCCCTCATGGCGGCCCCGGCTGATCACGCTCCTCGATCCTGTGGGTGAGGTCGTGCTGCGCCTCGTCTACGGCGACGGCATGAGCCTGGAGCAGATCGAGCGCCTCACCCGCGTGGACCGCGTGGTCCTGCGCGGCGCCCAAGAGGGCGTGCGCGGCGGCTTACGCGCGCTCATCGACGAGGACCGTCTCGACGCCCGGGGCCTCGATCTCCCCGCCCTCGATCGCCTCTTGGGCCGCGTCGCCCGCACCCCGGCCCCGGACTGCGAGGGCGGCGAGGAGCTCTTGAGCGTCGCCGGGCTGCAGCACGCCGAGCGCTGCCCCCGCTGCGCCCGGGGCGTGCGCCTCCTGCGCGGCGGTGTGCTCTTGCCGGGTGAGCTCGCCTGGCCCACCCAGGGCTTCTCTCGCGGCGAGCACGTCACCTCGGTCCTCGTGCTCAACCTGCACCCCGACGCGCGCTTCCACCGGAAGGCCGTCTGTGAGCAGTTCGCCGGGGCCTCCCTGCGCGCAGATGAGGACGCCGTGCTCGTCGATCCCGACCGGATCGAGGGCCACGCGCCGCTCCTGCACATGCTCGCCGAGCAGGCCACGCCCCGCCGGGATCACCTCCGCGGCGTGCTCGTCCGGGGTTATGGCCGCTGGACCCGCGCGGGGCTCATCGGGCCCGTCGCCGGCGCCGCCGTCGAGCTCTGCCGGGCCCGCCCCTGGGGTGAGGTTGATGGCGCCGGGCCCCTGCCCGAGCCCCTGCCCGAGCCCCCCTCCGCCGCGCGCTGGTGGTCCGCCGCCTTGCTCGTCACGCTCTTGGCCATGCTCGTCGGCAGCCGGGCGCTCACCCCGCCCGAGCCCGAGCCCCGCTTCCCCATCTCCGCGTCCGTCATGCCCGTCGAGGGCGGCCGCCGGGTGCGTTTTGACGTCGATGAGCTGGCGTATGTGCTCGTCGTCGTCACCCGCGACGGCGTGCCGACGCCCCTACTCACGGCGCTGAGCCCCTCGGACAAGGGGGAGCTCGCCACGGGCATGGGCGACTTCGTCGTCGATCCGGGCCCGGGCCTCACCCTCATCGCCACCTCCGCCTCGCCGTTTGACGACGTGGCGCCGCTCTTCGCCGCCGTCGCTGGGGAGGCTGACCCCGTGCGCAGCCTCGCCGAGCGCCTGCGCGTGGTGGCGCCCGACGCCGACGTCTGGGTCGAAGCGAGTCGCCCCTGATGGCCGTCACCCCCCTCGATCTGCTGCAGCGTGAGTTCCCCGAGTCCCGGCGCGGCTATGACCAGGCCGCGGTGCGCGCGTTCTTGGAGGAGGCCCGCGAGTCCTTGGAGGACGCGCTGCGTGAGGCGCGCACGCTCCGGGAGCAGCTCCGGGAGCGTGATCAAAAAGTCGCGGATCTCCAGGCCGAGCGTGACGAGGTGCGGCAGACCCTCATGGTCGCCCGCCGCCTCAGCGAAGATCTCGCCGCCGACGCCCGCCGCCAGGCCGACCTGCTGCTCGGCGAGGCCCGGCTCCAGGCCCAGGTGATCATCTCCAGCACCTACGACGAGCACCAGCAGCTCGTCGCCCAGGTCGTGCAGCTCAAGGCCCAGCGCCACCGCCTCACCGCGGACCTGCGCGCGGTCCTGGAGGCCCACCGCCGCGCCCTGGAGGAGCAAGAGCGCGGGAGCGGCGAGCCGTGAACGAGGAGGCCCTCGCGGCGGCGGTTCAAGCCCGAGGCCCCTCGACGACGCTCCTCAGCCTGCGCGTGACCCCGAACGCCAAGCGGGCGTCGGTGTCCCTGCGTGACGACGGCGTGCTGCTCGTGCGGGTGGCGGCACCGGCCGTGGAGGGCGCGGCGAACGCCGAGCTCCTGCGTTGGCTCACCCGGGATCTGCTGGGCCTGGCGAGAGGCGCGGCGACGCTCACCCACGGGGCGTCCAGCCGGGATAAACGCGTAGAGGTGCAGGCGCCGGTCGCCGACGTCACGCGCCGCCTCCGTGAGCTGCTCACCCCATGACCTTCCCCTCGCCCCTCCCGTCCCCTCTGCCGCCGAGCTGGCGTGTGGACCTCCACTGCCACACCCACCGCAGCGACGGGCGGCACAGCGTCGATGAGCTGCTCCAGGCCGCGGTCTCCGGGGGCATCGACCTCTTGGCGATCACCGACCACGACCTGCCCCCGGCCTGGCCCGCGGGCCCGGTTGAGGTCGCCGGGCGCCCGATCTGGCTCATCCACGGCGTCGAGCTCACCGGGGTCTGGGAGGGCGTCGAGCAGCACCTCCTGGTGTACTTCCCCGGCGAGATGCCCGAGGCGTTCCGCGCGCTCTGCCGAGCCCGGGCCCAGGTGCGCGCCGCCCGCTACGACGAGGCGATCCGCCGCCTCGGCCTCGGTGACCTCCCCCCCGCCGACGCGGCCGCCCACGCCGGGGAGCGCGCGCTCACGAGTTTTCATCTCGCCCAGGCCATGGTGTCCGCCGGGCACAGCAAGACCCGCGCCGAGGCCTTCACCCGCCTGGGCAAGCTCATGCCCGTGCAAGACCTGCCCTTTGAGGAGGCGATCCGCCTCGCCCGCGAGGCCGGTGGGGTCACGGTCTGGGCGCACCCCGAGCTCTCCCGGGCGATGGCCTGGACCGGCAAGTTCGCCAAGCTCGGCCTGCAGGGCTTCGAGGGCCTGCGCCCCGGCCTCGGCAAGAGCGTGCGGAGCACCCTGCGCACCTTGAGCCGAAAGCACGGGGTCTTCATGGCCGGGGGCTCGGACTGGCACGGCTGGCACCCCATGCGCCTCGGCGACTTCAGCCTCGACGCCCAGCAGGCCGCGCCCTTTGTGGCGGCCTTGGGGCGCGGATGAGCGGCAAACGGGTCGTCGTCATCGGCGCCGGGGTCGTCGGCCGGGCCCTCACCCGCGCCCTGCACGCCCGGGGTGACCAGGTGACGGTGCTCTCGCCCAAGCCGGTGAACCTGCCCGCGCTCTGGCGCCTCACCGACGCCGTGAGCGGTGAGGGGCTGAGGCGTGGGGTCCGGGGCGCGCAGATCGTGGTCTTCGCCGCGTCCGCCCAAGATCCCAAAGGCGCGGACGAGGTCCTGCGCCTCGGCGCCCACCACGCCGCCGCCGCCGCCGCCCACGCCGGGGCCGAGCGCTTCGTGCTCATCGGCCCCGTCGGCGCCCGTGCGGGCAACAGCGCCGTGAGCCTCCGCGCCCACCACGAGGGCACCCTCGCCGCCCGGCGCCTCATCCCCGAGGCCCAGACCGTGCGCCTGCCTTGGCTGTTCGGCGAGGGGGACCAGCTCCTCGATCCCTGGCTGGAGCGCGCCCGCCAAGGCCGTCGCCTGCCCGTGCCCAACGCCGCGGCGCCGATTGACCCCCTCTGGCTCGGGGACGCCGTCCGGGCCTTGCTCAAGGCCGTCGATGAGCCTCTGCCGTCGCCAGTCACCGAGCTGCGCGGCCCGGAGCGCCTCGGCCTCGATGAGCTCGCCGAGCGTGTCGGAAAGCTCTTTGGCGTGAAGCGCGCCTTGCTCCGGCCCTGGCCGGATCGCCCCGAAGACGTCCGCCGCCTGCCCGAGCAGCAGAGCGGCCCGGATCAGTGGGCCGAGCTTGGCCTGGGCGAGCGCCTGAAGGTCGGCGAGCACCTGGAGCGCAGCGTCAAACAACGGTATGCCTGAGCCACGGGGCGGCCTTCTTCGTTGGCGCGATATCGCTCATTGGGTTAGCCGTGGGGGAAACCTGGAACAGGAGTCCCTCGTGGCCGATACCCTCGCGTTCTTCAATGAGTACCTCCCCGCCAAGATCGCCAAGGATCCCTCGCTCAAGAACATCGGCAAGGTCTTCTTGTTCAAGATCACGGGCGCGGGCGCCTGGACGCTGAACCTCACCGAGGGCACCGTCGTCGAGGGTGAGCCGGCCACCAAGGCCGACTGCACGGTCACCTGCGACAAGGACAACTGGGAGAAGATGCTCGACAAGCCCTCCCTCGCCATGCAGCTCTTCATGACCCGCAAGCTCACCGCGGACAACGTCGGCCTCGCGACGAAGCTCCAGCAGATCCTCGGCTGATTCAGCCCGGCTGAGCCCCCTCGGCGCCTGTCGCCGAGACGAAGAGGCCCACCCCGTCGGGGGTGGGCCTTCTTGTCTCTGGGCTCGCCCCGCTCAGAGCGAGCGGCGCTTGAACCAGGAGCGCAAGGCCAAGGCCACGGCGAGGCCCGGCCCGGCGACGACGGCGATGAGCCACACGAGGATGCCCTGCAGGCCAGTCAAGGTGAGCAGGCCGCTGGCGCTCTCGGTGGAGCGGGAGGCGATCTGGTCCTCCTCGTCCACCATCCAGGCGACGGCGTTGAGCAGGAGGTCCTGGTTCTGGCCCTGGGCGAGCAGGCTGTTGCTCGCGAAGTCGGAGTCGCCGATGACGAGCACCCGACCGCCAGGGC
>JAKLKD010000177.1 GCA_023150845.1 Myxococcota bacterium | reverse complement strand
CACCCCGGCCCCCGCCGCCACCCCGGCCCCCGCCGAGCCGCCGCCTGAGCCCAAGACCGAGCCCAAGACCGAGCCCAAGCCCGCCGCCGACCCCGCGCCGAAGTCCGGCGAAGAGGGCTGGTCCAAGCCCAACTCCGACCTCAAGAACCCCTGGGAGGACTGAGCCCGATGTCCACCGCACGCCCCGCGCCCCGCGCCGCCCTCCGCGCCTTGTTTCTGCTGGCCGCCCTCGCCGCCGTCGCCCCCGCCGCCCACGCCCAGGACGACGCCACCGAGGCCCGGGCGAAGGAGCTCTACGAGAACGGCGCCGCGCTCTACGAGGAGGGGCGCTACGAGGAGGCCATCCTCGCCTGGGAGGAGGCCTACCGCCTCTCCAGCCGCCCGGTGCTGCTGTTCAACATCGCCAACGCCTATGAGCGCCTGGGCCGCTACGACGAGGCCATCGACGCCTTGAGCCGCTACCGGGCCTTCGCCAAGGCTGAAGAGCGCGAGTCCCTCGACCGCCGGATGCAGAACCTGGAGCGCCGCCGGGACGAGGCCCGCGCCGCCGCCGTCGCGACCCAGGTGGCCCAGCCCACCCAGCCGACGCCGACCACGCCCACCCCCGCCGTCAAGTCCGGCCCCTCACCCCTGCCCTTCGTGATCATGGGCGCCGGGGTCGCC
The DNA here is from genome assembly GCA_023150845.1 of Myxococcota bacterium. GTDB lineage: Bacteria > Myxococcota_A > UBA796 > UBA796 > CAJQPC01 > JADKFE01. The sequence continues at coordinate 11,817 of JAKLKD010000177.1, read as the reverse complement.
GGGGTCGGGGTCGGGGCGGTGTTCGGGGCGCGCTCCTTGAGCGCCGGGGCCGAGGCCGAGGCCCTCTGCGTCGGCGAGGCCCTGCTCTGCTCCGGCGAGGCGGGGCCGTACCTCGAGTCGGCGAAGCGGAGCGCGCTCATCGCCGATGTGAGCCTCATCACTGGGGCGGTGCTCGTCGTCGGCGGGCTGGGGTTGGGGGTGTTCGGCAAACAAGGGGAGGCCGTGAGCCTCTCGGCGACGCCGACGAGCCTCACCCTCTCTGCACGTTTCTGAGGATCCATGCCCGGACCACGCTGGCTGACTCGCCTCTTTCAGGGGGATGACCCCTCGACGGAGGAGCACCGCCGCCCCGCCGTCGTCGATCTCATCGGATACCCCGGCGCCTCCTTACGGCAGCACAAGGCCGCGGGGGACCTCGTCGCGGATCCCGGCGTGCTCTGGCGCTCCGGGGAGCAGGACGGCCTGGAGCGCCACATCCTCGCGTCGCCCGAGGCGCCCTTCACCGACGTGCTGCTCGTGCTCTCCCACGCGGACTTCGTCGCCGCGACGAGCGCGAGCGGGGCGCCCTGGCTCACCCGGGCCCAGGCCCTCTTCCACGACCGATACCAGGCCATACGCGCCGCGGACCCGACGCTCCCCGAGCGGCGCCTCCGGGTGCGCCTCGTGGCGGACGGCTCCGGCGACCTCAACCGCCAGTCCTACGGGCTGCCGGAGGGCGAGTTCATCACCGGCCTCGCGCCCCACGTCTACGGCGGGCCGTCCTCCCGCTCCCGGCCTCTGGCGACGGTGCACCTGCACCTGCCTGACGTGTCCGCGGGCTACCGCAAGATCGGCCGGCTCTTTGATGACCAGCTCTCGTTCCGGCTGGGGAGCCACTGGCTCGACTCCTTCTCCGATCCCGAGCTGTTGGAGCCCGCCCTGGTCGAGCTGCGGCCCACGGCGGACGGCGGCGTCGAGCAGCGCCTCCGGGACGACCTCCCCGCGGAGTACAGCGTGCAGGCCGAGGTGCAAGGCGGCGCCCGGGTGTTCACCCTGCGCCGGGGCGAGCGCGCCTTCGCCCACCTCGTCGTCGAGCTGCACATCGAGCAGCTCCAGCCCCAGGACCTCCACCGCGAAGCCCGGGCCCGGCTGCGCCTCGCCGTGCCGCCTGAAGAGGCCCTCGCCCGCATCGAGCGCGCCGCGGAGACCCACCGCACGGCGTCCCGGGCCCGCCGACCGAACTCGGCGCTGACCGAGGTCATCGTCTACGCCGACCACGCCCGGGTGACCCGGGTGCGCCAGGTCGAGCGGAACCCTGGCCGGGTGGCCGTGCGGTTTCGGGGCCTCGCGCCGAACCTGAGCCCCGAGGGGCTCTCCGCTGACCTGCGCGCCGGTCGCGCCCGGGTCGTCGATCTCCGAGTGGTGAGCGACGCCCAGGCCGAGGCCGACGACCGCGACCAGCTCCGCCGGGAGGCCCTCGCGCTCGTGCAGTCGGCCCAAGACCTCATCCTGCAGGTCGAGGACCTCCTGCGCCGCCGCCTCAACCTCCAGCAGCAGGCGATCACCCGCCCAGCGGACGAGGACGAGGAGGGCGGCGCGATCACCTTGGTGCGCACGCGCCTCGACCGCCTGCGAATGAGCGAGCGGGAGCTCGACGAGGCCCTGAGCCAGCGGGTGCAGGCGGCGGCGGCCTTGGACGACAAGCTCAGCGCGGCCCTGCGGAAGCTGGAGCGCCCGCCCGCGGACGGGGTGACCGTCGAGGTGGAGCTCGACGTGCGCGCGCCGGGCAAGATCGAGCTCGCTTTGCACTACACCATGCAGGGCGCGCGCTGGAGCCCGACCTACACCGCCCGTTACCTGGAGTCGTCGAACAAGCTGGAGCTGACGACCCACGCCCTCGTCTCCCAGGAGACCGGCGAGGACTGGGAGGGTGTGCGGGTGCGGCTCTCCACCGCGGCGGACAAACGCTCCGCGGACCCCCCTCCCCTCCGGCCCTGGAACTTAGGCTCCGGCCCTGAGCTCGCCGAGCTCCTGCGCACGAACGCGAGCGCGAGCCTCACGGCGATCTCCGCCGAGGACGAGGACACCGCCGACCCCAACCTCCACGAGGCGACGGCGCCCTGCACCATCCCCTCGGGGGACGACGCCAGGGTCACCCTGCACGTCGATCTCTTGAGCGCCGAGGAGCGGCTCGTCTGCGCGCCCCGCCTCGACGCCCGGGCCTTCCGCCGCGCCCAGGCGCCCTGGACGGCGCCGCGCCAGCTCCCCGAGGGCCCCGTCTCGAGCTTCTTGGGCAACCACTACCTCGGCAGCGGCCGCCTGCTCGCCACCTCGCCGGGCCACCCCGTCGAGGTGGGCCTCGGCCCCGACCTGCGCGTCTTCTGCCAGCGCAGCCTCGTCGAGCGCCAGCGCCGGGAGAACAGCCCGTCCCCGGGCCTCGTCTCCCACCTCTTCCACTACCGCACGATGATCGCCAGCCGCCGCCGGGAGCGCGTGACCCTACGCCTCATCGAGCAGCTCCCTACCCCCGACGACAACGGCGTGCAGGTCATGCTCTCCGGCGCCAGCGCCAGCGTGCCCGCCGAGGCGCTGCACAACGCCAGCGACCACACCGTGAGCTGGGATCTCCAGCTCGACCCCGGCGGCATGGCCGCCGTCGAGTTCACCTTCACCCTCATCGTCCCCCAGGGAGGCGAGCCCCAGCGGCGAATGAGCGAGGAGGACCTGCTGAGCGTGATCTGAGGGGGGCTCAGCGCGGCTGGATCGGCGCGGCCTTCTGGCGGCCCCAGGCGACGAAGAGGCTCAGGGCGCCGAGCACCGCGGCGGGGCCGGAGCCCGCGGCGTCGCCCTCCATGACGTGGTAGCCCACGGCGAGCACCATCACCAGCGTGAGCAAGGCCGCGGCGAGGGGGGTGAGCCAGGGCGCGATGCGCAGACCGGCGGGCAGGATGAGGCCCAAGCCGCCCGCGGCCTCGGAGGCGCCGATGAACCGGGCGAGGCTGAGGTCGAATGTGATGCCGTTCTTGATGAGCTCCTCGGCGGGGCTCAGCAGCTTCATCGAGCCCGCGCCCAAGAAGGCGAAGGCGAGCAAGGCCTGGACCACCCACAGCGCGATGTGGAGGCCCTTCGAGGGGGTGGCGGCGTTCTGGTCAGACATGATGTGCTCCGAGGGGTTGTTGGTTCCGATCCGTGAGATGGTTCTCATTGGATACCAGGGTGATTAGGATCAGCGTCGAAGTCTGGCAAGAGGGCACATTTATGTCACCAGCAAAGATTCATACCGCTGAGGACTGCAAGCTCCGCGAGATCCTCGACCGGGTCGGCGACAAGTGGTCGATGCTCGTGCTGCACATCTTGGGCGGCGGGCCTCAGCGATTCTCGGCGCTGCGCCGGTCCATCGAGGGGATCTCCCAGCGTATGCTCACCCGCACCCTGCGGCTCATGGAGCGGGACGGCCTCGTGCTCCGCACGGTCTACCCGACGGTGCCGCCCCAGGTCGAGTACGCGCTCACGCCGCTGGGCCGCACGCTCCTGGAGCCGGTCAGCGCCCTGGCCGCCTGGGCCGCGACGCACCAGCCCGAGGTCATCGCCGCCCGGCGGCGCTTTGATGGCGGCCCCGACGCCTCCATCGACGGCGAGGCCGAGGTGTGAGAGCATGGCCCGGCCTGCCCTGGAGTCCCCGTGGCCTTCTTCATCCACCCCTACGCCGTCCGCATAGACGCCGTGCGCGGCGCCTTGGGCAGCGCCTCGGCGCCGCTCCTGCGCCGGGTTGACGCCCTGGGCCTTGAGCCCGCCGCGCAGCTGCGCGTGAGCCAGCTCATCCAGGGCGAGCCCCCTCGTGGCGACGCCGACGCCGTGGCCCTGGAGCACCTCGTGCGCGCCGTCGGCGGCGAGTTCTTGGACAACAGCCAGTGGGCGCCCTTCAAGAGCGCGTGGATGGTCGATGTAGACGCCGCGCTCCAGGCCGCGGGGGTGCAGGCGCGGGTGTCGAGCCTCGTCTTCGGCAGCCCACCGAGCCCGATCCCCGGCCTCGCCGACATCATCGTCTCGACCACGGAGCACGACCAGGTGGCCGCCGCGCTGGCCCGCTTCGACGGCTGGGAGCGCGTGACGGAGCCCGAGCGGGAGGCCGCGGCCCAGGCGCGGGGCTGGCTGGCGCGGGCCCTCGCCGCTGGGCGGGGCCTGATCACCTTCCACATCTGGTGAGGGGCGGACGATGACGACGACGACCGTGCTCGTAGAGCGGGCCCCGGACGGGCGGCTTGAGCGGGTGGGCTGGACCCGGGGCGGGCGGCTCCACGGCCCGGTGTGGCTGGCGAGGGGGGCCCAGGGCTTCCCTGAGAGCGCGCCGGAGATCAGCGCCGCGCTCGTCACCTACGCGGGCGGCCTGCCCCAAGGCGCGCGCTTCTTCGACGCCGCCGAGGTCGAGCGCGCCCGGGCCGGCACACCCCTGCGCCACCACGACCTCGACGCCTTGTTCACCCCCGGCGACGAGGACCGGTTCGTCGCCGATGGCCGCTACAGGCGCCTGCTGGACGCCTTGGCCCAAGAGGACTGCTTCTTGGACCCGCCCCGCCACGACCCCTACGCCTTCATGGACGGCGGCGCCCACGACGAGGCGCTGTTCGGTGAGGCGGTCCCGCCGTGGCTGGGCCAGTGGCGCGCGGCGCGGGGCGCGCACCCCCGGCGGGCGCTGGTCGGGCTCCAGCCCCGGGAGGGCGTGATCACCCCGGCCTTCGATCCCTACGTCGGCGTCGTCGGCCTTGAGACCGCCCTAGGCGGCGCCGTCATCGGCAGCTTCTTGAGCGAGGAGGGCCACACCCCCGTCGCCGAGGTGCAGCTCGTCGCCCTGCGGTCGAGCGGGGTGGTCCTCGCCTTGGGCGTCGACGCGCCGTGGCGGCCCCTCGGCGCGGCGAGCCTCGGCGCCTTGGCCTGCGCCGCCGGGGCGCTCACGGCCTTCGCCGCCCGCCGGGTCTCCTTGCCGACCCTGCGCGCCCTGGCCGCCAGGCTCAAGGACAAGGTGGACCTCTCGCCGCGCCTGCCTCTGCTCGCCGAGGCGCCCGAGGCCTTGGGATCGAGCCCCCACCTGCGCCTCTGCGGCCCTCTGCCGCTGTCCGGCGCGGCCTTGGCGCGGGTGGAGTGGCTGCGGGCCCTGGCGTTCTGGCGACCTGAAGACGACGGCGACCAGGACGATCCCTTCGGCGCCACGCCCCTACCCCTACCCACCGCCGAGCCCGAGGACAACGACGACCCGCCGAACCTGCTCTACGCCATGGCCCGGAGCTACCTCATCGGCGACGACGTGGCCCTGGCGCGCTGGATCCGCCGGGCCCGGGCCTCCAAGGCGGGGCTATTACACGACGCGGCGCGGCGGGTGGAACGCCAGCTTCAAGGGGCAGACCAGCCGGTCTATGGGGATCAGGCGCGGCTCGGCGGGCTACGAGACGCCCGGGCGGCACGGCGCTGGATGTGTGAGGCCTGGCGGCGCCAAGGTCAGGCCGTCGCCGAGGCCCCGGCGGCCCCGGAGGTGACGATCCCCGAGGCCCTCGCCGACCTCGCCTGGCCCCTCGCGCTGGAGCCGTCGAGCCTGCGCCTGCTCCGCGCGGCGCGGCTGCCCCAGTTCCCCGAGCTCGACAACTGGATGACCGAGCTGGAGGCCCTGGAGCCCTGGGCCTGGACCCTCGACCTCGGGCTCAAGCTGCGCGAGGCCGACGCCCGGGCCCTCTCGCCCTTCATCGCGAGCCGCTGCCTGGAGGGCTCCGACAGCGCCGCCCAGCTCCTCTGCCTCGCCGCTCTGACCGACTGGATCCGCGCCGAGCCGCGCTGGGGCGCCGTCGCCCGGGCCATCGCCGCCGACCCCCGCATGGGCCACGGGCGCTGGGAGTGGCTGGGGCTCGCCGGGGGGCCCGAGGACGTCCCGGCGCTCGTGGCGCGGGTCCGGGAGCTCATCCAGGCCCGGGAGCGCTCCGACTCGGCCCTGGGCTTTGAGCAAGGCGTGGCCCTCGACGCCCTAGGCGTCTTGGACCCGGCGAGCGTCGTGACCTTGAGCCGCGAGGCCCTGGCGAGCCCCAAGCTCTACCCCGCCGAGCGCGCCGAGCTGCAGCAGCGCCTCGCCCGAATGGGTGACGCCGAGGCCGCCGACGCCTTGGTCGACTACCCGCCGCCCCTCGACAACACGGCGATGATCTGGCCCTACGCCGCGGCGATGGTGGCCGCGGCGCCGCTGCTCCGCCCCGAGCGCCGGGACAGGCTGCGCGAGCGCCTCGGCACACCGACCCGACCCCAGGCCCAGCTCGCCGCGCGGCTCATCCGCCGGGCCCTGGGCGACGACGACCCTGCCCTCGACGACGACCTCGCCGAGCTCGTGCGGCGCTCCGACGGCTTCATCGCCGAGGCGCTTCCCTTGTGGCGGGCCTGCGGCGCCTGGAGCCCGGCGGTGCTCGCCGCGGCCCAGGCCCACGGACACGCCGGGGTGCGGCTCGCGGCGTTGGACCTCGGCTGATCCGTCGGGATCACGCTATCTTTCGAGGGTTACCGTGAGAGATCAGCCCCGCCGTGGCCCCGCCCAAGCTCCAGAAGTACCCCCGCACGCCGCACCTGCCCTGGAGCCCCGGGGCCAGCGCCGACGACCTGCGCGCGAGCACGGCGCGGGGCCTCGTCGGCCGTGAGGTCGTGGCGACGGAGAAACTCGACGGCGAGAACACCACGCTCTACGCCGGGGGCTACAGCCACGCCCGCAGCGTCGACTCCGCCCACCACGAGAGCCGCGCCTGGGTGAAGGCCCTCGCGGGCCGCATCGCCCACGAGATCCCGCCGGGCTGGCGCCTCTGCGGCGAGAACCTCTACGCCCGGCACAGCCTCGCGTATGACGATCTGGAGGGCTACTTCGCCCTGTTCTCGGTCTGGGACGACCAGAACACCTGCCTGTCGTGGCGAGACACCCTGGAGTGGGCGCAGCTCCTGGAGCTGCCGACGCCACGGGCGCTCTACGTCGGCCCCTACGACGAGGCCGCCCTGCGCGCCATCACCGACGGCCTCGACCTCTCCCGCCAGGAGGGCGTCGTGGTGCGCCTCGCCGACGCCTTCCCCTACGCGGCCTTCGGGGACAGCGTGCTCAAGTGGGTGCGCCCGAACCACGTCCAGACCGACGAGCACTGGGCCCACCAGGCCGTGGTGCCCAACCGCCTGCGGGGGTCGAGATGAGCGCCGCGCTGTTTGACGCCATCGGCCGGGGCGAGGCCCCCGCTCACATCGACGCCCTGGAGGCCGCCTTGGGCGGGGCGCTGCCCGCCTTGGGCCGCTTCGCCAAAACACCCCAAGACCCCGAGTGGCACACCGAAGGGGACGTTCGTGTTCACACCGGCATGGTGCTGGACGAGCTCCACAAGACCCTCGACGCCGTCCCCGAGGGCGCGGCCCGGGCGGAGCTTGTGTACGGCGCCCTGCTGCACGACTACGCGAAGCCCTGGACGACGCGGGAGGCGGAGATCAACGGCAAGGTGCGGGTCGTCGCGCCCCGACACGAGGCAAAGGGGCGCTCGGCCTTGGCGCCGCTCCTGCTCGACCGGATGCCCTTCCCGTCCGTGCTGCGGGTCCTGGGCATGGTCGGCTCGCACCACGAGCCCAAGCTCCTCGCCCTCAAGAGCCGCCCGCCCGGCGAGGTCATGCGCCTCTCCCGCCGGGCCGAGCCCTGGCAGCTCCTCGCCTTGGAGCGCGCCGACATGCGCGGCCGGTTCTGCCCCGACCTCCCCAAGCAGCTTGAGCACCTCGACCTCTACGAGCTCATGGCCGAGGAGTACAGCCCCGCGGGCTGGACAGGCCCCTGGGCCGAGGCGGCTGAGGCGGCCACACGCGGGCGGAGCGAGGCCGTCCAGGACCTCGTGTACGGCGAGGGCCTCCGGCTCGCCGAGGCGGGTCGGCTCACGAGCCCGGCGGAGCTGGGTTACCTCGCCCACCAGCACGGCCGGGACGACCCCCCGGAGCTCGTCATCACCGTCGCGCCGAGCGGCGCGGGCAAGACCCGCCTCTGCCGGGAGCTGCTGGAGCCCCGCGGCTTCACCCGGGTGTCTCTAGACGAGGCCCGGCTGGAGCTCACCGGCGACGTCTCCGACCAAACGGCGAACGGCCAGGCCCGGCAGCTCGCCAAGGTGCGGCTCAAGGCCGCCTTACGCCCGGGCCGCAGGGTGGTGTGGGACGCCACGTCGCTGCGCCGGGAGCTGCGCGCCCTCATCGTGCAGACCGGCCTCGACTACGGCGCTCTGGTCACCTTCGTCGTGATCTGGCGGCGCCCCGAGGACTACGCCCGCGGCAACCGCTCCCGAACCGACGCCGTGCCGGACGCGGTGCTCCGCGCCCAGCTCGACGGCCTGGAGTGGCCCGAGGCCGACGAGGCGCACAGGCTCGTGCACCTCGACGGTCAGCTCCGGGTGCTCGGCGTCGAGGGCTCGATCCTCGCCGCGCCCCCGTGGGGGCTGCCCCAGGCCTGAGCCCCGATCAGGGCCCGATGCCCCGGAGCAGGACGACGCGGCCGGTGCTGCTGGAGTAGCCGTAGGCGCCGCCGAGCAGGTCCTCGTAGCCGTCGCCGTCGATGTCGCCGCCGGAGTTCACCGAGGTGCCGAAGTAGTCGAAGTTGTTCTTCGAGTACATGATGGCGTCGGCGTCCGTGGGGAGATCGATGTTGCCGGTCCACGACGGGTCGCCGTAGAGCAGGTAGATCGCGCCGCCCTGGTTGGCGCCGTAGTCCGACAACGACGCGCCGATGGCGAGGTCCGCCGCGCCGTCCTTGTCGAGGTCCCAGTCGCCCATGTCGCTGCCGGCGTTGTCCGCCGTGCCGCCCAAGAAGGCCACACCCGCCGAGGCCGTCGTCACCGAGCCCGACCAGCGCGAGGACGTGCCCAAGAACAGGTAGGCCGCGCCGTCGCCGCCGTTGGCCTGGGGCGCGCCGATCATGATGTCTTGGTAGCCGTCGGCGTCGAAGTCCGCGACGCCCTCAACGGCCTGGCCCAAGGCGTCGGAGAGGCCCGCGCCCAAGAACAAGGCGTCGGCGTCGGTGAGGTTGAGCGTGCCGCTGAACTTGGTCTTGTCGCCGAACCACAGGGTCGTGACGCCCGCGTCCGTCGTCGAGCCGTTGTCGTAGCCGTAGGCGCCGATCACGAAGTCGTCGAGGCCGTCGCCGTCGAGGTCACCGACGCCCGTCGAGGTGCGCACGGCGCCGACGCGGTCCTTCACCTTGGCGCCCTTGATGATCGCCGCGGCGCTGGAGAGGCTGGAGCCCGTCGTGGGGCGCTTGCTGGCGCCGTAGTAGAGGTAGACCCGGCCCGTGTAGGTGGTGTAACCCTCGGAGCCGATGAGGTAGTCGTCGCTGCCGTCGCCGTTGATGTCGCCCGCCGGGGCCACCGACGTGCCCGCCTGGGCGCCGGCCGTCTCGCCGAGCAGGGTGACCACGTCCGACGCGCTGCTCACGCTCGCGCCGCCGGAGCGCCGGGTCGCGCCGCCGAAGAGGATGTACACGCCGCCGGCCGAGGAGCCCGCGGTGTCGAGGCCATACGCGCCGACGAGCACGTCGTCGTAGCCATCCTTATCGATGTCGCCCGCGCCAGAGACGGAGTAGCCGAGGTAATCGCGGGCGGTGCCGCCGTAGATGTAGGGGTTGTCGAGCACGTTGAGCGAGCCCGTGGGCGGCGTCGCCGAGCCGTACACCAAGGCCGCGTAGCCGCCGACGGTGGTGCCCGAGGTGACCGCGCCGAAGCCGCCGATGATGAAGTCGTCGTAGCCGTCGCCGTCGGTGTCACCCGCCCAGCCGAGGGTCCAGCCCGCGTTCTCGCCAGCCTTGCTGCCCGTCCAGGTGGCGTCCGCCGAGCCGTAGGAGAAGTCGCCGGAGAACTGGCAGGTGTTGCGTTTGCCGTCGCAGTTGTCGTCTACCTCGTTGCGGCAGATCTCCGTCGCGCCAGGGTTCACCGTGGAGTCGGCGTCGTCGCAGTCCGTGGCGTCGGAGGTGTAGCCCGAAGGGGAGGAGCAGGCGGCGATGCTCACCGAGGCGTCGCCATAGCCGTCGCTGTCGCTGTCGGCGTAGTAGCTCACGCCGTCGGTGGCGTCCTCGTCGACGACCTTGTCGCAGTCGTTGTCGGTGCTGTCGCACAGCTCCGCGGCGCCGGGGTAGACCGTGCTGTCGGTGTCGTCGCAGTCCGTGCTGCTCGCGACGTAGCCCGAGGGCTGGGTGCAGGCGACGTCGGTCTTCGACGTGCGGCCGTAGCTGTCCTTGTCGGCGTCGCGGTACCAGGTGACCGCGTCCACGGCGCTGTCGTCGTCGGTGAGGCCGTCGCAGTTGTTGTCTTTGCCGTCGCAGCGCTCCTCGCCGCCCGGGGTGACCTCGGCGTCGGTGTCGTCGCAGTCGGCGTCGTCGGCGACGTAGCCCGAGGGCTGATCGCAGGCGACGGTGCTCACGCTGGCGTCGCCGGAGCCGTCGCCGTCGGTGTCGGCGTACCAAGCCCCCGCGTCAACGGCGGAGGGCTCGTCCACGTCGGTGTCGCAGTCGTTGTCGACGCCGTCGCAGCGCTCAAGCTCGCCCGGGGAGACGCCGCTGTCGCCGTCGTCGCAGTCCCCGGCCTGCTCGGCGTAGCCCGTAGGCAGCTCGCAGGCCTCAAGGGTGCTGTCGCTCACGCCGTAGCCGTCGCTGTCGCCGTCGGCGTAGTAGGTCGAGAGCAGGCCCTCGTCGATGGCGGCGTCGCAGTTGTTGTCGATGCCGTCGCAGACCTCGGTGTTGCCGGGGAACGCGCCGCTGTCGCCGTCGTCGCAGTCGCCGCTCGTGGCGGAGTAGCCCTCGGGCACGTCGCAGGCGTCCTGGGTGACCGCGGTGTCGCCGACGCCGTCGGCGTCGTTGTCGCGGTAGTAGGTCGTCAGCAGGCCCTCGTCGATGGCGGCGTCGCAGTTGTTGTCGATGCCGTCGCAGACCTCAGCGGCGCCCGGGTTCACGGCGCCGTCGCCGTCGTCGCACTCCTGGCAGGCGGCGAAGCCGTCGGCGTCGTTGTCGTCGTAGCCCGTCGATCCGTCGCAGTTGTAGTCGGCGGGGTCGGCGCAGTCGCTCTCGTCGGCGCCGGGGTAATAGCGGGCGTCGGCGTCGTCGCAGTCACCGCCGAGGCTCACCGTGCCCTCGGGGGCCGAACAGGCCAGCACGGCGCTGGCGTCGCCGCCGAAGCCGTCGCTGTCGCCGTCGGCGTACCAGGTGGTCATGTCCGTCGCCTCCTCGTCAACGCTGCCGTCGCAGTCGTTGTCGAGGTCGTCGCAGGTCTCCTCCGCCCCAGGGAAGACCCGGGGGTTGGCGTCGTCGCAGTCCGTGTCGGCGAAGGCGCCATCCCCGTCGGCGTCGACGGGCTCGCCCGTGTCGTCGGGGCTGTCGACGACGGAGTCCACCCGAGAGTCGTCGGTGGGGACGTCGTCGTTCTTACACGCGGCCAGGGCGAAGAGGAGGAGGAAGGATCGGCTCATCGGAAGCTCCCGAGATCAGAGGCCCGCGCCACGGAAGATGAAGGCGCGGCCAGTGGCGTTCTTGTTGGCGTAAGCCCCCGCCGCGAGGTCGGGGAAGCCGTCCAGGTCCAAGTCACCGCCGACAGCGACGGACACGCCGAAGCTATCGTAGGCGGTGGTGTCGGTAAAGATCGCGCCCGCGGCGGTGTCGAGGGTCAGCGTGCCGCTCAGCCCAGCCTCTCCGAACACAAGATACACCGCTCCCGCCGGATCGCCCGAACGAGCGTCAAGGGGCGCGCCGACGGCGAGGTCGCTGAGGCCGTCGCCGTCCATATCTGAGGCGGAGAGCGCGAGCCCGGCGAAGTCACCCTCGGC
>JAKLKD010000176.1:12621-22616 GCA_023150845.1 Myxococcota bacterium | reverse complement strand
CGGCTCCTCCTGGCACCAGACGACCTCGGCGTCGGGGTAACGGTCCACCTCGGCCTGAATCGCCGCCCGCGGGTAGGGGTAGAGTTCCTCCACACGCACCAAGGCGACGTCGGTGACGCCGCGCTTGCGGCGCTCGGCGACCTCCGGGGCGGAGGCCGGGGCGGCGGCGGCGGCGGCGCCACCCTCGGTGAGGTAGGCCACGACGGCGCCGATGGCGACCTCAGCGCCCGCCTCAAACAGCGGCTTGGACATCACGCCGCCCGCCGGTGCGGGCACCTCCATCGAGGCCTTGTCGGAGTCGATCTCCAGGACAGGCTGCCCCGCCGCGATGGTGTCGCCTTCTTTGGCGATCCAGCGGGCGATGAACACGGTGGCGACCGACTCGCCGACGGTGGGGATCACAACTTCGATGGCCATGAGGGGGCTCCTTCGGACGAGCGCAGGGAGGGAGGGTCAGGCGGGCCGCAGGGCCGCGTCGAGCAGGGCCCGCAGCTCCTCGGCGTGGATGTGGTGGCTGCCCGTCGCCGGGGAGGCCGCGGGCTTCCGGCCGACGTAGATCGGCTGGCGGTGTCGGGGGAGCTGCTCACGCAGCCAGTCGCAGTAGACCGGCCAGGCGCCCATGTTCGGCTCCTCCTGGCACCAGACGACCTCGGCGTCGGGGTAACGGTCCACCTCGGCCTGAATCGCCGCCCGCGGGTAGGGGTAGAGTTCCTCCACACGCACCAAGGCGACGTCGGTGACGCCGCGCTTGCGGCGCTCGGCGAGCAGGTCGTAGTAGACCTTGCCCTGGCAGAGCACCACCCGGCGAACCCCGGCGACGGGCAGGGGCTCGACCTCGGGGATGACCGGCTGGAAGCTGCCCTCGGCGAGCTCCTCCAAGGTAGAGACACACTCAGGGTGCCGCAGGAGGCTCTTGGGGGTGAAGATGACGAGGGGCTTGCGGCTCGGGCGGAGGGCCTGGCGGCGCAAGATGTGGAACAGGCTCGCCGGGGTCGTGCAGTTGGCGATCTGGATGTTGTCCTCGGCGCAGAGCATCAAGAAGCGCTCCATCTTCGCCGAGCTGTGCTCCGGGCCCTGGCCCTCGTAGCCGTGGGGCAAGAGCATCACGAGGCCCGAGCAGCGGTTCCACTTCTGCTCACCGGCCACGATGAACTGGTCGATGATGACCTGGGCGCCGTTGACGAAGTCGCCGAACTGGGCCTCCCAGAGGACCAAGGCGTCGGGGTAGTCCAGCGTGTAGCCGTACTCGAAGCCCAAGACCGCGGCCTCGGAGAGCATCGAGTCCATCACCTGGAAGCGGGCCTGGCCCTCCCGCAGGTGGTCGAGGGGGAAACGTTCGGCGCCGGTCTTCACGTCGGTGAGCACGGCGTGGCGATGGGAGAAGGTGCCGCGGCCCGAGTCCTGGCCGGAGAGCCGCACCCGGAGGCCCTGCACGGCGAGGGTGCCGTACGCGGCCTGCTCGGCGACGGCCCAGTCCACGGGGCGCTCGCCCTGGGCGATCTCCAGGCGCTGCTGGAGCAGGCGGCGGATCTTCGGGTGGGCGTTGAAGCCCTCCGGCAGGGTGTTCGCCTGAACGAGCAGGGCCCGCAGCTCGTCCAAGGGGAAGCGGGTGTCCGCCGGGGCGTCGAGGCCGCGGCGGTACTTGGACCAGATCGCGCCCATGGCGGAGTTGGCGTTGCCCGTGTAGGAGTCGCGGCCGTTCTCGGGCTCCTGCCCGATCTGGCGCTCCAGCTCCTCACGGCTCTCCCCAGCGACGCCGTCCACCTCGGCCTGGGTCGCGCGCCCGGCCTCGACGAGGACCCGGGAGAAGACCTTGCCCGCCGAGGGGTGGCTGCGGATGGCCTCGTACTCCAGCGGCTGGGTGAACGAGGGCTCGTCGCCTTCGTTGTGCCCATGCTTCCGGAAGCAGTACATGTCGATGACGACGTCGCGGTGGAAGGTCTGGCGCCACTCGACGGCGAGCTTCACCGTGGCGAGCAAGGCGTCGATGTCTTCGCCGTTGACGTGGAAGATCGGCACGGCGAGCATCCGCGCCACGTCCGTCGCGTAGGGCGTCGAGCGGGCCTCGTGGGGCGGCGTCGTGAAGCCGATCTGGTTGTTGATGACGATGTGCACCGTGCCGCCCGTGCGGTACCCGGCGAGGTCGGAGAGGTTTAAGGTCTCCGCGACGAGGCCCTGACCGGCGAAGGCGGCGTCGCCGTGCAGGAGCACCGGCATCACCTGCTTGATCGCGGCCCGACCGCCGCCGAGGCGATCGTGGCGGGCGCGCACCCGGCCCTCGACGACGGGGTTCACCGCCTCAAGGTGGGAGGGGTTGAACGCCAGGCTGAGCGTGACGATGGGCCCCGCGGCGGTGACCCGCTCGGAGCTGTAGCCGAGGTGGTACTTCACGTCGCCGGAGCCCTGGAAGGTCTTCGGCGAGTTGTCCTCAAACTCCTTGGCGATGGCGCCCAGGGGCTTGTCCAAGATGTTTGAGAGCACGTTGAGGCGGCCGCGGTGGGCCATGCCCAAGACGACCTCGACGACGCCCCGAGCGCCGCACTCCTCGACCAAGGTGTCGAGCAGCGGGATGAGGCTCTCGGCGCCCTCCAAGGAGAACCGTTTGGTGCCAGGGAAGCGGTTGTGCAGGGCGCGCTCGAAACCTTCAGCGTCGTTGAGCTTCCGCAAGGCGCGCATCGCCGCGGGCTTGGGCAGGGTCGAGCGGTCGGGGAGGGTCTCCAGGCGCTCTTGCAGCCAGAGGCGCTGCTCCAGGGCCGGGATGTTCATGATCTCGGCGCCGATGGAGCCGCAGTAGCTCTGGTGCAGGCGCTTGAGCACGGCGCCGAGCGGCGCGCGGGGAGGCGCCCCCATGAGCGGCGCGGTGTCGACCTCACGGCTGAGGTCGGCGTCGGTGAGGCCGTACCAGGCCGGGGTCAGCTCAAGGTGCTCGTGGCGCTCCAGGCGGTCCAGAGGGTCGATGTCGGCCAGCATGTGGCCGCGCACACGGAAGGCGTTGATGAGCCGCGGGGTGGCCCCGGCGAGGAGCAAGGTGCGGGGATCCGCCGCGGGGGCGGCGGCGACCGGGGCGACGGGGGCGGCGCCGGGGTTGAAGATCGAGCGCGAATCGGGCGCGACACGGCGAGGAGGCTGGGTGGGCCGCTCAAAGCTGGCGAAGAGGGCGGCGAAGCGCGGCTCCACGGACGTCGGGCTCTCCAACCACTGCAGGTAGAGCTCGTCCAAGTAGGCGGCGTTGTCACCGAAGAGCAGGCTGTCGGGCGTCACGAGGGCTCCAGGAGACCAGGACCTGCCCTTCACTACCTGAGCGCGCCCCGCCGGGCAATGCCGCCGCGCAGCAAAACGATGACCCGGGCGCCAAGTCAGGGTACAAGGAGCGGGCAGCCTCTCGGCCAGAGCCCGAGGCCCCTGGAGCTTCACCGATGTCCATGAACGAGCCGCAGTTCCGCGCCCTGGTGGCCGACGCGCTGTCCAACATCTACGAGCAGCTCGACGGCATCGACACCGATGACCTCGATCCCGTGCTCAGCGACGGCGTGCTCACCTGCGTGTTTGAGTCCGGCGGCACCTTCGTGCTCTCGCAGCAGGTGCCCGCCCGAGAGCTGTGGCTCTCGGCGAACTTCCGCGCCTGGCACTTCCGCTGGGACGCCCAAGGTGAGGCCTGGGTCGAGCGGGACACGGGCGAGCCGATGGCGCCGCTGCTCTCGCGGCTGTTCTCGGACAAGCTCAAGCGCGCCGTGGCGCTCAAGGCCTGAGCTCAGCGCCGACGCTCGCCGACGCCGAAGCCCGCGCTCAGCTCAACGCCGACGGTGAGCTTGGGGCCGGAGTCATCGGGCAAGGCGGCGACGGACAGCTCGACGCCGCTCATCACCCGGCGCCAAGGATCGTCGGTCATCGCGACGTCCCAAGGCCGCAGCCAGCCCACGGCGAGCTGCGCGCCGGAGCGGTGGGCGATGTGGTCATCGACGGCGGTCAGGGTGCCGAAGGGTGAGGCGACGAAGTCCGCCCACGGCGTCTCGTGCTGGTGGTAAAACCCGAATCGCCCGTACAGATCGGGCCCGAAGGACCGCCGCGCGCCGACGAACACCACGCCGACGTGGCGGAGCTCCTCGTTGGAGACCCCCTCCCCTCCGGCGAAGTCGAGGCTGAGCTTCTTGCCGTGGATGATCACCCGCCCGGTCCCGACGCCGCCAAAGCTCGTGCCGCCGACCCAGGCGCCTTGGGCGCTGAGGCCGCCCATGAGCGTGACCGGGTACGCCGAGGGCTCGGCGGCGGCGGCGGGGCTGGCGAGGCCGAGGGCGGCGAGAACGGCGGCGACGGCGCGGGGCATAGCGGCTCCAAGATCTCGCTCAACATCGCACTCTTTGGCGCCGCCGTCACCCTGGGTCTCGTCGGGCGCGCGCTGCGGGCGCCGCTGCGCTGGGAGGAGGTGAGCTGGCTCTACGCGGCCTACTCGGGGCCGATCCTCACGACGCTGGAGGAGGGGCGCGTCGGCGCCGCGCTCACGAGCTTCACCGGGCTGCACCCGCCCTTGTGGTTCTTCGTGCACGCGCTGAGCGAACGATTTTTCCCGACGCCGCTGCTCTGGTTGGGGGGATCGGCCCTGGCCTCAGCCCTGGGGGTCTTCGCCCTGCGGCGTTTTCCTGTGGCGGCGGCGGCGGCGGCGACCTCGGCGGTGCAGCTCGTCTACGCCGCCGAGGTGAACAACTACCCGCTCCTCGCGCTGTGGGTGGCGGCGCTCTGGGCGCTGCGGGAGCGGGCCGCCGCGGGGGAGTCCGCCTGGGCCCTGCCCCTCGTCGGCGCCTTAGCCGGGTGGACCCACGGCCTCGGGGGCTGGATCGCCGGGCTTGTCGCGCTGAGCCTCTTGCGGAGCCGCCCGCGCCTCGCCGGGCTGACCTTGTTCACCCTCGCCGTCGCCGCGGCCCCGCTCCTGCCAGGGCTCTACGCCTTGATGCTGGACCCCGGGAGCCGGGCCCAACCTCCGCTCAAGCCCCTCTTCATGCTCCAGGACGCCTGGACACGCTTCGGGCCCTGGCCCTTGCTCTGGCTGCCGCTGGGGCTCCTCGGCGCGCGTAGAGCCCCGGCGCTGGCGATGGGCTGGGTGTTGACGGCGGGCCTCGTGCTCGGGCTGCAGCTCGCCCACGTCGCCGCGCCGCACCAGCTCCCCTACGCCTTGGCTTTGACCGCGCCTTGGGCCCTGCTCGTGCATTACGGCGCCACCACCGCGCGGGCGCGGCGCCTCGCCTTCGCCCTCGCCGTGCTGCAGGGCGTCGCCCAGCTCCCAGCCGAAGGGGTGCGTCTACGGGCGCTCCTCGACGACACGCCCCGCGGGATCGACCACGCCCTCGCCGCCGCGGCGCCCGACGACCGTGTGCTGCTCCTGCGCCCGGCCCCGGTGAACGACGACGACAAGCGGCGCATCTCACCGACGCTCTGGCGGCTGCGGCCCTGGCGCTCGATGCCCCGGGTGAGGCTCCACGACGCGCCGATGGACGACTTTCGCTACGGCCAGCCCCGGTTGGTGGACGGCCGGGTGTTTTTTTTGCTCGACGAGCCCCGCGGCACCCTGGAGACCCTCGTCGCCGACGCGCCGACCTGGATCGTGGTGTACGACCACGGCGGGGACCCCCGCTACGGCGCTGAGCTCGCCGCGCGCCTCTCCCGCCGCGTCGTGCCCGTCGGCGCGGACCTCGTGCTGCCGCCGCGCTGAGCCCCACCACGGCGCCGAGCGGCCGGTTAGAGCCCCCGCACGACCGGAGCCGCCGTTGTTCACCCGCGCCGCGCGCCTCTTCGCCTTCACCGCGCTCCTCGGGGTCGCGCACGCCGCGCCGCCGGAGGACCCCTACCTGCGCCACGTCGAGCGGCTCACCCCGCCGAGCCCCCACCCCGCCCGGGCCGAGGGCTATGGCTTCTACGCCGAGCTCCACCAGCGGATCGCCGCCGTGCTGCAGGAGCACCCGGGCCGGGTGAGCGCCGAGCGGTACGGCCTGAGCGTCGAGGGCCGCCGCCTCTGGGCCGTGCGGGTGCGGGACCCCGGCGTAGAGACCCGCCACCGGCTCCTCGTCATCGCCCAGCTCCACGCCTTGGAGTGGCTGGGGAGCGAAGTCGCCGTGGCCTTGATCGAGGCCCTCGGCCCGCGCCCGGCCTCGGGGGTGGAGCTCATCATCGTGCCCGTCGCCAACCCCGACGGCCGGGCGAACGTCGAGGCCGACCTCATCGCTGGGGACGACCGGACCTACCGCCGCGGCAACGCCAACCAGGTGGACCTCAACCGCGACTTCGCCGTGAACCGCGACGCAGACACGATCTGGGCGCGCCTGCCCTACACCCGTCAGTACTACCAGACCTCCCCCGACGCCCTCTCCCAGCCCGAGACCCAGGCCCTCGACGCCCTCGCCCAGGCCCACCGGATCGACGTGAGCGTGTCGTTACACGCCTTCGGGGGCTACATCTACGTTCCTTGGGCCGGGGACCGCGCCCGGCACCCCGACTACGCGGCGCTGATGGCCCTCGGAGAGGTCATGGCCGAGGGTCAGGCCCGGCCCTACCGCGTCATGCAGCTCTGCCGCTGGATCTTCTTCTTTCGGGCCTTAGGCACCGAGCTGGACCACATGTCCGCCCGCCTCGGCGCGTCGAGCTTCCTCATCGAGCTCGGCCGCTCCGGGGTGCGCCCCTTGGCCCCGGACACCTGGCGGGACCCCTTCCGCTGGTACAACCCCGAGGATCCCAGCCCCCACGTCGAGGACGGCCTCGGCGCGGTCTTGGCCCTCGCCCGTCACCTCGCCTACGCGCCCGCGCCTCAGCGCGACGACGACGCCTCCCCCGTGGGCCTGAGCCGCGCCACGACGGCGAGGTGATCCGAAGGCAAGCTGGGGCGGAGGGCCTCGACGCTGGCGATGGTCCAGCTCGGGCCGACGAAGGCGCGGTCCAGGGTGTAGAGCGGCAAGGCCGGGATCGGCCCCAGGCGCGCGGGCCAGCTCGGCCCGGCCACGGCCTCGGTGAGCCCCGCCCCGGCGAGGAGCCCGCCGAAGCGGGAGAAGGTGCGGTGGGTGTTCGTGTCCCCGGCGATGACGATGGTGTCGGCGTCTAAGGAGCGGCTCACCCCGGCGAGCAGGCGCCCGGCCCGGCCGATGCGCGCGCCCCAGCCGCCGAGCTCCGACGGCCCGGCGGGGCGATCGAGGTGCACCGCCACGAAGGGGAACGCGCCGACCCCCGGGAGCACCGGGAAGGTGAGCACGGCGTTGGCGATCCGCTCGGGCGCGGCGGGCATCGGCACGGTCACCCCGGCGAAGCGCTCGTCCCCGCAGCGCCCGAAGAAGCCGCCGCGCACGATGACGCCGATCCCCGCGCCGCCCATGCCCTCGATGTACTGGCCCTGCACAAGCGCCGTGTCCGGCGAAGGCGAGGCGCCCCGGGCGACGACCTCGTTGTAGAGCGACTCCTGATAGGTCAGCAGGTACCCGATGACCTCGGACCACAGCTCCTGGCCCCGCACCTCTTGGGCGGCGATGACGTCGGCGTTGAGGTCGATCAGGGCCCGGGCGATGCCCCGGGCGTCGGTGCTGCCCGCGACGTTCCAGGTGGCGACGGTGACCTCTCCTTGGGGCGCGCCTAAGGTCGCCGCGCAGGCCTTCACCACCGTGGTGATCGCCGCGGGGGCCTTGTGGTTGGAGTCCGGGGGCTGGGGCTGCCGCACACCGACGGCGAAGGCCAACAACGCGAAGGCCGTGGTCAGCGCGGCCAGCGCCCGGCCGCCGAGGGCGAGGTGGAGGGTGAGGCTGAGCGCCACAAACCACAGCGCCGGCTCGGCCGCCAAGGTGAGCGTCGTGAACACCAGGCCCTCGCCGATGCCGCCCACGAGCACACCCAAGGTCGCGAAGAAGCCGACGCAGGCCAAGCTGAGCGCGATCTGGCCGAAGGAGTGAAGGGAGGGCGCTGGCATGTGACCTCATTCTGGCCTGTTCTTGGCGCCGAAGCGAGCCCGATCGTGTCCCTCGACCGACGCTCGGCGAAGCGGCTACACTTCTACGGCGACGCTTCGCCTCCAACGCCTCACGACCGGATGCTGACCCTGATGCGCAGCGGCCCTTTGCTCCTCCCCGTCGTCTCCGCCCTCGCCGCGCTCATGGCTTGCCGTCCGCCGACGCCGCCGGAGACGCCGCCCCCCGAGCCCGCCCGGCTCAGCGCCCTGGAGGACCGCGGTCTCGCCCCCGTGGAGGCGGCCCCGGCCCTCGACGCCCCGCCGCTCCTCTTGACCGGCGCCAGGGTGATGACCGCCGCCGGGGCGACCTACGACCCCGGCTGGGTGCTGCTCCAAGACGGCCGAATCGCCGCGCTCGGCGAGGGCTCGCCCCCCGCGGACAGCGCCGCGCGCCGGATCGACCTCAGCGGCCGGGTGATCACGCCGGGCCTCATCGACACCCACTCCCACATCGGGGTCTACGCCGCGCCGGACGCCCGGGCGCACAGCGACGGCAACGAGATGACGAGCCCGGTGACCTCCGGGGTCTGGTCGGAGCACGCCTTCTGGCCTGAAGATCCCCAGCTTGAGCTGCTCGTCGCCGGTGGCGTGACGACCGCGCAGATCCTCCCCGGCTCGGGCAACCTCATCGGCGGGCGCGGGGTGACCCTGCACCTCGTCCCCACCCGGGGCGCCCGGGCGATGCGGCTGCCCGGCGCGCCGGAGACCGTGAAGATGGCCTGCGGGGAGAACCCCAAGCGGGTGTACGGCGAGCGCAACAGCGAGCCCTCGACCCGCATGGGCAACCTGCACACCCAGCGTGAGGCCTTCTTCGCCGCCGAGCGCCTCCTGCGCGACTGGGAGGACTACACCCGCGCCCATGAGCGCTGGGTGCAAGACGGCGCTGAAGAGGACCCGCCGAAGCCCCCCGACCGCGACCTCGCCCGGGAGACCCTCGCCCTCGTGCTCCGGGGCGACATCTTGCCCCAGGTCCACTGTTACCGGGCCGACGACATGCTCAACATGCTGCAGCTCGCCGATGAGCTGGGCTTCTCCATCCGCTCGTTCCACCACGCGCTGGAGGCCTACAAGATCCGCGACGTGCTGGCCGAAAAGGACGTCGCCGTCTCGACCTGGGCGGACTGGTGGGGCTTTAAGCTCGAGGCCTGGGACGGCGTCGAGGCCAACGCGGCGATGCTCGCCCAGGCCGGGGTGCGGGCGGTCATCCACTCCGACTCGGCCATCGGAGCCCAGCGGCTCAACCAAGAGGCGGCGAAGGCCCGCCGCGCCGGGGCCGAGGCCGGGATCCTCTTCACCGACGATCAGACCTTGCGCTGGATCACGGCGAACCCCGCCTGGGCCCTGGGCGTCGAGGATCAGGTGGGCACCTTGGAGCCGGGGAAACGTGCGGATCTCACCGTGTGGGACGGTGATCCCTTCTCGGTCTACACCCACGCCGAGCTCGTGTTCATCGACGGCGTCTTACGATACCGGCGCGGTGACGGCTCCGCCCCCTGGAGCGACTGGACCTTGGGCCGCGAGGTGACCCCATGATCGCCGCGCTCCTGCTCACCGCCGCCCTCGGCCCCGCCGCCGTCGCGGGCCCGGCGGACCTGGGCTGCACAATCATCGCCGGGGCCAAGGTCTACACGCCGACGGGCCCCCAGGAGGGCCTCGACGTGGTCCTGCGCGGCGACCGGATCGAGCGGGTCGGCCCCGGGCTCACCGCGCCGGAGTGCGCCCGGATCGAGGGCCGCGGGCTCACCCTCACCCCGGGCTTCGTCGAGCCCTGGACGCAGGTCGGGCTCATCGAGGTGGACCAAGAGAGCGCCAGCCGGGACGACGAGGGCCGCGGCCCAGACCTGCGCGCCGCCGAGGGCTACAACCCCCGCTCCTCCGTGGTGCCGGTCACCCGCCTCGGCGGGATCACCTCGGCGGTCATCGCGCCTTCAGGGGGCGGCCTCGCCGGTCAGGCCGCCTGGGTCGATCTCGCCGGGGACACCCAAGCCGAGGCCGTTCGGGACGGCTCCGTGGCGATGGT